>JAEEXJ010000011.1 GCA_016291475.1 Lachnospiraceae bacterium | reverse complement strand
GGGAACGGTGATAACAGCTTCGGTAACCTTCTCACCGAGATAACTCTCTGCATCATCCTTAAGCTTCTGAAGGATCATTGCGGAGATCTGCTGAGGTGAATACTTCTTGCCGTCGATATTGCGGCCTCTGTCTGTACCCATATCTCTCTTGATTGAAGAAATGGTGTTATCTGCGTTGGTAACTGCCTGACGCTTTGCAGGCTCACCTACAAGTCTCTCACCGTTCTTGGTGAAAGCTACGATCGAAGGGGTTGTTCTTGCACCTTCTGCGTTAGCGATAACGGTAGGCTTTCCGCCTTCCATTACTGATACGCAGCTGTTTGTTGTTCCGAGGTCAATACCAATTATCTTGCTCATATTCTTTTCCTCCTTAAGGAATAATTCTTAGATTTATTATTGAACCACCGATACCATGCTGTGTCTTAAAACGGTATCGTGATATGTATAGCCTTTCAAAAGCTCCTGAGCGACAACACCTGATTCGTATTCATCGCTCTCTGTCTGCATTACCGCATTGTGGAAAGCGGGATCGAATTCCTTGCCGACCGCTTCGATGGGCTTGACTCCCATCTTGTCCAGCTCATCCATAAGCTGTTTGTAGATCTTATCCATTCCTACGACAAATGCATCGTTCTTATCTTCTTCCTCAACCGCGGCAAATCCTCTTTCGAAATTGTCGACTACCGGAAGAAGCTTTTCAAGTACGGATGCCGCTCCTCTGTCAAAAGATTGTGCCTTTTCTTTTTCGGAACGGTTTCTGAAATTCTCGAACTCTGCAAGCTGTCTCTTAGTTTTGTCTTCCAGCTCTTCTACCTTAGCCTTGAGGGCCTCTTTTTCCTTATCGGCTTTCTGGGCTTTCTTCTCGGCCTTTCTCTCCGACCAGGATTTCTTACCGGCCTTTTCCTCTTCAGGGCTTTCGGCTTCTTCGGATTCTTCCGTGATCTCTATATCCTCGGCTTTAGCATCCTCAGCAGCTTCTTCAACCGCTTCTTCGAGTTCGGAAACATCCTCCGCCTTTTCCTCGGCTACGGTCTCACCCGTATCCTTATTGATCACCTTGTCTGTCTTTTCTTCACTCATTATATAAACAGATCCTTTCTAGTTATCTTTTTTATAAAGATCATCCAGACCGCTTCGAAGAGACTTCAAAGTTCCTACAACCTTGTCATAATCCATTCGCTTGGGTCCGACGATACCTATGGTTCCTTTCATTCCGCCTTCAAGTTCATAAGTTGCGGTTACGACGCTGCAGTCTTCCATACCGCTTACTTTATTCTCACTTCCTATATAGACCTTGATGGCTTCGTCTCCGTCCTCGCCTCCGATTATCAGTTCCTCCAGGCCTTCCCTTTCTTCGAAAGTGTTGATCAGGTGTCCTGCTTTTTCAGAATTATCGCTGAGTTCGGGATACTTTAATATGTTATTTGCTCCGCTGGTATAAACCTTAAGATCCTCTTCCGCGGAGATTGCCTCCGCTACCGCATCGATTACTTCGGAAATAACTCCCGAATGGGATCCCGCCTGCGCCTTGAGCCCGGTGATCATGGAAAGTGATATTTCATCCATGGTCATGCCCGATAACTGAGTATTGAGCATCAAGTTCAGTTTAAGGAGCGTCTCTTCGTTAACCGGCTCGGTGATATCAACCACCTTGTTCTTGATGACATTTCCTTCCTTAACGATAACTGTCAGAAGGTGTTCATCATCTATCCTCGACAACTGAATAAATTTCAGTTTGTTGCGATTTGCACTGGGTGCGGTGATCAGGGATGCGTACTGAGTATCCTTGGCTAGGAGCTTTACAACTCCCTTGAGCATATCCTCGAGCTTGTCCTGACGTTCCATGAGGACTTTCTTCATCTCGGATATTTCTCTGTCCTTGGCTTCCATCATGGTATCGACGTAAAACCTGTATCCCTTGTCGGAAGGAATACGTCCGGCGGAAGTGTGGGGCTGAAGAATATATCCCATCTCCTCCAGATCCGCCATCTCATTTCTGATGGTTGCCGAGCTCAGGTTCAGATCGGTGTACTTGGATATGGTTCTGCTGCCCACCGGCTCACCGGTTTCAAGATAGTTGCGGATGATTGCCTGAAGTATAGTGGCTTTTCTCTCATCCATTTCCATATCCGTACCTCCCTTCCCACTCTGTTAGCACTCGATTTAAAAGAGTGCTAACATCTACAAAAACTAAATTAGCACTCCTCACCTGTGGTGTCAACACATCATTTATGAAATATCATTAAAGAAAAATAAAAAAAGACCGCACCGGATGATCCGAAGCGGTCTTTATATTTATATGGATAAGATTAAAGGTTGAAATCTCCCTCGATATCGTTCATTACATAATAAACTTTGTTATCCTCGGGCTTAACATAGAGCTCAACCTTAGTGAGATCTGCAGTCTTCTTGCCAAGATCGTACTGCCAAACATTCTTAGCGTTGCCTATAAGATCTGCTTCAGTATATTCTCTTCCGTCACTAAGCTGAAGAACTACCTTGGCCTTAAGCTCAGCCTTCTTGGTGGCTGCAGGCTTCTTAGCTGCGGTTTTAGCTGCTGTAGCCTTCTTGGCTGCAGGCTTTTTAGCTGCTTTAGCTTCTGTCTTTACCGTTGCATCAGCCTTAACTTCGGGCTTAGCAATGGACTTCTTTTCGACTGCCATAATAATCTCCCTTCTGTCAATACCAATCCTTATAAAACTCCTCAGAGGACGCATCCTCAACAAAGTCGAGTTTAATATAACGATTATTATTTGTCAACGAAGAATGCCCATTTTACGGGAAATTTCACGTTTTGGCAAAACTTATGTTTTGCTATTATGACAACCTCAGCTTCCATGTTTGTGACATCTGTGTCACATTATAACTCGAAATATTCGACCAGTTTTTCGTAATTTCTCTCAGCTTCTGTATAGCCTTCGTTATAAAGATTCTTAAGATGTTCGGGGTTTTTATCGATCCTCTTGGTATCGCTTTTTTCCTGAGGACGGATTACGAAAGCCTTGCCGTCTTTTTCCATCTGCGATAAGAATTTCAACTGCTCGTTATATCTTATGTCCCTGTCCTGCATCAGTCTCCAGACCTGAGGATATGCGGCATATCTCAATTTAAGCATGGCCAGCTCATATGCAGGGATTGGCTTTCTCACATAACCCACTTCCTTGGTAAGAATAACCAGATTCTTGTCATTACCTGACATAACCGATCTTTCAATGGGAATTGCATCACTCAATCCGCCGTCCAGATATTTTCTGCCACCAACCAAGACCATATTCGCTACGAGAGGAAGGGATGCGGAAGCCCTGAGTTTATCCATGTTCTTGCCCCTGCAGCTTTTTAAGCGCATATACTCAGGCTTTCCGGTCTCTACATCCGTAACGACCGCATATGCACTTCCCTCGTATTTCTCATACGCTTCATGATCAAAGGGATTTAAGGTATTCGGAACCAGCCCGTAGGCTATGTCCGTATTGAACAGATTACCCGTTGCCAGAAGCGAGGGAACCCCGCAATACCATCTGGTATCCAGATAATCCACGCTTATATCAAATGCTCTGCCTCTCTGACCCGATATATAACTGGTCATATGACAGGCTCCGGCAGAAACCCCGTAGATCGATGAGAACATGATCTTTTTATCCATAAGAAAATCAAGGACTCCTGCCGTAAACAGTCCCTTCATTCCACCGCCTTCAAGAACAAGTCCTCCGTCTATCATCCCGATACTCCTTATTTTCCGTACTCTTCCTTAACAAACTTCTCCAAAACGGGAAGTGATCTCTTAACCTTCTCTGTATCTATGCAGTAAGCCATTCTGAAAAATCCGGGTGCACCGAAGCTGTCTCCGGGAACGAGAACCAGATCGTATTTAAGAGCCTTCTGACAAAATGCCACGGAATCCTCTTCAAGTGCCTTCGGGAAAATATAGAATGTTCCGCCGGGACGTACAACTGTAAAGCCAAGCTCTACCAGTTTGTCGTAGATAAGATTCATGTTTGTCTCATATACTGAAAGGTCCGCAGTAAGATCGATATTTTCCGCTATTGCCCTCTGCATTATGGAGGAAGGACAGTTGTGGCCGATTCCTCTGGAGATTTGAACCGCCATGTTGACCAAAAGATCCGCTCCCTCTGCGGCGGGATTTACAGCCATGTATCCGATTCTTTCTCCGGGAAGTGAAAGTGACTTGGAGAAAGAATAACAGCTGATGGTATTGTCATAGAACCTAGGAATCACAGGGGCTTCTTTTCCGTCAAAGACGATCTCCCTGTAAGGCTCATCGGAAATAATATAAATGGCATGAGAATACTTATTCTGTGCCTCCCTGAGGATGTCGGACAGCCTCTTTATTGTCTCCTCGGAATATACTATTCCCGAAGGATTGTTGGGAGTATTGATGAGGACCGCCATGGTCTTCTCATTTATCATCTTCTCGAATTCATCGAAATTGATCTGGAAAGTCTCGGTATCGGGACTTACAACCTTAAGCTCCGCACCCGTAAGATTTACGTAGGGTCTGTACTCGGGGAAGAAAGGAGCAAATGTGATGATCTCATCCCCTTCCTGAGCAACCAGCCTGAATGCGTGTGCAAGTGCGGAAGCTGCCGCACTGGTCATAAAGATATGCTCTCTCTTATAATCAATGCCGAATCTGCGCTTCAAGGAAGCCGCAACCGCATCTCTGGCCTCGGGAAGACCGGGGTTGGGAGAATATCCGTGAAGAGACCTGGAATCCAGAGTCTGAAGAAGCCTTATCATAGTCTCATTGATTGCATCCGGAACCGGAACCGACGGATTTCCCAGACTGTAATCGAACACATTCTCATATCCGATCTCCGCGCCCCTTGCAGCCGCCTTTCCCGCAAGATCCCTTATAACCGACTTTGCCCCCAACATATCAATATATTTCTGTACGAGCATACCTGTCTCCTCTCGAAAAGACTTCAATAAACAACACTTTCTTTATCTTAATCTGTAATCCAACGTATATCAAGTAAATCACAGGATAACTCACATATATCTGCGGTGGTTTCAAGGCGAAGCCGTATGTTTTTGAGAGTTTGTTCCGAGTGCCCGAAGTTCTTAGGAATGTAATTATTTTTCCAGCGGAACCGAGCCCGGATGGCGAGGTTAGCGAACGTGAGACAAGGATGTCTCATGTGCAGCGACGCGGTAACCCGGATTAATCCCCGTACATTCCTTAGAACTGCCAGCTCGGGACGCACGAACAAAAACATATGGCTTCGCCCTGAAATCACCATGGGCATATGGACTTATGCTTGACTTGCACGTGATTTATTTATAATATAGTTTCGTTGTGTGCAGAAAGCAGCTCATCATTCGGTCCTGCGCAGTGCGACACTGTGAACCGTGTCAGGTGGGGAACCAAGCAGCACTAAGCAGAACGTCCATGTGCCGCAGATCAGCCGGGTGGTGAGTTGCTTCCTGCACGCAACTTATTTTTTTGTACGATATGAATTTGCTGGATACAACACAATTCTATAAAGATTGCACCCTGTGCCCCCGAAACTGCCATGCGGACAGATATACCATGTCTGACGGATATTGCCGTATGAGTGCGGAGCTTTCCATTGCCAAAGTCTATAAGCATATGTGGGAAGAGCCCTGCATAACGGGCGAGGGCGGGTCCGGTACGGTCTTTTTTTCCGGATGCAATCTCTGCTGTCTGTTTTGTCAGAACTGCGAAATATCCCACGAAAACAAAGGTATCGCAGTTACAGCCTCCGTTCTTTCCGATTATTTCCTGGATCTTCAGGAGAAAAAAGCGTCAAATATCAATCTCGTTACCGGGGTATGTCATATACCCCTGATAGTCAATGCGCTTATCATCGCCAAAAATAAGGGACTGACCATTCCCGTAGTATATAATTCGAGCGGATACGAATCCACGGACAGCCTAAAGCTGCTTAACGGACTCGTCGATATCTATATGCCCGATTTCAAATACATGTCCGAAGAACTGAGCCTCAGATACAGTAAAGCGGGGGACTATCCGGATATTGCCAAAAAGGCTCTGGCAGAGATGTATTCCCAGACAGGGCCTGCCGTTATGGGCGATGACGGCCTTATGAAAAAAGGGCTTCTCGTAAGACATCTGGTTCTACCGGACGGTGTTCCCGATTCCAAGAAAGTCCTCAGATACCTCCACGAAACCTATGGAGATAACATCTATATAAGCATAATGAATCAGTACACCCCCGTATCATCCGTAAAGAATCATCCCGTTCTCGGAAGAAGAGTATCTGCGGATGAATATTCAAGAGTTGTCGAATTTGCAGATAAAATAGGCATAGAAAAAGGCTTCGTCCAGGAGGGCGAAGCCGTAAGTGAATCATTTATTCCCAAGTGGGATCTGGCAGAAGCTTAAATCTTGTCTTCCATCTTCTTCAGATAATTTTCAACCATAAGTGCGATCTTAAAGGTAACGGCATCATCAAAATTTCTCAGATCCAGTCCCGTTATCTTCTGAAGCTTTTCAATCCTGTAAACAAGTGTATTACGGTGGATGAAAAGATGTCTTGAAGTCTCGGACACATTCAGATTGTTTTCGAAAAACATCTTAATAGTGCCCCTTGATTCTTCATCAAGTTCCTCAAGAATACCACCGTTAAAAATCTCCTGTAAGAACATCTGGCACAACGGAACCGGAAGCTGGTAGATCAGTCTGCCTATACCGAGACTGGTATAAGCCGCTACTTCCTGCTCTGCATAGAATATGGATCCTACGTCCAGAGCCATCTTGGCTTCCTTATATGATTTGGAAACATCCTTCAGTTCCCGTACAACGGTTCCGTAGGAAACCTTAGCGGAAAGCATTGCTTCCGTATTAAGACTGGATACGATCATTCTGGCAACAGATTCCAGTTCTTCATCGCTCTGATCTTCCTTCAGACACTTGATCAAGATCAGAGTGTCTTCATCGACGCTTGTGATCACATCTCCGCTCTGGGGTGCAAAGAGTCCTTTGAGCAGCTCCTTGACGATACTGTCCTTATCTTTCTTAAAAGAAACCAGAAAAACACATCTCGGAACATTAACCTCTATCTTAAGTTTTCTTGCGCGGTTGTAAATGTCGACAAGAAGAAGGTTATCCAGTATAAGATTCTGATAGAAATTTCCCTTATCATCCCTCTCCCTGTATGCATCCATAAGGTCCGCCAGCTGAGCCACGCAGATACGTGCGGTCTGGTAGGAATCCTCCTTGGATGCATCACATGCAAGAACGAATTTGATATCGTCGCCTTCGTTAACCTTTACGAAGTATACTCCACCGGATTCCTGAGAATCGGCCTGAGAAGCAGCAAAATCTCTTACAATGCTTTCATCCGCCTCGGGGCCTTCCGCAGAAACAACCTGATTTCCCTGGGGATCATATAAAGTCATTCCGACCTTGGTTATAGCCTGAAGTCCACTGATACTCTTAAGTAATATCTGGTTTGTGATCATCTGTCTCTCCGCTTCGGAAAAAAAACATCCCGGGCCAGTACTCGGGCCCGGGATGAGGGTAATTGTAAAGATTAGTTGGTGATAACCTTCTCAGTCTCCTTATCGAATACGTGAATCTTCTCGATATCGATTGCGAATCTGATGTTATCGCCGGGTCTTGCATTTGTACGAGGATCGACTCTTGCGGTGATAGGGAACTCCTCGAGATCGAAGTAAAGGAATACTTCAGCACCCATAAGCTCGTAAACCTTAACAACTGACTCGAATACGCTTGCGGGTGAGGTCTCGATGTACATCTCTGAATCGTAAACATCCTCAGGTCTGATACCGAAGGTAACGATCTTTCCGTCATATCCGCCCTCGATGAGCTTCTTGCTCTTTGCGGGAGGAAGAGGGATCATGTGACCTGCGATCTCAAGGTTAGCAACATCGCCGTCAACAACTACGGTAGCATCAAGGAAGTTCATCTGAGGTGATCCCATGAATCCTGCAACGAAGAGGTTGCAAGGCTTGTCATAGAGATTCTGAGGAGAATCAACCTGCTGAACGATACCGTCCTTCATAACGACGATTCTGTCACCGAGGGTCATAGCCTCAGTCTGGTCGTGGGTAACGTAAATGATGGTGGTGCCGAGTCTCTGATGAAGCTTTGCGATCTCGATTCTCATCTGTACACGAAGCTTTGCATCGAGGTTGGAGAGAGGCTCGTCCATGAGGAATACCTTAGGATTACGTACGATAGCACGTCCCATTGCAACACGCTGTCTCTGTCCACCGGAAAGAGCCTTAGGTCTACGGTCGAGGAGAGAGGTGAGGTCGAGGATACGAGCTGCCTCTTTTACCATCTTGTCAATCTGATCCTTGGGAACCTTACGAAGCTTAAGGCCGAATGCCATGTTATCGTAAACGGTCATGTGAGGATACAGAGCGTAATTCTGGAATACCATCGCGATATCACGATCCTTAGGCTCAACATCGTTCATGAGCTTGTCGCCGATGTAAAGCTCACCGCCGGAGATATCTTCAAGACCTGCGATCATACGAAGGGTAGTTGACTTACCGCATCCGGAAGGTCCTACGAAGATGATGAACTCCTGATCATTGATCTCCAGGTTAAAGTCCTTAACTGCTTCGAAGCCGTTGGGATAAACCTTGGTGATATGCTTAAGTGAAAGACTTGCCATATTTTTTAATACTCCTTTCAGAATACCTGTTAAAGACGGTTTGACCGCCCAATACATGTATGAAGTATACTATCCGCGATTATCCTTGCAAATAACCGAGATAAACAAACTTTTGTCAAAGGTTTGGGCATTTTGCCATGGAAAATTAAAAAAGTCTAAATATATTGGCAATTTGTCCAAGCCTTCCGCTAATGGTTTCGTCGTTTTGACAGTAGTCAAAAAGACTTAATTAGTATCTCTTTTCATAGCTTCCTGCATAGCTTCTTCTACAGGATCCGTTTCGGGAGCAAGCTCGGGATGCTCTTCGTAGAACTTGTTCTCCACCTGTTCGAAGGCTTTTCTGTAGAGCATGGCCGAGACGTACCCGGGGGCACTGATACCGAACATGATGACAACCGGGATCGAAGCGAACCAATGAAGTCCCACATAAGGCGGAATAACATATAAAATACCCATGAGAATGGCCTTGGGGAGGATTGCAACCGTCATATGAAGACCGCTTCTTATGGTTCCCTTTACGGTATTGTCGAATCTGGCCAGCACGGGGAAGATCATTATGCAGGCCACATATACGAAAAATGCTACGGCGTAGATGATGGCGCGTACGATATTGCTGCCCGTTCCGGTAAGACCAATGGCAAATACTACATCAATTCCGATAAATACTATAACTACCAGCATAAGAAGCCAGATAATAGTCGCCTGCCTGAAATTCTGCCTGAATGAATGGAAAAAGCCCTTGGTTATGCCGGCTTCCTCATTTTTAAGAATCTTATAGCACATATAATCCTTGGCAGTCAGCGCCGCTCCGGCAGTGATCACGGGAATACACATGATCAGGGTCAGGATATTGAGCCACATAAGATCAGCTACCTTGGTCAATATGACCATTACTTTTGAATCTGGATTAAGAAAACGCACTTTTTACCTCTTCTAAAAGACCAGTTCCATGGTCGTAACTCTGATACCGGATATGTTTTTCTCCGGTTCAAGGGGCATAAAACCGATCTTTTTATAAAATTCCACGGCATAAGGAGCCGCTTTTACCATCATACAATCTTCGTGGCATACATCACGAAGATATCTGCACAGCCTGTCTATAAGCTCCGATCCGATACCGTGTCTGTGAAATTCCTTGGCAACAAACAGCAGGGAAAGACGGTTGCCGCTTCGAACGGATCCGACTCCGACTATCCGGCCATCCAGTCTGGCTACCAGAACCGGATATGTTCCTCTCAGGAAAGCCCTGTGAAGGTCGTCGTCAGTGATGAATTCAAAAAAATGACCGACACCTTCTTCTCCGTAATCCCGGGCCTCAAATTCCATGAAGGTTGTCCAAACCAAAGACATGGCTTCGGTCCAATCTTCGGGACCTGCCCATTCATAACTGATTCGGGATTTTAATGAAGCCTTTCCGTTATCCATTCAAGGATATCCTCTTTAACGGTTTGTTTATTATCCTCATTGAGGATCTCGTGCCTGTCGCCGGGATATAGCTTAACGGTAATATCTCTTACGCCTGCTGCCTTATAGGTCTCCGAAGCAGCTTTTACACCTTCACCGTATTCACCCACCGGATCTTCTTCGCCCGATACAAAAAAAAGAGGAAGATCCTTTGGAACGGCGTCGATATTAACATCTTTCTCCATCCTCTTAATGAGTTCGAACATTCCCAGATATCCGCCCGCGGTAAAACCAAATCCGCAATCGGGATCCGCTATATAATCATCAACGTTCTTTTCATTTACGCTGAGCCAGTCATACGGAGTTCTGGGATTCGGTATTCTGGCCGTATAACCGCCGAAGCTGATCTTGGTCACCAGGGCGGGGATGCATTTGGGGCCCTTAAAAAGAGCTGTCAGCTTGGCAAGTGCAACTCCCGCATTTACGGCTCCCAGACCGGGCTGACCGGTACCCATTATTATTGCCATCCGAATACCGGTCCCGTAGCGGTAAATATAATTTCTTACGATAAAAGAACCCATACTGTGACCCATCAGGATCATGGGAAGTCCCGGGAATTTCTCCTGGGTTATCTTTTTAAGTCTGTGAACATCCCTGACCAAAACGGTGGCGGGATCCTGCTCGCAAAAGTATCCTTTGGTCTGGCCTTCGGCAACGCTTCCGCCGTGTCCGAGATGATCCTCTCCGGTTACAATGAATCCGTTGGAAGTCATATACTCGGCGAAATCTTCATACCTGCCTACATATTCTTCCATTCCGTGGACAATCTGGATAATACCCTTTGCACCGGCCTCGCCTTTGTCAGGCATCCACCTTACTCCGTGTATACTCGATTTTCCGTCCCTTGAATCAAAATAGAATTCTTCTTTTTTCATGGAAGTACCCCTTCCGTAATTATCCTATTTCCGCACCGGCAGGCATATCCTTGTCTATGCTTAGAAGAGAAAGCCCGCCCTCTGCATTCTCCGCACAAAGGAGCATTCCTTCGCTTGTAAGGCCTGCAATCTGTCGGGGTGCAAGGTTGGTGAGTACAACGACCTTCTTTCCGACCATCTCTTCAGCCGAATAACCTGACTTGATGCCGGAAAGGATCTGTCTGGTCTTGCTTCCGATCTTAACCTGTGAGCAGAGGAGTTTCTTGGACCCCCGAACCTCTTCGCAGGAAATGATCTGTCCGACCTGCAGCTGAAGTTTGGCAAAATCGTCATAGGATATTTCCGCTTTGGGCTCAAGATCTATGCAGTCATCTGCGGCAGCTTCCTTGTTCTCTTCGGAAGAGATGCCGTTCTCTCTTTCATACTCGGCTCTCTGAGCGGCGCGAATTTCTTCTACCTTTTTCATTATATCCTCAAGATTAAGTCGTGCAAAGAGAGTCTCGGGATCTGAGGTGACCTTCTTTCCGGATTCGTAAAGTCCGAATTTATCAAGATCGTCATAATCTCTGAGATCGTTTTCACCGAGCTGAGCAAGGATGGTCTTTGAAGTCTCGGGCATATATGACACAAGGAGATTGGCTCCGATCACAATGGACTCGGTAAGGTTGTACATAACCTCCGATAGTCTGTCCTTACCGGCTTCGTCCTTGGCAAGAGTCCAGGGCTCGGTCTCGTCAATATATTTATTGGAACGCTTGAAGATCGCAAATACTTCGTCGATGGCATCCGCAACTCTGAGATCGTCCATCTTAGCACAGACCTTATCCCTTGCGGCGGTAACGACTGCCTTAAGATCAGCGTCCACATCTGCCTCGGCACCTGTCTTTGTGACTACGCCGCCAAAGTACTTATTGGTCATGGAAACGGTTCTCTTTACGAGATTTCCGAGGATGTTCGCAAGGTCGGAATTATATCTCTCGGTCATGAGCTCCCAAGTGATGGTTCCGTCATTTTCATAAGGCATCTCATGAAGTACGTAGTAACGTACCGCATCGACACCGTAAAGTGAGATGAGATCGTCTGCATAGATAACATTTCCTCTGGACTTGCTCATCTTCTCGCCGCCCTGAAGGAGCCAGGGATGTCCGAAAACCTTCTTGGGAAGAGGCTCTTCAAGAGACATGAGGAATATGGGCCAGTAGATCGTATGGAAACGGATAATATCCTTTCCTATAAGATGAAGATCTGCGGGCCAGAACTTTTTGTACATATCGGAATGGTTACCGTCAGCATCATAGCCGATACCGGTGATATAGTTGCTGAGAGCATCAAGCCATACATACACTACATGCTTCTCATCAAAAGTAACGGGAATGCCCCATTTAAATGAGGTCCTGGATACACAAAGATCCTGAAGACCGGGCTTGAGGAAATTGTTGACCATCTCGTTCTTACGGGAAACAGGCTGTATGAATTCGGGATGCTCGTCATAATACTTCATGAGTCTGTCGGCATACTTGCTCATCTTGAAAAAGTATGCTTCTTCCTTGGCAGGCTTTACCTCACGTCCGCAGTCGGGACACTTGCCGTCCACAAGCTGGCTCTCGGTCCAGAATGACTCACAGGGAGTACAATACATTCCCTCGTAGGCTCCCTTGTAAATATCGCCCTTGTCATACATCTTCTTAAAGATCTTCTGTATCTGGGCTTCATGGTCCGCATCTGTGGTGCGGATAAACTTGTCATAAGAAACATCGAGGCTGTCGCAGATACCTCTGATGATGCCGGCAATGCGGTCAACGAATTCCTTGGGGGAAACACCTTCCGCCGCAGCCTTCTCCTCTATCTTCTGACCGTGCTCATCTGTTCCGGTCTGGAAAAAAACATCAAAGCCCTGCTGTCTTTTGTGTCTGGCGATTGCATCGGCCATGACTATCTCATAGGAATTACCTATATGAGGTTTGCCTGATGTGTAGGCAATTGCCGTTGTAATGTAATAAGGTCCTCTATTCTGCATACCTATCACCTTCCTTTCGGCGTCGGATCACGAACGTCTTTCTTTTCTGAAATATAATAGAACTAATCTATCACAAATGGCATTATTCGTCCATTAATCGATTGTACTCATCGCATATGGCATTGAAGATCGCTTCCGAGCCGTTTCCGTTGTCGGGATGATAAACTTTGCAAAGATCCCTGTATCGTCTTTTTATCGCTTCGGGAGATTTGCACCCTTCAAAGAAACCGGTTGGAAGCTCCGGCATTCGTTCTTTTTCCTCTATGTAATCCTCATCGTCATATTCATCTTCATAACGGGATGATTCGATGCGTTCTCTTTCGTACCTGTCTATAGTCTCATTTCTTCCGCGGTAATATCCTCTTTCATATCCCGCATCATACCCTTCGTCATATCCGTGCACATTGTCGTAGATATCGTCGATCTTGTCTTTGAATTCCTCAGACTCTTCTATAACCTCACGCTTCATGTTCCTGTATCTGATGAATCTCAAAAGGTCCAGGACCGGTCCGCAGAATATCATGATAAGCAGAAATATTATCTGTCTGTCTTCGGTAAAGTTATCCTTTATGGTATAAAGTGCATATGCCGCAGCAGCTGCTACCAGAATTCCGATCAGATAATTATGAAAAAGCTTTATAAAAAAATACAGATAGGAAAGAACGCCATATATCACCAATAGCATTCCGCCGGCGTAGACGGGTGTATCCGTGATCTTGGCAAAAGTCTTTTCAAGGTCGGTATCCCAGAACAGGACGCAGACTACCAAAACCGCCAGCAGAAGCTTGGCGGGTATGACTGCAAGTTTAGCTCTGAGCTCCGCAACTTTTACTACCTTTAATCCGTTCATCCGTCCTCCGATTTATCCGGTATGACAGCCCACGCCCCGAACCCCAGGACCAGTGCAAGCTGTGATACATTAACCGCAGTTTGAAAACTGAAAATATTATTGATTATATACGCGAGAATGCATAATGAGCAAGCAAGAGAAGTTACCGTCTTTTTACGAAATCCCTTAATCATCACTAATATCATCAGTCCGTAAAAAGAAACCGTTCCGGCTATTCCGGTATTTACCAGCATTGTCAGGAGCTCACAATGCGTATTGGTAAGCCTTACCCCGCCAAAATAATCGTTGCATCTTTCCAGAGTATCCGGAAATCTTCCGCTCGTCAGGAACGAATAAAAAGTATCCGGCCCCTTACCAAATATCTTCTCAAAAGGACTCATTCCTCTGAATACTTCCACGCCTATGCTTAAAGTTGCACCTCTTGAACTCCCCCAATGATAATCGAACCAAAAAAGCGAACCCTCTTTGCCGAGATATCCCACTCTGCTTCCGGTGTTTGCGATAATAAGAAGTGCAAACACCAAAGCCGCGCATAATGTCATGACGGCAAGTATTATGCCTATATTTACCCTGATATCTACGCCCTTTTTGTTCAGATGCCATGTAATGCAGAAAAGCATCCCGGCTGCGATAAGCACTCCCAATGCAAAGGCAGGATCTTGAATCATCCAGCCTATCCGATCATTTGCTCTGATCACACCTCCCCCGGAAATATAGAATGCATGAACAAGATTGCTTATCGCACATAAAAGAATCAGACCTGAAACCCTATGGAACAAGTAGATATCTTTGCCCGATAAGATCATAAGTGCAAGCAAGACTGCCCATGAAGCCAGATACACCGATGCGGAGCCTTGCGAGATCATCATATAAAACGCCACAAGCAGGTAAACCGTGAGTATCTTTTCAATGCCGCTTTTCTCAATCCGGTTTCTTTGGGACGTGAGGAAATATGCGGAAACTCCGATAAACATTACGGTCATCAGGTATCCTGCGAACCAGTTTGCATTTCCTATGGTGGATACCTTATCAGCGCTCCATCCGTCAAAGCCGAACACATTTCCCGCAAAATCAAGGATCATGCCTATCACACAGACTGTAAAGGATGAAGCCATGATGAAGGGACAGAAGGGATTTTTGGCCTTGCCCAGTCTCGGAATCACCAAAACTCCTATCCCAACGGACAGATATGCGATCAGGCCGACATTCCATCCTCTTTCCCCGTACAGTGCTATCTGTTTTTCATCGGATAAGGCATAGGAAACCGTCACGGATATGATAAAGAGCACCGCCGGGATATCTGTAGGATATAACACGGGCCTTTTAATCGAACCGTTCTTTATAAGGCAGGCGATATAATAAAGAACATAGAACGCTATAGGACTCAGAAGAACCTTTCCGGACAGCAAAAGAATCTTTATCCAGAACTGTCCCCTTTCTGTTCCAAGCGTCTCGTAACCCGGAAGATACAACGGAAGCACCGCAGCGATCAGGATAAAATAAAAAAAGACCGCAAAGTACAGGAGAATATCCGCCGCATATTTTAAGGCGGAGGCTACTCCCCGATCTTTTGCATCTCTTTCTATTCCGGTTATTTTCTTAATCGCGTTAAAGATCATATATATCAAATGCCGTATTTTGCGGAACCGTGTCAAACTTCCTGATGTCTTTTGAATCCGGATCCGTATATTCCAAATGATCGGCACAAAGGGCTACCGTCCTTATCCCCATATCAGAGGACAGACTTTTGCTCTCCACGCTTCCGTATTTTAGATCACCCAGAATGGGAAAACCAAGATGCGAAAGCTGCGCCCTTATCTGATGGAAACGTCCCGTTCCTATCTTCACATTAAGGAGCGTCGTTCCGTCCTTTGAAGAAACAGGCTCATATGAAAGCTCTGCCCTCTTAAAATCATCTCCCTCTCCAATCTCACATTCCGAGGAAGCATTTTTTCTCATATAACAGATATCCGTTCCGCTCTCTTTGATCTCACCGAGCACAACCGCTTTGTAGGATTTCTTAAGTCTGCCGCTTTGAAGCTGTTCGGTAAGGGATGCCGCGGTCTTTTTATTTTTGGCAAATACAAGAAGTCCTTCCACGGGCTGATCGAGCCTGTGGATCACTCCCAGGTATCCACCCTTCAGATGATTCTTAAGCTTACTGCAAACATCTTCCTCGGAAGCCCTTGCAGTCTGTACGCTTATTCCCGCAGGTTTATATATAACTATGCAGTCCTTATCTTCACTGACTATCCTTATGTCCGGTTTCATCCGATAATCCTCAATCCCTTCGGATAATGATTCTTTATTCTGCCGCCGGAAGCTTTACCCCATCCCAGAGAATAACCGCATACTCCCACAAGACACCATCCGCTTCCTTCGCCCTCCAGCGTCATTCCCCGGACGTAAGTTTCCGCGGTATCTTCATCCTTATCCGCAAACAGCTTAACATCCTCTTTTCCCAGAACAAGGGCAAGAGCGTGGGCGGGTTCGAATCTGTCCTTTTTGAATGTGCCTATGCAAAGCCCGCATCTTAAGACCTTAAGTCCCGACAAAGAAGGAGTATCTTCGGGCATGATGTAGAGATTATCCCCGAAAAGCCTGAACCTGTCTTTGGCCTTAAGGATCTTATCTGCGGCAGCATCCGTCAAAGTTTCTTTAAGAAAGCTTTCGAGAGGTTTCATATCCTTTATCTTAGAGCACATCTCAAATCCGCCGAAAGGAAACGCATTTTCCGAATCACCGTCCTTGGAAAGCAGTGCGGAAAACTGTCCCTCTCCCTTAAATCCGGGCGGCATGAGTCTTACGGCTTTTTCACAGGGAGCCTCACCATCCAGACATCCGGAAGCTTTTTCTTTGATATAGGATATATCTTCGAGCTTCATATCAGGATGGGAACTCATCAAAAATATCACCCTGTCTTCGTTTTCTTCCTTTTCAAAAGTACATGTGGAATATAGGAGAACACCGCCGGGTTTAAGCATTCTGTAAGCATTCTCCAGGATATCCTTTTGCCTTTCCGCACATGTTTTGACATTTTCCGTACTCCACTGGGCTATGGCTTCGGGATCTTTTCTGAACATGCCTTCTCCCGAGCAGGGAGCATCCACAACCACCGCATCAAAATATCCTTCGAATCTATCCGCCAGCTTTTCCGTCGTTTCGTTTAATACAACGGCATTTGTGATACCCATTCTCTCTATGTTGCCGGCAAGGACATCCGCACGGGATCTGTTGATCTCATTGGAAACAAGAAGTCCCTTTCCCGCCATTGCCTGAGCGATCTGGGTGGACTTTCCTCCCGGTGAAGCGCACAGGTCTATAACCTTAAGGCCGCCTTTGCTGTCATTCAGCTTTTTGAAAAGTCCGCACTGGGTAAGGACCGCCCCGGGAATCATTGCGCCGGGATCCTGAATATAATAAACTCCCGCATCGTGGAAGGGTCTTCTGCCGGGCGTTTTATCCGCTTCAAAATAATATCCGCTTTCCTCAAAGGGAGTTTTTTCCAGGTTCAAAAGAGACCGGATATCCGCAGCATCTCCGGATGCTTTTTTCAAAGGATTGATACGGAGTGCCTGAACAGGCTCATCGGAAAATGATTCATCAAGGAGACGAAATCTTTCTTCTCCCAGCAGCGTTTTCATATTCTTTACGAATTCTTCGGGCAGCATGCTCATCATTCCTTAAAATGTTTCCTTATTGCTTCAAAAATCTTCCTGTCGGATCCTACATTACTGTTCAGTATATCTCCGGTGCATTCGGGATCGGACTCCGATATGCCTCCGCATATGTCGGCGCCCATAAGCGTTCTTTCTCCCACACACATATCTATAAGTCCGGTGAGTTCCGAAAGGGTTAAAGAACCCTGGTTCCAATTGGTGATACATTCTCCGGTACCGAGTATGTCTTTATCAACGGAGAGATAAACCGGATGATCTCCGCTCTCATATCCTTTACCGCGGTACATCCTTCCCGTAACAGTCTTCCCGCTAAGGGAAATATCGCGGGCCTCACCTTCAACTTCAAATACCACAGGCCCGTATACATAAAGAGTACTCAGGTTCTCATCCTTTTCAAGAACATCCAGAGCCCAGCTCCCACAGCTGAGTATCTCTCCCAACCCGGCTCTTTGCATATCATTGTGATTGTCAAAGAGTATAAGATCGTATTTGGCATCCGAAAACGAAGTAAAGATACGGGACATATAATGATAATTTCCCGTATCGATAAAATGAATGCCCGAATAAGGAAGAGGATGAAGGGAAAGCCTTTTTCTTATCTCGTCAAAGGCTTCGTCCGTGCAATACATGTTTCTTCCCGAAATATCTTTACAGGAAATCCTGATACATTCATCGCCTTCGGATAATCCCAGCATCCCGGGCATATCATCCGGATAAGTTTCGTTTAAGTCTGTAATGATTATTCTGATGCCGATAACCTCCGTTTTTTCCTGCGGGTAAATATCAGGATGACAGCTTCGATTGATACAAGGCTTAACAATTCCGCAAAACGCCATAAGAGCGGTTCCTTGAATCCCAGTTTCAGTTCGCCGGAAAAGCCGGAAGGAAGCTCTACCAGGATACGGCCGTCAGATGACTGAAGCGTCGTTAATCTCTCACCCGATGCAGAAAAAGCAACATAGCCCTTATAGTAAACGACGGGGAAAGTAAGTGTCGCATTCTCAGCCGCCTCACTTACGTTTACAATCCAGTCTCCGCTGTTTCTAGCATATGAATCAACAACACAGCCCGCAGCTTCGGGATACTCGGGATAATCCGCATCCCTGTTCCATGAAACGGGGAAGTACAATTCGTCGCTTACTATTCCTATTTCCTCTCCCCTGTTTATCACCGCATGATTGTTTTCGGACATGGCACGAACCTGGAGGATAACGCCGGGAACAAGTGCCAGGATTATGATCATTGCGGTGAATAATCCGGAGAAAGCTTTTGAAGATGCTTTGATGTCTCTTATAAGATATGCGCCGAGGATGCAGGCACTGACCGTTGCAGGTCCTATATATCTCCATGAAAACTGGACACTGCAAAATACGGATCTTAATAAGCCACCGTTTTGTTCGATAAATGTCCATGGAAAATACTTGCTTGAAATAAACAGCGATATCCCGGTAAATGCAAACAGGATGATTTCCGCAGAAAATGATGCGGGTAATCCCTTTTTTACATCCCCCGATCTCTTACCCTTTATCACAAGGATGCAGGTTCTTATAAACCATGCCACCAGGATTGCCGTTATGGCAGGGCCTATGGCCGTGGGCATTTTTATATCAAATGCGATACCCGATCCGCTTCCGGAGGGGATGATCTCCAAAAGATCTCTCCATCCCGGGTAAAAGCCCCTCATGATATTTGAAGATTCGCTTACAAGGTATGTATCGGATACCATGTAGTCTATCATCGGTACCAGAACATAGCCGGTAAGCCCCAGGAATATCAAAACGGAAAAGACAAGGGTTAATATCACATTCTTCCTGAAGGTCTTTTTGAAAAGAATTATCGCACATACCGAAAGCATTCCCGCCGCCATCATTGTGGTGAGAACATGTGATACCGTAAGAAGAGCCATTGACAGACCCAGAAGTGAAGCATTTTTTAATATTTCGGTAAAACCATCACGTTTATCTTCCCTGTAGACCCTTATGAAACCCCAGATCACAAAAGGAAGAAATGCCATGGCCGTATATTCGCCTGCCGCATCCCTTATATACACATCCGTCAGTCTGTAAACCGAAAGCACATATACAAAAGAGACCACCGCGGAAACAATCTTTTCTCCCTTAAGTATTCCCCTTACGGAAAAGAATGTAACCACTCCCGTTACCGCATTGAACAGGATCACATAAAAGTTATAAGAAATGCCCAGGGGAACACCCACATTTACCAGAAAAGCAGGAAGATACAGAAAAAGATCGGGATAAAAAACAGGCATCGCATACCCGGTGCCCTGATTCATCACAAAATATATCCTTACGGGGAAATAACCTGATTTAAGAGTCTGCGCAAGAGCTGCCAGTCTTCGAAGATGGAACAGTTTGTCGTGATAATCCGGAAGAATATCCCCACCGAATACGGCAGTCAGACACGAAAGCACAATCCCGGTAAGGACGATCATACATGCGATCGCCGAACGGGATCTGTTTTCCTCGGTCTTTTTTCTGTCAGCGCCGTTATCCGTCACTTGGATTCCTCCGTTTCTTTACCATAGTTCTTTTTTTCCGACAGGACGAAAGCCGTCATGATGGGAAGCGAGACTATGAACGGATATACATATCTGAAGTTGACCGTAGGGCCAAGCAGCATCGTGCAGAAATATAACAAGGGATATGCAAATACAGCCATACTGTATTTACTGCGCTTATAAAGAGCCGCAAAAATGGCAAGTATGAAAAGCCACATATAAAATGCGGGTCTCATCAGATATGAAATAACCGGCCATTTATAATATGAATTTCCGTTTACTATCTCGGAATACATTCTCTCAACTCCGGGGAGATAGGAATGTGATGCTATGCCTTCGGGAATATTTTCATTGAAGGAAGCATTAAAGGTATAGAGCAGTCCCATGTCTGATTCCGGCCCGTAATCAAGCATCTCGCAATGACTCTTGTCATCGATGAACCAATAGCCCAGAGTAAGTCCCAAAAAGGCATCAAGGTAATCATTGGGATATGCTTTTCCGAGGATAATATAATCCTTTAACAGAGCTTTGTAGTCGCCTGTCCATGCCTCTTCGTTGTAGAGAGACACCTGTCCCTTGGGTCCGTCGGCAATATAGGGATTGTAAGTTCCCCATACAAAATCCGTGATGTATTTCATAAGGATGGTGTATTGCTCTTCGGTCAGATTTTCTCTCTGATATTTAATAACCCTGGTCATCTGAACAATGGGAACGCTGAACATCTCCGTCTTTGAACCGGGTATTGCACTCATCGTGGTTCTGATAAGAGTCTTGCTTCCCAGTCCACAGATGATCGTAACAAGGACCATAAGTGACATAAGAAGTTTTTTCAAAAATCCTTTTTCGATGAGCATAAATGCGGGAACCAGGAAGATCATCGCATAGGGGGCATTGTTTCTGAACAGGATATTAACTATTCCGCAGATAAAAAAGAGTACGCAGGAAAGCCCCCTTACTCCGTCTTTCATATTGCAGACAAGTAAGATCACGAACGCAAAGAATGCGGAAAATATGATATCCTTGGTCATACTTATTGCAAGTACGGGATTAAAAGGAAGAAGTGCAAAAAGAACCAGCCAGAAAAGGGCAGGTTTTTTGCCTGATTTTTTATAGACATAAACAATTCCCGCAGAGATTGATGACGAAAGGATCATACTCTGGAAAAATGCAAGCACCGCCATTCCCTTAGCAAGGTCTCCCATCTTCAGCCCCAGCAGATATGCCATTCTTATGAGGAATGTATGGGAAAGCGGCTGATACTCGAAGAAAAAGAGATACCCTCTTACTGCCTCCCAGAACTGTCTGTTAAAATCATAACTCATGATGGCGGGATAATAAGCAAGGAAAGCAGGAAGCCAGAAAAGCTGGAGAACGATCAGACATATGAAAAATGCCTTGCCGGGCTTTATCTTCTTTTCCTCTTTAACGGTAAGTGAAGGATACAGTCCTTCAACGAATCTGAATATCCTGTAGGTTGCGGGAAGAAATGCAGCAGACAAAAGCAGGCCCGTAACGAAAATAATGAACTTACCCT
This sequence comes from Lachnospiraceae bacterium, assembly GCA_016291475.1. The sequence continues at coordinate 24,217 of JAEEXJ010000011.1, read as the reverse complement.
TAAGTCCGGGAAGGGTCATTTCGGTGCGTGCAAACTGATATCCGGCATCTGTAGCAATTCCGAACAGAGTACCGAATACAAACGCATACTTTGCGATCCTCTTTGATACGCTTCCGTCCTTTTGCATAAGGGAATACAGATTGCTTTCCGCTATGAAAAGAAAACCCAATACCAATATGGAATAAAGGGTCCAAAACATATCCTGTCCATATCCGGAATCTTTAAGCAAAATACACAGACCGGTAAATCCGGCTGCGGTGAGCGAAAGTACAGGTATAAGTTCAGATTTTTTTTCAAATTTAATGTTTAGACGCATAGACAGATTATAGCATACAGGGTGCGGTAATTATATATGATAGGTGAACAGTACCATTATAAGACGCCATATTCCGCACAGGCAAAAAAGTGTTCCGGGAAGAATTCTTATATACAACACATTCTTATCATCCCTTTCGGAAACCAAGTATCCGAGGTACGGGATAAGAGCAGTGTAGCCTGCCGCAAACCTTGTTACTTCGGATAATCCGGGTAAACAGATACCAAGAACGATCAAACATGCGGCCTGCCCAAAGTACAAATACATCTTCGGAGCGGACAAGGCTATGGTAAATGCAACTATCAAAAACAGTCCGGGAAGAAATGATAAAAGCGCATATAAGGCATCCGATCTTTCAACGGACGAGCCCGTAAAAAGAGACAGTAATCTGTCAGGCCTGATATATGTATTTAACGCAGCGTTAGCCAGGAAAAACAAAAACGCATCCGTGAGCTTTCCCTTAAGGATGATCACGGGGATCAGGGTAAGTGCGATCACGGTAAGTACAAGCAGGGCATCCACCGCAAGATCCCAGAAAGTTCTGCCGAGAACATTAAACTTAAGCAGAAACCAGTATCCCGTTCCCGTTGCGGTATTGGTATCATGAATCGTCAAAACGGCCATTGCAAATACCGCAAGAGCCTCGGCGATCAGGATAATTCCCGTATTCTTTTTGGATGATAAGAATTTATCCATTATCACTAGACCAAAACATATAACAATACAAAAACAGATGAAAGGAGCATCACTATCGTCACCGCTTCAAACCGGTTTTCTTTCTCCTCGGAAAGGGCCCTTACCATCAAAGCACCAGATGCGACTTCGATCAAAACACAGGTACCGAATGCGGCGCGGTCGGGGTAATGTGGCGACATGATCATTGCTCCGTATGATAAAAGTGCACCCAGGAGCAGATATAATACAAATGCAGGTATCTTGTCTTTTTCGTTCGTTTTATAAATTATGATCGAAAAAACAAGTATCACGAGAGCAGGGAACAGATAATCACCTATGCCCTTAAGCATCTGAAGAAGTCTCTCGGGAAATGTCAGTGCCAGATCATCCACGCTGTCGAGAGTTCTGACGGAATTACCGGGAGCAAGTATGCAGATAGCAGAGCCTGCCAGTGAGGCTATGACGCCTTCGATCATCCAAACGAGCTTCATACCTTTTGCGGTGCCCTTTTTAAACATCATAAAGGTGATAAGACCCGCTACCGCACAAGCTGAGGGGCCCATATTTTCGGTACTCCACCCCGTTATAAGCCCCAGAGGCAGCATAAATATTACTGCCATGGGAAGATCCTTTTTATCAGGATCAAGCGCTCTTATATAGACGATGTAAAATGCAAGTATCCACACCGATGAATATACATAGTTTGCGCATCCCGCCTGCCAAAGCATGCTCATCCTGAGATTCGGACACAAGGCAATCAGCATTCCAAACATCAAAGCGTACAGCACCGGTTTCTTTTTACCGTATGAATTACCGGAAAGAATGCCCATCTCTAAGACCAGCACTAAGGTCATGATCGTATTGATCACATCCGCAGCTCTTTCACCGCTCATAAGGGAGAGCTGAAGAAAAGCATGGGTTATGGATCTTCCGCCCCAGTTGAGATAATGCCAGACCTGGGATCTGATAATATCCGAGAGGCCGGACAAAGGCTCTCCCGTCGTAAGATCGGTGGAATACCAGAAATCGTCCATCATAAAAGGGACGATGATATTTGCTGCAAACAGCATACAAACAGCCGCGACCGACAATAAGCTTATTGCGATCGCGGCTGCTGACTTATGATCTTTTGTTACGGCTATATCTTTCATATCCTACGTTTTCCGCAAATATCTGTATGCAGAAATATTATAAGATATCACCACAAAAAGTCAAAAACAGAAAGGTCAATAACCATCGTAGTATTCGTACTCATAATAATCCCATTCATTAAGTGAATTAGGATCGTACTTATAATCCTGAAGCCCCAGTTCCTCAAGAACTGCGATGGTACGTACATCAAGATCGGTTACATAAAGGTTCAGTGTGTATGTCCAGTAAGCGTCATCTCCTGCACGGGGAGATTTCACATAGTACTGACATTCCAGACAATAAGCCTCTACGCTGTTTTTCATTTCCAGATAATCAAGGGAGTAATTAGCCCTGAAATCCTCGATAGTCGCATCAAAAAGATCATGCATCTTATCTTCGGGAATTTGTATCTCATGGCTCATTCCGTTGTTTGATATCCAGATTGTTATGGGATACCCGAGTTCTCCTGCCCTGAAGGGATAGGCAGCTTCCATAAATCCGGGAAGTGAGACAACATCTGCCATAACATCCCTGTCAAATATCTGATAGCTTCTCCTGAATTCGCTTCCGGATTTTTTATCGATTATAATATCGAAATACTCAGTGGTATGATCCAATGCGGAATCGGGAAGGATCTCTGATCTGCCGTTGAGAGGATTGTATAAATACCTCTCTCCGTATCTCCAGAAAAGCCTCTCGGCTGTCATCAGTTCATATGCGGCTTCCGCAGGAATCTCTATGTAAGAAGCTCTTTCATCATATCCGGACAGCATATATTCTTCGTAGAGGACTCCATCGTTTTCCGGATCTTTGACATACCCCGATCCGTCCGAGCCCATTGCGTAAATATATGAATCAATCAGTGCGGTCTCAATATTGTTTTCGGAAACGATACGCTTATCAAATCCCGTCAGATCGAATATAAAGGTAACTAATATGGCTACGGTCACCCCGACAATCACGATCATCTGCTTCCAGTTTTTAAAGAATTCTCTGGCAGATCTTGTGTGAACCATATCGATAAGGCCGAAAACAAGTACACAGAAAACAGCCGCAAAAATAAACTGCCATACGATCAATGCTTTTTCGTCTATATAAAAGATTTCTTCGATCAGCATAGCTGCAAACAAACCTGCGAGAACAGAATTGAAAAAGCGGATGCACATTCTGTACGGCTTATTGGATACGCCGTTTTCGGATTCTTCGCTCTTTCTTTTGGTATACAGACTGTAAGCAAGGATCAGATTAACTATGGCAACGATTATGGTTGCGATAAGCACCAGCCAGAAAGAAGATTCCGTTCCGAAGCTTTGGATCGCATCATTATATTTATTTCCCGAAAGTCCGGTGGAAATGATTGCACCGAGGTACCCGCCCGATAAAGGTGCGGATAACCAGCATATATCAGGTATAGAGACCGGAAGACCGGCATAGGTGGTAAAACAGACTGAGCACAGTCCCCTTAAAATGTAGAAAGCAACTATACAGTCAAATCCGATAAACGCCACATTCAAAAGTGCATTGAATATGGTTCCGGATAAGGCCACCGCAAGGATCGTAAGATGCAGCATGCAGGCGAAAGCAAGTGCAGAGCCGATCAAAACGAAAAATGCGCTTCTTAATATCGCAGGAGCCCAGCCGTAGGAAGTAGCCCTGATAAGCATGATAAATGTTGTCAGGATGGTTGAAACCAGCTGAGGTACAAACCAGATAAGCCAGTTATTGTAATAAATGCTGTCAAACTGCTTACCCCTGGTAACGGGAACAGAATTGACCATATCGGTCATTCTTCTGTTAAAAAGGTGTCTGTATCCGCCTATGCCCACTATCAGTGCTCCCACCACGGCAATAAAAGCCATCATAATGGGAAGGTACGACTGGGTCATTCTCTCCACGGCATACTGCACGGCTCTTTCTTTATTACGCAGGAAATCATCACCGTAGTAATAATATGACTGAGCCTCAAGATCGATAAAAGTCATAAGAGTCGCAACGGGACCGAAAATGAGCTGAACAAATGCGGAAAGAACAAGCATCCATCTGCGGTGTCTGAGATCTTCTCTCATCAGCCCGAGTAAAGTAATTTTATTTTGTGATTTCTGCGAAGTCATAACCCAGCACCTCCGTTTCACTGATAAAGATTTCTTCAAGAGTAAGAGGCAGAACCTCGTAGAATATCGGAAGCTGTGATGTGATCACGGTTTCAACTTCTGTCCTGAGTCCCCTTATCGTAAGAGTGATAAGAGATCCCCTGTGTTCCTCAGCAACAACCTTACAGTTTGCTCTGACCGTATCAAGTGACGCCTGGTCTTTGAAAACAGCCTGAACTTTAAAGATCTCAAGCTTCATATCACCGAGATCCTTGGACAGGATAACCCCGCCCTTGTGGAGCAGTCCGACAAATTCACAGATATCCTCAAGTTCTCTTAAGTTATGAGATGCTATAACAGGAGTGATCCCGAATTCATCCATATCATGGATAAACAGTCTCTTAACCGCCTGCCTTACGACCGGATCGAGTCCGTCGAAAGTTTCATCGCACAGTATGTATTTACATCCTGATGAGATTCCGAGAAGTATTGAAAGCTGCTTTTTCATTCCTTTTGAATATGTCTGGATCTTGCGCTTTCTGTCCAGTGACAGAGCATTCATAAGCTTTCCGAACCTTTCCTCGGAGAAAGAAGCCGGATACATGGATGCATAATAATTCATCATCTCATCCGGGGTGCTTCCGGGAAAATAATACTGATCATCCGATAAAAAAAAGATCTTGGACTTGGCGATAGGATTCTCGTAAACAGGTTCTCCGTCCACAAGGATCTCTCCTTCATCGGGCTTACATACACCGCATATACACCTGAGCAATGTACTCTTTCCTGCTCCGTTTGTTCCGACCAGTCCGAATACCTGTCCCTCGGGCATGTCGAATGAAACATTGGAAAGAGCTTCTATATCGTCATATTTTTTGCTTATTCCTTTTATTTCGATCATTTTCAGTCCCTCTCGAATACTTCCCTGACGCAGGTTAGCGCCTCATCAAGCTTTATCCCTGCAGATTTTGCTTTTCCGATAACCGCCCTAACCTCAGTGAGCATTTCCGATTTGAGCCCCTCTTTCCAGTTTCTCTCTTCACTCACATAATTGCCTCTTCCGGTCACCGTGGTTATATAACCCTTCTCCTCAAGAGCAGAATAGGCTCTTTGAACGGTATTGGGATTAACGGAGAGGTCAACGGCAAGATTTCTGACGCTTGGAAGCTTCTCTCCGGGACTTAAACCTCCCTGTGCGATCAGATTCATTAATTTTTCCGCAACCTGTTCATTCAGCGGACGTTTATCCCTGTAATCAAGTACGATCATATCTCCTCCGATCCGTAACTGTATTAAGACATTTAATACACTTATGACATTAAAATAACACGGCCTTTAAGGCCGTGTCAACCGTTTATGGATTATTCAGGCTTTATTCATTACATACTCAACGAATTTTGCGGGAGTATTGATATCTTCCTTGGATACTTCCGAAGGAGAAATGGTGATCCCAAGGCTGTTTTCAATCTCCATGAGAAGTTCCAGATATGCAAGGGAATCGAGAAGTCCCGACTCGAAGAGATCCACATCCTCTTCTTCTTTAACTACTTCATCCTCACAAAGCTCGGCAAGGATCTCAAGTATATCTTCTTTCATATATGACCTCCGAATTAATAACGTAACACTGACATTATCCGACTATTTTTTCAGATATGCAAGAAGCGCCCTGCGGTCTGCCTTTCCGTTGTTTGTCATAGGAAGCTCTTCGAGGAAAACAAACTTCTTAGGGATCATATATTCGGGAAGAAACGATCTGGCCTCTGCTCTGAGTGCCTGTCCCGCCTTAAAACTGCTCTCGGGCATTTCTTCGGGAATGATAAATGCGGTAAGACTTACTATCTTACCCTCCTTTTCGATGGGGATGACCGCAGCCCTTTCGACGCCCCTTAGTTTCATCAGATTATTTTCCACGTCCTCCAACTCAATGCGGTATCCGTGGAGTTTTATCTGAAGGTCTATTCTTCCCTGATAGAAGAGCTGTCCGTCTTTCAAATATCCCTTATCACCGGTCCTGTATCCCCTGATACCGTCTTCTTCAAAAAATGCTTTTGCGGTCTGTTCGGGAAGGTTCCTGTATCCGATGCTGACCGAATCCCCAAGGATCACGATTTCTCCGCTTTCTCCCTCGGGCAGGCTCTGTCCCTGCTCTCCCCTGATCAAAAGCCTGCTTCCGGGCTTGATACTACCAACCGGGAGCGGATCGTAGGTATCGCACACTTCCGGAGTACACAGAATATCGGTTACGGCAACAGTAGATTCCGTGGGTCCATATGTATTGACAACCTCGGAACCGGGAAATCTATCATGAAGCTTTCTGACAACACTGACGGGAAGCGTCTCACCGCAGAACAGAAATCTATTCATCTCCGGAAGAAGGTTTCTTCCGAAGCTATCGTCCGACAGACAAACCTCTGCAAAAGAGGGCGTGGACACCCATATGTTAGCTCCGCTGTCTTTAAGGGATTCCATAAGCATCTTCATATCGCCCTGAACCTTCTTTGGCAAAACATGGAGCTTTCCTCCGCTGTACAGAGAAAGGTACAGATCCATTACGGACAGATCAAAGGAAAACGGTGCCTGGTTCAGAAACACAGGTCTTTCGTTTTCGCTTATTCCGCTTCCCAAAGTCATTCCCCAATGAATGAAATTATCAAGGCAGTCCCCTGTTATCTGTACTCCTTTAGGCGTTCCGGTACTTCCCGAAGTGTATATGATATAGCACACATCGCTTCCGGAAATACTCCTGTCTTCAGAAATGTTTTCTTTTCCGCCCCCTGTTATCTCAAGAAGCCTTTCATAGGACAAGCTCTTTTCCGATTCATATTCCTCACCGGCACATACGATCAGTTCCGGTGACAGATTATCGATTATCCCCTTAACTCTGTCTCCGGGAACAGATATATCCACGGGACAGTATCCCCTTCCCGACAAAAGAGAACCGATAAAACTGACGATCATTACCGGATCCTTATGTCCGTAAATAACAACGGGAGTTGAGGTCTTAAGATTATCGTTCATCCATGAAGCCAGTCTTACGGCCCCTCTCCACAATTCTCCCCAGGTCAGTGAAACGGTCTCGCCGTCCCCGGTGTAAACCTCATAAAAGACCGCCTCGGGCTGCGTGGTGGCATGCTGTTTTATTTTCTCCAGAAAATCCGTCATAAACTTACTCCAAGATAAAATTATATTCCTGTAATCCTTTTTCGGGATCGATATGAAGCCAGTCGGAATAATCATCACAGCCTATTCCCGATAAGGAAGGATTATATGTTCCGTGCACGGTTACGGAATATTTCTTACAGGTTTCCCTGATCCATGCTTCCGAAGCTTCGACTCCGGTAAAAAGATCCGATCCCTCTATGAATTCGTATATCACGGGATAGATGGCGGGAAGATATATTTCAACTTCAACACCTTCCTCTGTAAGATGGCTTATAAGTCCCTCGAGAAGCTCGCAATTTTCGGGAGACAGTTCCGAGAACTCCTCACCCAGAGCATCCAGATGTCCGCTTTCTATCAACCAGTTTGCATCTCCGTCTATCTTGCCCCTGGAATCCTTGGACAGACCGGTATGTCCGCCCGTGGGTAAGATGCAGGGGAGCCCTTGTGCTTCCTCTGGACTCACGCTTCTTACAAGCTCGGGAGAAGGAGTAAGGCAATACCTGAATCCCCATTTATGAATATATTCCACGGATGACTGAAAATACGAGAAGGATAAAAATTCTTTCCAGGAATCGTCTTTTCCGACTTCATCCAAAGCAGGAAGAGCTTCTTCACGGGATTCACCGGATAACATCATTGCTTCAAATCTTCCGTATTCGGCGATGCTGTCATGATGCCCCACTCCCTGATCTTTTCTGAGGATCCACGGATCTACGCAGATCACGATACGCTCGGGGAGATCCCCTTCCGCTTCAAGAAGTCCGACAGCGGCAAGATCATCCCACAGATAGGCCCCTGAAAGACCTACAACCTGATAATCTTCATATTCCCACGGAATATACAGGACAGAACTGGATCCGATTATCACAGTCTCCGGAGATTTCGCTTCCAGTATGGTCTTCTGTAAAAGACCTTCGTTGTAATCACCGGGGCTTACGACAATCTCTCCGTTGAGAAGCCTGTCAGCCATTTCCATGACCATACCGTCGCCGCCTATATTGGCAGGATCCGCTATTAAATTTGTTCCCACTACGATCCCATACACAAATATGGTAATAAGACCGCATTTTACCAGAAACCTTTTCATATCACCGTTAAAAACCGAAATATATAAATGAAGATACTCCGAATGCACCGAAACGGATTATCACATACACCAAAAGGAAGTACAAACTCCATCTTACCAAAAACGGTCTGCCCTTAATAAGCTCGGCATTGCTCTTCTTAAGTATAAGCCTTCTGTCCAGAAAGAGCTGTATCAGGATTATTGCGGCAACAACTATAAAAACCGAAACACCGCCGAAATTGTTCCAGGCAAGATCCTTAAGCCTCTTAGCAGGCTCGATTGGATTTCCAAGCTTTACGATATTTGACAGAATTTTCAATCCCTGAGGATAATCGGCGGCTCTGAAAAACAGCATACCTATACTGAAGAATATATATGTTCTTACAGTCTGAAAACAAATCCAGACCGGATTGTCATCCTTGATATGAAGAGCCGTTTTCTGCTTTTTGAAAGTACCGGCAAATGCCTGTCCGATGACTATGACAATCCAGTACCACCAGCCCTCGCCAAGAATATACTTCCAGGAATCTCCGTGCCAGAGGCCCATAACGCTCCAGAGAATAAACAAAGCCGGAAAAGTGGATATCCTTGCTCCGTCCTTGCCGAACTTTTTCTTACAGGATTCCTTCAGCTTCTTAAAAGGAGCGGTCTTAAGGAGGGGGTACAGAATATAATCATTGAGCCATGCACCGAGTGTGATGTGCCATCTCTGCCAAAACTCCTGAAGAGTCCTGGAGAAAAACGGTGCCTTAAAATTCTCGGTTAGAGTGATCCCGAAGCATTCCGAAATTCCAAGAACGATATCCATGCATCCCGAGAAGTCAAAATACAGCTGAACCGAATAGATCATGGGCATCAGAAGCACCCAGATCCCGGTGAAGATATCGGGATTGGCAAACATGCTGTCCACGGGATACGACATCCTGTCCGCGACAACCATCTTTTTGGCAAATCCCCAACCGACTCTCCGAAGACCTGCGGTCACCCTGTCATAATCAAAACGATGCTCTTCAAACAGCTTTTTACCCAGATCCCTGTGTCTGCTCATGGGCCCCGATACCATAAGGGGAAAATAGCAGGTAAAAAGAAGGAGTTTTAGAGGATTGTGCTCCACCTCCTTATATCCCTGATAACAGTCGATCAGATACGAAAGCAGGCTCATGGTATAGAAACTGATGGCAAGGGGAGCTGCGATATGAATATCGGGGAAGATTCCGCCTCGTCCGAAAAGCGTGCTGAAAGTATTGTATGTATGAATTCCCAGATTGAGATATTTAAGAACTATCAGGAAGAAAACATTTGTAAGAAGAGCCGTCAGAAAGATACACTTTTTAAGCCGCTTGTTATCCGGATTCTTCTCAAAAACCAAAGCCGCCGCATATACAAGCAAGACCGCAAGGATCATATATATGAACGTATAAGGTCTCGAATTGATAAAAAAGAAAACAAGGCTTCCCGCAAGGAGAAGCATCCACTGAAATTTCTGAGGGAGGTTCCAATAAATGAGCAGCAAAACCGCCGTGAATATTAGAAATTTTACTGACGTGATCACCATGAACTCTATTTTACCAAATCATTTTTTCAATTCAACAATAAAATGATCCCGAAGCCGTACGCTTCGGGATCATCGAATATATGTCGTTTAGATCAGAGCTTAAATCTGTAGCCTACACCCCAGATAGTCTCGATATACTTGGAATCTCCGCTTACATCACCCAGCTTCTCACGGATCTTCTTGATATGAACGGTAACCGTTGCGATATCTCCCACAGACTCCATACCCCAGATGGTCCTGAACAGATCGTCTTTGGTATATACCTTGTTGGGATTCTCCGCAAGGAATGACAGAAGATCGAATTCCTTGGTGGTGAAGATTTTCTCTTCACCGTCCACAAATACTCTTCTTGCGGTCTTATCGATCTTGATTCCTCTTATCTCGATAAGATCGTTATCACTCTTACGCTTTCCCGCACCCACAAGTCTCTCATACTGTGCAAGATGAGCCTTTACTCTTGCAACCAGTTCTCCGGGAGAAAAGGGTTTGGTCATATAATCATCTGCACCAAGACCCAGTCCGCGGATCTTGTCGATGTCGTCCTTTTTGGCGGATACCATGATGATGGGTATATTTTTCTCCGCCCTTACTTTTCTGCAGATATCGAATCCGTCGGTTCCCGGAAGCATAAGATCAAGGACCACAAGATCGTAATCATTATTCATTGCCGCATCAAGGCCGTCATCTCCGCGATCGAAGGTCTCGACTTCAAAACCGTTCATCTCCAGATAATCTTTCTCGAGATCGGCAATTTCCTTCTCATCTTCGATTATCAGAATCTTAGCCATAATTGTCCTCCTTGTATTTCCTGATCACGAAATGCATGCAGGTAGATTCGTTCTCCTTGGATGTGGCCCAAATATGGCCTCCGTGATCCTCAATGATCTTCTTTACTATCGAAAGTCCTATTCCGCTTCCGCCCTGTGCAGTGCTTCTTGCGGCATCCGCACGGTAAAATCTTTCAAATATTCTGGTGATATCGGCAGGAGCGATTCCCTTGCCGTTATCCTCGATCTCGACGATGATGTCCTCGCCGCCGTCGTAAACTCTCATGGATATGGTCTTAATGGGCTTATCCATGTATTTGACGCTGTTTCCGACGATATTATTGATAACTTTTCTGAGCTGCTCGGGATCGGCGATTATCATGGTATCGGAAGGAAGGGTATTTTTGTACTCAAAGGATATACCCCTGGTTTCCATATCGAGTCCCACTTCTTCGACACAGTCCCTGAAATAATCCGTTACGTTAAGCTTCAGGAAATTATATTTGATCCTGTCATTGTCCACGCTCGAATAAAGCGTCAACTCATTGATGAGCTTATCCATATCAACTGCTTTGTTGTATATGGTCTTAAGATATTTCTCCTGTTTCTCGGGAGTTGATGCAACTCCGTCCAGAATACCCTCAACATATCCCTTAATGGAAGTGATGGGAGTCTTAAGGTCATGACTGATATTGGACACCAGCTCTTTGTTCTTCTGTTCCTGTTCAGCGGTTCTCTCTTCATTCTCACGAAGTCTCATTCTCATGTCTTCGTAATTTCTGAGAAGTTCTCCTACATCTCCTCCGACTCCGTCATGTTCAATGACATAATCGAAGTTTCCTTCCCTGACCTGGGTCAGTCCCTTTGATATCTTACTGAGCGGGTCAAGGATACCTTTCTTGTTCCAGAAAGTTACGACAGAAGCCGTGATCAGCATGATAAGGACCATTGCGATGAACATATCCAGAAGAAGTTTGCGGCCTACTATCGCATTGGCTTTGACCAGGATAAAAACACTTCCTTCGCCTCCGTCCGAGAAAACAAAATCAAGCTGCTTAACGTATTCCTGAAGATCCCTGTAATAGATGCTGGATCTTTCATCCCGCCCCTGTGAGCCGTATTCCGGAAGCCTGTCCCAGATTTCCGATGACATGGACTCGTTTCCGCTGTAATACTCTTCTCCGTCTTTTCTGACTATCAAAATACTGGATAATGAGAAGAGCTCCTTGTTAAGGCTTTCAAGATAGGAATGATCTTCAAGGACAAGGCTGTTTGCATTCACATCCTTCTCAAGTCTCTCGTACAGAGCATCAACGTTCCCCACAAGTTCATGGGTATTATCACCGATAATATAGAAGTGCTCGTTAAAGGAATAGGGATCATAAAAAGGCCCGCACAAATAGAGATTGACGAGCATGAAGGTTACCACGATCAGCACAAGCGGGACAAATGCGACCGCAACGAATGTAATTATCATCCTTGTCTGGATCTTCATGGGCAAAAGTATAACATAACACTGCTTATTGATAAAAAACTCTGTATAAAGATTTTATTATATCTTTATTAAAAGAGGAACTCCCGTTAGCTCACGAAAGTTCCTTTTTTATCGCGTCAGCCGGTTCCGGTTGTACTGTCCGTTTCGCCCTCCGCCGCGTTCTTCTGTTCTTCAAGAAGACCGTAAACGTATGGGAAATATGAGTTGTATATAACGCTTCTGTTGAAGATGATCTTGTTGGAGACTATGGCGTTATGCCTGCTGATATAAGCCTCTCCGACCTCTTCATATCCGGGATTAGGATAAAATACCCCGCCCCTGTAAGTTCCGACTTCGGTCTTCCAGTTATATCCGCTGTCAAAATAAAGACCCTCGGCATCGGACAGGACATCCCTTCCGATATATAGTCTCGAATCCCACTCACATCCGAAAAGATTCAGGAGTGTGGGAAGGATATCAACCGGCGATGTGGGCTTATCTACGATTATGGGGTCCATATCCTCAAGAACTCCGCACCAGATAATGGCACGATTCTTATCTCTGTCAAGCTGGGTCTCTACCTTGTATCCATAGAGCTCATCAAGATATGGAAGGTTTCCCAGATATCCTCCGTCGGTAAGTCCGTAAGGGAAATGATCGGGAGCCATGGCTATGACCGTATCATCCGCAAGATCATTCTCCTCAAGGTACTCCAGGAGATATTCCATGGCATACTCAAGCTCCATGTTGCAGGCGATATATGCTTTGACGGGATCGGAATACTCAAGGCCCTTCTCCGTGCACCAGTTCTCGACTACTTCTCTGTTTCTGACGGACATTGCATTCGAATGAAAATCGTATCTGCTGTGTCCGCTCACGGTCATGTAATATATATTGAAAGGCTCATTTCCCGAATAAAGAGGAAGGGTTCCCTCCATCATTTCCTTATCGCTCTCGGGCCACGCCCTTGAAATGAGCTGTTCCATTCCATTTCCGAAGCCCATGAAGCCTTCGCTGTATCCGAGAAGGTTGTGGGTTATGTTTCTGCTGTAGTACAGATCGTCATTATCATGGAATGCCATTCCGTAATAACCCATATCCGAACTGAGCATGGCTCCCATATTGGTATAACTGCCCTGACGGGTCATGGTAAGCATCGAATCTCCGCCGGCCATGGGCAAAAGTCCGAATATCAGCTCAAACTCTCCGCCGGTTGTACCCGCGGTTGCCTGCTCATAATAATCGGTAAAGTTGATCCCCTTAGTGCTGAGTCTGTAAAGAGCAGGTGTAAGTTCGGGATCGATTATGCTTCCCGAAAATGCCTCGGCACAGATAAGGATAAGATTCTTTCCTTCGAAAAGACCGGTATATTCATTCTTGGATGAGGGAGTAAGAGATGCAACATAAGAATTGAGGTTGGCAAACTGTCCGCCCTCAGCCGCAAGTGCCGCAAAATCTATGTCATAAGCATTCACACCGTAAACAGGTTTTTCGGATGTGACCTCCTCCTCACTTGCGCCGGCATCCGCTACGGTAAGTTCGACTACGGGTTCCGGGACAATAAGCTCATCTCCCGCAGGAATCTCCACCATCATAAACTCTCCGTCAGTCGTCGGAACGGTTCCTGTATGTCCCGCATCAAGGATAAGTGCATTTACCAAGCCGAAAGAAGCCACCGAATTCTGGAAGCTGTATCTTTCTCCGAACGATCCCGTATCGATCTTCCCGATGGCGGCTGATATCCTGATAAACGAAAGACCGAGAAGAGAAACACCCATTATGACCATGACGGCAACATAACGTCTTGCCCTGTTGGAAAGCAGGCTTCCGGAGGGCTCTTCGATATATTTAACCTCCGGTTCCTTCTCTTCTTCACCGAGATCGATCATCTCGATCTCTTCACCGCCTTCGGTAACCGGATATGACTTTTCTATTTTTCTGGTTCTACTGATACCGGCAACGATCTTTCTTCCGGCGATCAGCCACAGTATAAGAGGAAGTGCAAACAGTAATATATGGGATATTCCGTCAACACTCTTGACCATGAACATAATGTCCCCGCCAAAACCCTTAAGAGCATCGGCAGCTGCATTGGTTATGGTATTTATGTCATACAGAACGCTGAACTGTCTCTGGATAAAAAATTCGATCAGGAAAATTACAGGTGCGATCAAAAGGACAAGAAAAGCAAGTATATTGGCGGGAACCTTGGGAAGTATAAAAACAGGAATTGCCACTATACCGCCTGCAAGAATTGAAAAAGCAAGCATGTAGATCACCGAATAATCCACCACCCTTGCCGAAACGGAATACTTAAACAATAATTCAAAATAAAAAAAAGACAATCCGAAAAACAGTGCCAGCAATGCAGCTGACACAGAATAAGATACCTTCTTTCCGGATTTTATATCTGTCCTGCTCATTTTCGAAACTTATCTCTTTCATCAAACCTACGCCGGACCAAATACCTTGGTCCGGCGTAGAATGATATAACTTTTTTATCAGCCATGCAAGCCTCTTGACTGACGATCCATATCCTCGACTACGATATCGTAGATCTCACCGAGGGATCTGCAATACTCAAGGATCTTCCAGGGCTCGTTGGTATGGAAGTGGATCTTAACGAGCTCCTCGTCGCCTGCTGCCACAAGGCTGTCTCCGACGAAATTCTCGGTTATGTAATCCCTGATCTCGTCCTCATCAAGATCTTCGTTTTCGCTTTCAATAAGAAGCTGGGTATCATAACGAAATTCGATTGACTGTTCCATGATTGATTCTCCTTGTAAAACCGGTATTAAATAAGTGTAAGCATATCAGCTACAAGCTTTGCACAATGTGCCGCTGCTGCTTTCTCAAAAGTGGGATAGTCCTGCTCCGCAGATCCGTCTGCCTTATCGGATATTGCCCTGATAATAACAAAGGGAATTCCGTTCAGATATGCTCCGTGTGCAATGGAAGCTCCTTCCATCTCTGCACAGTCGGCTTCAAAATTCTTAATGATACGATCCTTTACTTCGGAACTGGATATGAACTGGTCTCCGCTGGCAACTCTTCCTACACGATAGTTCAGATCGGGCTGCTTTTCCTTTATAGCCTTCTCTGCAGCCTCGATGAGTCTCTGATCGGCGGGAAATTCCCTTACTCCCAGCTGAGGAACCTCACCTATCTTATATGAAAAGATGGTAACATCCACATCATGATGAACGGCATCCTTGGAGATAAGGATATCTCCGATATTGAGATCATTATTAAGGGATCCCGCAACACCTGTATTAATGACATGAGTTACGCCGAAATCATCGCAAAGGATCTGAACGCAGAGCGCCGCGTTTACTTTTCCTATTCCGCAACGGACAACAACGACGTTTACACCTCCGATGGTTCCTTCGCAGAATTCCATGCCTGCTTTCTTTTTAACGGTAATGCCCGCTATCTGTCCCTTAAGAGCACTCACCTCGAGCTCCATGGCTCCGATTATTCCGACCTTGACCATATTTACCTCCGTCACTTGGGGTATACCATCCTGTCTTCAGTTATTCCGTACAGAACTTCTTTAAGATATTTATTGGCAAGATAATTTGCCATTCCAAGATTCTGATCCAGATAGTTTCCGCAATCCTTAGGGCTTGCTCCGGGAATCTCATCATCGAAATCTCTTATAAACTCGTACATCTCCGTAAGAAGAGGGATCACATCCCTGCTCTCAAGATCACCCGCAAAGATGACATAAAAGCCTGTCCTGCATCCCATGGGGCCGAAATAAACAACTCTGTCTTTCCACTCGGAATGATTTCTAAGGAATGTTGCTCCGAGGTGCTCAATAGTATGCATCTCGGCGGTGTTCATAACGGGTTCATCGTTGGGGCTGGTCATTCTGATATCAAATGTGGTGACCGTCTCCTGCCCGATATGATCTTTTCTTGATACGTAAACTCCGGGCTTAAGCCTGATGTGGTCTACCGTAAAGCTGGCTATTTTTTCCAAAACAGTGTCCTCCTGTATGGTTAAAGGCGGTTAGTTTGACGAAACCGCTCATAATTTTATCACAGATGTTTCTTTTTTTGAATATCCTTTATTTTTCTGCTTTTTTCTCGGTAAGTTTTACAACATATTCATCGGAAGGCATGGGCTTTGCAAAATAAAATCCCTGTATCATGTCGCACCCCTGCTCCGCCAGAAAATCTACCTGTTCCTTTATCTCAACGCCCTCGGCAACAGTGCGCATGTTGAGGCTTCTGGCAAGCTTGATGGTCTCGGATACGACAATCTTACCTCTTTCTCCCTGTGCCTCCCCGCGGAAGAATTCCGCATCCAGCTTGAGGATATCAAGAGGCATATCCTTTAGAGAATTAAGTGACGAATATCCCGAGCCGAAATCATCCATGGAGACCGCAAATCCGTATTCCTTCAACTTAGAGATAGTCTTGATGAGAGTATTCTTATCATCAAAGAACGCACTCTCAGTGAGTTCTATCTCGATGAGATTTCTGGGAGCCCCGGCCTTATCCACGGTATCCCTTATCTGTTCGGCCAGATCCGATTCTATAAAATGAGCTCTCGATATATTAACCGAGATGGGAACACACTCTATTCCCTGATCCAGCCATTTCTTCTGATCCATTGCCACATGCTCCAGCATGTAATGATCGATCTCGGTGATAAATCCGTTATGTTCAAAGATCGGTATGAACTTTCCGGGAGATACAAATCCCAGTGCGGGAGACTGCCATCTGATAAGCGCCTCAGTGCCCTTCATTATTCCCGTAACAGGGTCATACTTGGGCTGATAATAGACCAGGAATTCCTGATTGGTAAGAGCTTCCCTGCAATGTTCTTCAACCTGATCATGCCACTTTCTTTCTTCAACAAGCTTCAGATCGAAATAAGCGATACCGCTGTCTTCTTTTCCGTTAAGGGTATTTCTGGCAGTGACCGCATTATTGTAGTCCTGCTCAAGATCGATGTATCTTCGGCGAAGGATACGGCCGTTGGCATCTCTGGGAGGAAGAAGTACAGAAACTCCCAGATGATATGTAAATGAATGATTGACATCAATATTCTCAAGATCTGAGATAAGAGAATTCAATCTCGAATTCAGTTCCTCCTGATCCTTTACCCTGAGAAGCAGCATAAAACACTCGGGTGATTCATGTGCATACACTTCCCTGCGGGTTACATGCTTAGAGATACAGTCACTGACCTTTCGGATGATCATTTCACCCTCTGACACCGAATGGCACATGCAGAAGGTATTGTATTTTACGCTGAGCAGACTGACAACGGCATACTGATAAGAAGACGAAATTTTCTTTTTCAGAATTGCCTCACCCTTATAGATATACCAGAGCCGGTTGTGTCCGCCGGTTGCAAGATCCATGAAAAAGAGCTTCATTGATCTCTTCTGGTTCCTGATGTTTCCTATCATGTTTACCAAAAAGAGCATAAATATGATAAAGAAAAGAATACCTAGGATCATCGTAGTTATCATGATGATCGAAACGTCAGCCATCCTGATATAGATGAATCCTTTCCCGATAAAGGTTTCTTTTCCCTCTGCGACCTTCATCCCCAGCCATACGGGAAGTCTCAGATAACTGTCCGATACGAATATCAGCACATTGGAAATATCCTCATGAACCTCTGCATCATCTATCAAAAAGAACAGCTCGGGATCTTCCTGATGATCCCGGATATATTTAAGCAGGTCGTTCAATAAAACCGTGGCTTCGCCCTTTTCGTTCAGAGTAACGTAAGGGTATTGTTTATCAACGTATAATTCAACATTTTCCTGAATTGAACCCTGCATCAGAACATTGCCTTCTTCGGAACAGGTGTTGTCTTCTTTTCCTACAACCAGTTCCCCGGAATTATTCCTGATTATATATTCCCTGCCGTCCTGATCAAGGACCTGCCATACATCCCCTTCGTAGGCATCTGCAAGGCTCTGTTCATAAATCCTTGCCATATACGATATGGACTCGCATTCCGAAGTAAGCTTTGCTTCGAGCAAATAGAATACGAGGGAATAAACAAAATATGAAAGCATCATCGTTGCCACAAAGCTTGTCAGCAAAAATGCCAATATGGCAAGAACTCCGTGCTTTTTCTTTATCTTCTCTATTTTTCTTGTATTGGTACTTTTCATTACTGCTTATTACTCCTGATCATTTCATCATCGGTTCAGAAAACTGATGAATAACGGCATCAATACAGGTGATGGCTATCTCATAGTACATCCTTCTCTCGGATCTTTCGCTCGGATGTTTTGAAAGCTTTCCCTGAAGATATTTCTTGGCCTTTTGCATATCCTCGATGGAATACTTGGTTCCGGACAACATAAACGTAACGGCGCTGGTAGCACTGTCTATCTTGGAAACAATCTTTCCCTTTTCGGGACCGTCGTTTACATTCCCGGACATTTGTCTGGCAAGCTCATCCAGCAATTGTTTCTTTGCATCGTTATCCATAAATACTCCTTATTATCAGAATCGGTTCTCTTTGCGGGGTGTAAAAAGCATCGCTGCAACGGGGATAAGGAATACAAAGTACGGCAGGCTGTAACGTGCTTTGGCTTCCCATATAAGGCTAAACAGTATTCCGCCGATAAGAAAAATATGGAAAAACCATCCGTATATATAGCCTTTATCCTCTTTTATGATGACGATCAAATCCCTGATAGCAGCAATAAGGCACAGAAGATATATGAATGCCTGATATCTGTTCATGAATTTAAATATATATTCATGAAGCTTTCCTTTGTACAGACTCTCATAGAATCCGTTTAATACGGTCCCTTCCCTGAAGCTGTACATATGGGTATTGCACTCAAAGAGCGGATCGTTCCATTGAAACAGCAGTTTCGACTTATAGAACTCATAAGCCATATGGGGATCTTCTTTAAATTCCTCAAGCCTGTTACTAATGTAAAGCTTGGCTTCCCCGGAAGCCGCTTCCCGATTTCCGTTATATTTTTCATAAAGATCCTGATGGTACCTGTTATAAACTCCGGGACATCCGTCCGAAACCTGCATTCCCATGGCAATATATGCAGTCACGGGACTTCCCGTATGCCTGTCATAACCCGAAAGTTTTTCATATCTGATGTTAATCGCCGTAAGAGCCAGATATGAGATCAGCGCCACAAAAAGAGCACAGGCAAAGGGATATAATTTCCCTTTTTTCAAAGTCAGGAAAACGGCAGTGATGATAAGAGCCACTACTGCGATCCAGGCAGCGCTTCTGTTAAGTATGGCAAATGCCGCACCCGCCGCAGTCATCAGAACGTTAAGTATACTTCCGCCGTTCATATATCGGATGAAAAAACGGAACATGACCATTATCCCGAATATGGAAGGAAGATCACCATAAGCATAAGGTATCAGCCAAAAATACGGCACACAAGCGGCAATCAAAACCGTGTATAAAACTCCGGAAAACTCCCTTCCGCCCAGATCCTTTATAAGGCGGTACCCCATCAGTATGGTAAGAGCATTCATAAAAACTGTGACGATCCTGACGGGGGTGTATTCTAGGGGGCCGAAAAGCCTAAAACAGATCTCATAGAAAAACAACAGCCCCTTCTGGTGCGGACATATATCGATATAACCCAGAGGGCGGAACATCTCATAATTGCCTTCAAGAGCATACATTGCACCGGCGGTTGTATTTATCTGATCTCCTGAAGGGTAATAAGGATTTGTAAGTGAAAATGCAATTCCTCCGATGACATATACCGCCATAACACATACAAATATCATCTTCTCAAATCTCGCTGCCTTAGCCGGATATTTCCTGTCCAGCAGGGAAAAGAATAAAAGGACGGCAAGCCCGGCCCCGCAATAAAGTGCATTCTTGATCAGACTGTCGGGAATCGGAAAAGCCCAATTATACGGGATATACGTCGTCGGTGCGATCATCGACGAAACAAATGAGTTATAGGTGAGAAATGAATATATGAGTATCGCAAGGGCGAGCATTAAAATGCCCGCTGCCTTGATTATTCCGTTGGTTATGTGCCCGATCTTATTCATGTCTCATTCACCGTTTTTACAGCAATCGATAACAGCCCGTCATAGGATATCGATCAGTGCGTCTACGTCCGCATCAGCTGTACCCCAGTCCGTTGCCAGACGGATCACCGTATGGGTATCATCATATTTTTCCCAAAATGTATAAGCTACTTTTTCACCGAATTCTTTAAGGTACTCATTTTCCATGATACAAAAGATCTGATTGGTCGGAGAGTCGATCTTCAAACTATACCCTTTTTCCTTAAGTGCCTTTTTGATCCTCCCGGCAGCGGCTATCGCATGCTTTCCTATTTCAAAATACAGATCTCCGGAAAACAATTCGGAAAACTGTACCCCAAGGAGCCTGCCCTTGGCAAGAAGCGCTCCATGTTGCTTAATGATGGTAAACAAATGAGGAAGCGCATCAGGATCCGGTATTACTACTGCCTCACCAAGAAGAGCTCCGCATTTTGTTCCTCCGATATAAAATGCATCGCACAACTGAGTCAGATCCTTAAGAGTCACATCATTATCCGGACATCCCAAAGCATATGCAAGTCTGGCTCCGTCAACATAAAGAGGAATATCATGATCATCGCATACCTGTCTGAATGCCTTTAACTCCTCAAGAGTGTATAAAGTACCGTATTCCGTCGGCTGGGACAGATAGATCATCCCCGGCATAACCATGTGTTCATGTGAATCATCTTTATAAAAATCTTCCAGATACTCTCTGACCTGAGCGGCAGAGATCTTACCTTCGCTGTGAGACAACGTAATAACCTTGTGGCCCGAAGCTTCTATTGCTCCTGCTTCGTGTATACTGATGTGTCCGGTATCCGCTGCGATAACTCCCTGATAAGAGCGAAGAAACGCATCTACCATTACCGCATTTGTCTGAGTTCCTCCTATCAGGAATTCCACTTTGGCATCAGGGCATCCGCATGCTTTACGAATCTTTTCTCGGGCTTCTTCCGTAACTTCATCTCTCCCGTACCCTGTGGTCTCCATCATATTTGTCTCCGACATTCTCTTTATGATGGCCGGATGAGCCCCTTTCATATAATCACACGCAAAACCAAGCTTTTTATCCATTCTGAAATCCACCTTAATAAGACAAAATTACATATTTATATATTTTATCACAAAATCAAAAAGCCCGACATTACTGCCGGGCCACCGTAGTGCACGTGTATATCGTTACATTCCTGCTTACAATGCCAAAATAGTCGGCCTCTGCTACAAGTTTCGCATCATCTCGACAAACTCGAAGCTATGCACCCCAAATCATCTTGCCAAACGCCGATTCACTTGGTTCTCGGGGGTTTTAATGCTTTCTTCTTCATCGTCCAACCTAAAAAGCATCTATTTTCCTGATTTACGCGGGTTTTGATGCTTTCTTCTTCATCGTCCAACCTAAAAAGCATCTATTTTCCTGATTTACGTGGGTTTTGATGCTTTCTTCTTCATCGTCCAACCTAAAAAGCATCTATTTTCCTGATTTACGTGGGTTTTGATGCTTTCAGCTCTGATACTCTACAATCTGACAATAATAAAAAGATTGATCTCGACAAACACCGATTTTGTCATCGTCAGTAAAACAGGAAGATAATACTACAAGGAATGGTTTTAACGATACCGGTAAGTATCGATCATTTCTTCAATCTTTCCCTAAGGGCAAATATCAGCGCTATTATCACCAGTCCATAGAAAAAGCTGATGGACATAACCGCAAAGCTGGGACCGAGTGTAGCGGGATCCGAAAAATTATGCAAAAGAGTAATAAAACCGATAATGGCCGCAAAAAAACTTGATATGATCGTAGATATTATTGCAAATAAAAGATCTTGAAGATAATTATTTCTGGAATTGTCATCCAATTGATCGGTGTTTTTTATCGAAGCCAAAAGTGCCTTGAAGATTCTTCCGATTTTCCCGGAGATAAGCTCTATTCCGAACAGTATTCCGACTATTATTATAAGTGTCGGCAAATCCAAAAAACTGTATATTCCGGCAACTCCCGCCGCACCGGTTATACCCAATTCGATAAACAGTATAAACACAAGTATTCCGCAGCAAACACCTATTATCCCTGCTCTTTTCTTATTGTTTCTTCCTTCCTGTGCATCCTTAGCCAGATTCATCATATTCTCTTCCGCCTTTCCGCTATAACTCTCTTCCGAGAGTCTTTCACCGGACAGAAGTTCGTTCAGATTAACCGACAATTCCTTGCACAGAGGCTGAAGCAAGGATACGTCAGGCATTCCGTTTCCTGTTTCCCATTTTGAAACGGTCTTATCACTGATCCCAAGCCTGTCGGCGAGTTCCTTCTGAGTCAGATTTTTTTCTTTTCGTACCTGTGCGATAAATTTCCCGGTTAATTCCTGATTCATTTGATAACCTCCTGCCCGTATTTAATGGTTACGGATAAAGCGTATCAGCGAATATACCATAGAACTACCTACGCAACGCAGAATACTCCCTCTGCGCCTCTCTGTTACGTAGAATAATTATTCTCCTGCACTAAAACTTTCCTCTTTCTCGGAAATCTCATCCTGATCCAAATACATAACCCGCACTTCACCGGCAGAGTTTCCGTCATGGTAATCGATATCCGATACATTAAAGTATTCAGGATCAGCGTTTTCAGAGTTCAAGTACACATTGTTCTTCTCTGAAATAATCTGTTTTGCGAGATTGGTTTCATCTTCCGTGAAGATCACGGAATAATAGAGAACGAATTGTGATCCGAATACTTCCGCCAGCCATTTTCCCTCCATGGAATCATAGCTTCCATCATCAAACCACTGCGCATCGATCCCACTGTTTTGATATTGCACAAGTATTTCCGTAATTCCATCTTCTCTTCTAAGCAGTTCATAAAAGATGTCGGAGTGCAATTCCAAAAAGCGGAATATCATCGAATAGTCAATGTTCCCATCTTCTCCGTAGTATGTCAGCATCTGGGTCAGATAAGGGCTTTCGAACAATAAAGCTGCAAGTTCTTCGGACGGCATTGAAAAAAGGAGATCAAGCGGCGGATTGTTCGCATCGAGCACTTCATCCATATTATGCTTTCCCCATTCGGGATTGCCATAATATATGGGATAATAACGTGTTTCATACCATGTATTTTTTAGCGAGTCCACATTTGACGAAGGAGCCTGTGATTCGCCTACTAATACAACATCAGCATTCGGATTTCCTGCAAGATCAACGCCGATCTCATCTCCGGAATGTGAACGTCCGCATCCGGAAACAGCAAACGATAATAATGCGATCAGAAAGAATATTCCCCGATATGCTTTTCTCACGATATTTCCTCCTGCATACTAAGGCTTTACATAGATTACAAATTTCATATTTTCTGTTGTAATAATGTCTTCCGGTTTAAAAGACTATAGTTCAACTTTATCCAAAAGAAAGTCAAACAGATCAATAATCATAATCCCCTTTTCATCATAAGAAGGCTTTGATCCCGTTTTTGCTACAACTATCTTTTTAAAGGAATCATCAATATAATAAAGACTTCTCTTTCTTATTGCCCGAAAGGATTAAAAGTGAATCATTTTTGCAATTTCCCTCAACGGACTGATTATGATTTGAAGAATTGAAAAAAACTTGTCAAAAACTAATAAAATGCTTCAGGTTCTAAATTTATAAAACCTAAAGCTGTATAGAACGTTATATTCCAATTTTCCTTACTATAGCTCACTTCTTTTTCTTCGGGGCAGGTAGCTCTTCATACATCGCCTCTAACAGATTGCGAAGAAACTCTTTGTTCTCAACATTATCGACAAGGAGCATCTCCTTCGCTCCCTCGTATGGAAGTTCCAGACCGACTTCCGGCATCATTTTCACAGCAGACTTTACGGGCTTCACAAGAAAACGGTCATCATAAATGCCACCGACTACTTTTCCGCGATAATAGATGATGTATTCCCCCATCATCGCCCGGTAAGTTATATCATC
>JAEEXJ010000098.1 GCA_016291475.1 Lachnospiraceae bacterium | reverse complement strand
CAAGTCCGGCAGGGATAAACGCTGAAGGCATCTAAGCGTGAAGCCCCCCTCAAGATGAGATATCCCTACCATAAGGTAATAAGACCCCTTAGAGAGTATGAGGTAGATAGGAATGGTGTGTAAGAGCAGTAATGCTCTCAGCTGACATTTACTAATAGGTCGAAGGCTTATCCTGTTGTTGCCAAGATGGATGTTTGATTAGTTCGGATTCGGTTTTGAAGGAATAGATAAAAAAACAGATCCTTTCGGATCTGTTTTTTTTGTGTTATTCAAGTTCCAAACCTTTAGAAGATGTAAATGTTTTGCTTTCTTCAAGCGGCATCGGCTTTGCAAAGTAATATCCCTGGGCTCTTATACATCCTATTAGTTTCAGGAATTCGAAATGTTCTTTAGTTTCAACACCTTCCTGAAGTGGTTCAACCTGCATGTCCAGAGCACCTTGAACAATATGCCTGATCAATTCGGCTGCTTTAATATGTTTATCATATGTTCTAAGAAATTCCAGATCAAGTTTTAAAACATCGAATTCATAATCCAGCAGGTGATTAAGAGAAGAGTAGCCGCTTCCGAAATCGTCGATCCAGATATGGTATCCGGCATTTCTGAAATCATTTACTTTCTCATGAAGAGCTGTCGCGTCGTCATTTAGTGTACTTTCGGTAATCTCTATATCGATCAGTTCTCTCGGAAGATTATATCTTGCCATCAGCTGTTCCGTAAAAGCAAAGACATCGCATAATTCGAAATCAATTCTGGACAGATTTACGCTGATCGGAACTACCTTTTCGTTGTTATCAAGCATGTGACTTAAGTCTTCGCATACTTTGCTGATAACGAAGAGATCTACTTTATGAATCATGTGGTATTCTTCCAATGGCAGGATGAAGCTGGCGGGAGAGAGCATTCCTTCAACCGGATCTTCCCATCTTGCCAGCGCCTCGTATCCGCATATCTTCCCTGATGATACCCTTATTATCGGCTGATAGTAGACCTTAAGGTATTCTTTTTCAATTGCTGTATCTATATTATCTACTACAAACTGAGTCATGCGGAGTTTTGCATGAATGTTTTCTTTATATGTTTCGTAGATCTTATCGTATCTGTGTTTGATACTGTTACAGGCTATTCTTGCCTGATCGCATGCCAGACCTACCTCTTTGTTTTTGCTCTCCATGTGGTATATTCCGGCTTTTATCTCCACTCGTATACCTTTGAAGATAGTAAGGATTATGTTATGGACATTTTCTACGATCCTCTCTATATTGTCCGCATTAGTGGCAACTACAAAATGATCGTTGGAAAATCTTGCGAAAAATCCGTGTCCGAATTCCTGCCTGATTGTGTAAGCGACTCTGCACAGAAGCTCATCGCCCCTCTGGAAGCCGTACTTTTCATTGAAGATCTTGAAATTTACGATATCGAAATGGATAAAAGAAATCTTTTTGGTATCGTTATCGGATAATGTTGCAAGTCCGGACTGGACCTGCTCATAGAAGGATCCCATGTTGAGAAGACCGGTCAGTCTGTCCGAGTCTTTATTCATTGCAAATATCTGGCTTTCCGCTACGGAATTTCGGCCTCTGTTAAAATACTCATCTTTATCAAGATCTACTATAAAAACGTAAAAGATCTTTTCACCATTTTTGCCGTGCAGAAGATGACCGAAGTCCTCGACATATCTGATATCGCCGTTTTTGGTAATGATGCGGTATCTGATATAGTCATGTTTTTTATCACTGTTAAAGGTCTGGGCCATGATTTCCGAATCTATCTTTTTATAGTCATCAAAATGGACCATACCCTTAAAGGAGTTATGGGTGAATTCTTGTAATTCTTCAAATGTTTCGCAACCGAAGAGTTTGATCAGATTATAATCTGCGAAAAGAAGTTCATTATCTCCCAATGCATTGTAGATAAAGAAACCACCGGGGAGACCTGCAGGAACGAGTGAGTTATTCTCCATAAAACCACGCTTTCTGTAGTACTGATTAGTGCCCCATAAGATTATATAACGTTATAAAAATCGTATACCAATAACAGAGCATTTGTAAATATAATATTAAAAAAATTAAAGAATTTTACATGAATTCTTAATGCAAATCTCTAAATTGTTTGGCAAATTCACTTGATTTAAAACGGCTGTTTAATTAAAATATATTTGTGAGTTTTTGGGAATTCAGGTATTTCCGATATTCAAAATTGTTTATGGAGGAAGTTGGATTATGAAGAAATTTATGTTAAAAGGATTGTCCGGCATTCTTGCGGCGATTCTGGTTGCTTTTGTGTGCCTTCCTTATACGGTACATGCTGCATCCGCAGTTCCGGCAATCAGCTTTGTTGCAGACTGGTACAACACTCAGCAGGGTACTTACATTCTCCTTACCAATAAGGGAACTCTCGGCGACCTTGTAAACGGTCACACTTGGCAGGTTTATGAAAAGGCTGTTGATTCTGATACCGCAGGCGTTGTTCTCGATTACACCGAGACCAGAACTAAGATTACAGATCCCATCTATGTTAACACCAGCAAGTTCCGCGAAGGTGCTCCCGTGGTAGTTACTGTAGTAGTTTCCTGTGCGGATCTTGGTTATTCATATACCACCAATATTACAATTAAGAACAAAGAAATGGTATATGGCGGTTTCTCTATCATTCCTTCAGCCAGCGGTGTTCTTTACGACGGTGGAAGCAATAATACGATCGACGGTTATAAGTGTGCACTCGGCGGTCTTGCAAGAACTTCCGTAAATGCATTTATGCCCGCAGGTTATATGTCTGCTTGTGAAGGTGCGATCGCTTTCAATTTCACCAGAGATTACAAGAATAAGCAGGGCCTTGTATGCTTCAATATTCCCGAAGGATATCAGGCTGCGAACAGAACCTATAAGCTTATGACCATCGGACAGGGCGGTGTTATCACTGTATGTGACGATCTTGATATCAACCCTGCAACAATTTCAGCTAATGTTAACTTCAACGGTTTTGCAGTAGTTCTTATCTATACCGAGGGCGAAGCAATTCCCGCACCTGTAGCTCCTGCAGTAGGAACCATCCCTGCAGGTTCCGGTGTAAGCCTTAACCAGTTCTACAGCTTCATCAATAATTACAGCTTTAAGGAAGAACCTCAGGGTTCTCAGTGCCTTAACGCATTTAACATTGGTAGACCCGTAGGCTTCTTACCGTACAAGACTTATTCCCTCTACGTTAACAACGCTAAGGATAATTCTCCCAAGAACGGATATGTATGCTTCAACGTAAGCGGCGGGTACACCGAGTACAAGCTTGTTGCTGTTGATAAAAACGGCGCCGTTCATGTATTTGATGATATCGATAATGCTCCCGGAACCGTTACATTCCTTCTTAACTTCAACGGATATGCCTGCCAGCTTGTAGCAAGATAATCCGAATAATCTTTATGACTATAGGGACGTATTACTTTTTCCGGTAAAATCTTCCGGCGGAGAGTGTACGTCCCCGTTTTTATGTTGTTATAAATTTTCTGACAACATTTATATTTGTAAATCGTAAAGTATTCTCCACAAGATAAAGATGTGATATACTGACGTTAGATGTTCATTTGAGTGGATATTTTGTTTTATTTTCACTCGGATTATGTTATAGTAACTACTATAAAAAGACACCGAAAAAAGGTTGCAGAAAGGGTAATATCGACTATGGATACTAAGATTTTACTTGATAGCGGCACTAACGAACTTGAAGTCCTTGAATTTACTCTCGGTGAATTCTCATACGGTATTAACGTAGCCAAGATCAAAGAGATCATATCTTATCAGCCGGTTACGCCCGTACCTAATTCTCATCCCAGCATTGAAGGTATCTTCATGCCCCGTGAGACTATGATCACTGCAATCGATCTTAAGAACTGCCTCGGAAGGGGACAGTCCGAACCCGGTGGACTCTTCATTATCACCAATTTCAATAATCTGAATATTGCTTTCCATGTTGAAGCTGTTAAAGGCATTCACAGAGTATCCTGGAGAAATATCATCAAGCCGGATACCACTATTTCTACCGCAGAAGCATCCGTTTCTACCGGATTCATTAAGAATGAAGGTAAACTCATCATCATTCTAGATTTTGAAAAGATCATTTCCGATATCAATCCCGAGACCGGACTTAAGGTAAGTGACATCGAAGAGCTTGGTGAGAGATCAAGAAGTAATGTTCCCATTCTTATCGCAGAGGATTCGGTTCTTCTGAATAAGCTTATCGTTGATTCACTTACAGCTGCCGGTTATGATCGTATCATTCATACCGAGAACGGTCAGAAAGCATATGATGTAATTACCGAGTGCAAGGCTGACGGAACACTCAACGATCATGTTAAGATCGTCATCACGGATATCGAGATGCCTGAGATGGACGGCCATAGGCTTACCAAGCTTATAAAGGATGACGACCGTACCAGACATATTCCTGTTGTTATCTTCTCATCCCTTGTAAATGAGGAGATGAAGAAGAAAGGTGAGGCTTTAGGAGCTGATGCCCAGCTTTCAAAGCCGGAGATAGGAAATCTTGTAAGGATCATCGATGGACTTGTTGAAAAATATCACCTGAATTAAATTTTGAAAGCTCTGCCCAATGAGGGCAGAGCTTTTTTCTGACTGTTGTTAATACCGCCCGTGACGGTTCATTTGGGGAGGTGAGTTATTACTCATAGAGAACCATCCAGGGCGGTATTATCATCAGTATTTACCTATACATTAAAGCGGTGCTGTGTTAAAATAATCTAGTATGTTTATGTGATTTTGTCATAAAAACATTTATAGAAATCGGAGAGTTTAAATGGGTTCGTCTGAAGATTATCTTGACAGTTTATTGAAATCCATGGGTGTGCCTTCAGAGCTTGCATCACCCACTAAAAAAGATACAGATACCGTAAAATCGGCACCTGCGGAGAAAGTTTCCCCGGGGCCTGTTTCAAAACCTTCTGCATCCGGAGAATCCGCTCTTGATGATCTTCTTAAGCAGATGAATGAGCCTTCGAGTGTTCCTGAGGAAGAACCTCAGGCAGAAGAGTTTCAGGAAGAAGAGCCTTTAGTTGAAGAGCCAGTAATTGATACTGTTACATCCGATAATGCTGACGATTCTGCATTAACCGACGAATTATCTGCTGAAATAGAAGAAAAGATAGATCATTCTGCGGATATTCCCGATCTTACTCAGATAATGAATGAGGATCCTGCCGCATCGGATGTACATATTGATTCGGCGCCTTCTCTTGATGTGCCCGATGATGATTCTGCTATGGATGCGGATCTGTCCGACCTTATGAGTGATCTCATGAGCAAGATTGACTCTGAAGATTCACAGCTTGAAGAATCTGATGATAACATGATTTCTGAGTCGGCTTCCGTAGAAGAGGTTCCCGAACTGAGTCTTGATGAATTAAATATCGAAGATCTGGGACTGCAGGATGATACATCCGAGCTGGAGGAAGCTGCCGCACTTGAGGAAGCACTTGCTGTAAGTGACATTGCGGCAATGGAAGAAGCACCTTCATCCGATGATACTTCCGATGAACTTAATCTTGAAGATCTTAACCTTGAAGATCTTGGTTTATCCGATGATACCGTAGCTGTAGATGAAGCTTCTGAGCTTGAAGAGGCACTTGCTGTTAATGATATTTCGGCACTCGAAGATCTGCCTTCTTCTGAAGAGTCTGCTTTGCCTGAAGATATATCCCCTGCAGATGAGTCTGTATCTGAGGAGTCTGTTACCGAGGATTTGGCTGAATCTGCTTCAGATGAAGCTTCCTCTGAGGATCATTTTGATATAGACGATTCATTCTCCGACCTTTTAAACGAAGCGGAGAGTGTTCTTAACGGTATTTCTGAAGATGGTTCGAACGAAGAAGAATCTGCTTCCGAAGCGGTGAAAGAATCTGGCGAAGAATCTGACGGTGAATCATCTGATGCGCCTTCCGAGGCAGATCTTGATGCACAGCTTGCCGCACTTCTTGAAGAATCGGGAGTTGAAACCGAGTCTTCAGAAACTTCCGAAAATGATGGTTCCTCCGATAATTCAACAGATGATTTTGATCTGGATGCTGAGCTTGCCGAGCTCATGAAGGAAGAAAATGAATCGGAAGGTTCACTTTCGGAAGATGAAATAGAATCAATGCTCAATAAGGCACGCGAAGAAGGCCTGGCCGAGGATACGGACAGATCCGATATGTCTCTCGACGATCTTCTTGCTGCTGACAGCGGATCGGCCGGAGAGATAGGTGATCTGCTTAATAAGAGTGATAATAATGAAGCTGTCGATCCCGGTATCGAAGCGCTTCTTAACGGGTCGGATGATGCAGAGACTCCGGATGTTCTTGGTGAAAATCCGGAAGAAGCTCCTGTTGATAAGGCAGCTGAAAAGAAACGATTAAAAGAAGAAAAGAAAGAAGCAAGAAGAAAGGCTAAGGAAGAAAAGGCCAGACTTCGTAAGGAAGCCAGAGAAGCTAAAAAAGCCAAGAAGAAATCAGGCGGTGTCGGTGAAGAAAATGCAGTTTCTTCCGATAATGCTGAAAATGCCGATATGTCCGACGTGGATGCTCTTCTGGCCGGTGCTGCCGAGGCAGCCGCTGAGGCAAAGGCCGCTGCTCTTTCTTCCGAAGCTTCGCCCGCTCCTCTTGAGATCCCGGCGGAAAATACCGAGCTAAATGAAGCCGATTCTCTTTTGGCGGAAATAATGGGTAATCCTCTCAGTGAGGAGGATCTTTATGACAGTCTTTCTGAAGGCAGCGATAAGCCTGAAGAAGGCTCCTCCGAAGAGTCAGCTTCCGAAGAACCCGTATCTCTTCCTGCGGATGAGCTTGATGATCTTCTTGAAAAAGAAGCCAAGGAAAAGAAGCCTAAGAAGGGACTTATTGCCAAGATCATCGATCTTTTAACCGAGACCGATGAAGATGAAGAAACTTCCTCCGAAATCAAGCTTTCCGAAGAGAACGCAGAAGTTCTCGAACAGCTCGAAGCAGAGGATGGGGACGGCAAGAAGGGTAAGAAGAAAAAGAAGAAGAAAGATAAGGGCAAAAAAGCCGATGACGCCGGTGCAGATGAAGAAGGCGAAGAGGGCGAAGGCGGCGGAAAGAAAGAAAAGAAAAAGAAGCCCAAGAAGGAAAAGAAGCCTAAGAACGAAGAGCCCGAGAAGCCCGGTAAGAAGCTTAATAAAAAGAAGGTCATCTCCATATTTGCTCTGTGTGCAACCATCCTTGTTGCAGTGCTTGTAGTATCCAAAATGCTTGGTGCTCATGCTGTTAAACAGGAAGCAAGAGAAGCATATTCGGTAGGTGACTATCAGACCGCATATCAGGATCTCTTCGGTCAGGATCTTAACGAATCCGATCAGATTATCTTTAAGAAATCCGAGTGTATCCTGAGGATCAGACTATGGTATCGCGAATACGAACTTCTTAGGGACGAATCGGATGTTAAGGCTCTCGATTCACTCATCCAATCAGTAAACAATTATCCCGGATTGTATGAATCCGCGGTTAAGTGGCAGTGCCTTGAAGAGGTGGAGCCGGTTTATAATCAGATCGTTGAAGCTCTCTATAATGAATTCGGACTTACCGAAGAAGAAGCAAGAGAGATCGCTATGATCAAGAAGGATGTGGATTACACCAGAGCTGTTTATGATGTAGTAAACGGTAATCACGGAAATTCACAGGATGCTGAAGCTGAGACTGAAGATGTTCCGGAGTCACCCGCTGAACCTGAAGACCTTATTCCCGGTGAAGAGGATCCCGGAGACGATATTATTTTTGTAAATCCCTGAGGTTGTTAAATGATCGCTGTCGTTGATTATGACGCAGGAAATGTAAAGAGCGTCGAAAAAGCAATTGAAAAACTTGGAGCAAAACATATCCTTACATCCAATCCTGATGAGATAAGGAATGCGGATGCCGTGATTTTACCCGGTGTCGGTAATTTTGGTGACTGCGTTAATAAATTACATGAGCGCGGACTTGATACTTCGTTAAAAGAATATGCGGACTCCGGCAGACCTTTCCTTGGTATCTGCGTCGGGCTTCAGCTTCTTTTTGATGAAAGCGAAGAATCTCCCGGAGTTAAAGGTCTCGGTATTCTTCCCGGTAAGATCAAGAGATTTCCCGGATCTGCCGAGCTCAAGGTTCCTCAGATAGGCTGGAACGATATTGTTGAAAGTAATGGAAGACTCCTTGAAGGTATTGATAAAGGTACTTACTTTTACTTTGTTCACTCTTTTTACCTTGAATGTGAGGATCCTTCAATTGTTACATCAAGGACCGAATACGGAATTAATTATGATTCTTCCGTAGAAAAAGGCAATATTTTTGCAACTCAGTTCCATCCGGAAAAGAGTTCGGACGCAGGTCTTAAAGTTCTTTCCAATTTCCTAAAGATAGCAGGGGAGGTCTGACATGCTTACCAAAAGAATAATTCCCTGCCTTGATGTTAAGGACGGAAGGGTTGTAAAAGGAATCAATTTCCTTAATCTTAGAGATGCCGGAGATCCTGCTGAAACAGCAACAGCATATGATGCACAGGGTGCGGATGAGGTTGTGTTTCTTGATATAACCGCATCTGCAGATTCCCGCGATACCCAGTT
The DNA here is from genome assembly GCA_016291475.1 of Lachnospiraceae bacterium. The sequence continues at coordinate 3,764 of JAEEXJ010000098.1, read as the reverse complement.
ATCATGGGTCAGAAACGTTGCATCAACACTTTTTATTCCTTTTACCGTAGGTGGCGGTATCAGAACTACTGATGATTTTAAAGCTATCTTAAGAGAAGGTGCTGATAAGATAAGTGTAAATTCTGCAGCTCTTATGAATCCTGATCTTATATCAGATGCTGCGATGAAGTTCGGATCTCAGTGCGTTGTTGTTGCAATAGATGCCAAGAAACGTGAAGGAAGCGAGGGCTGGACTGTATATAAAAACGGCGGAAGAGTTGACATGGGTATCGATGCCGTTGAATGGGCCATAAAAGCAGAAAAACTCGGTGCCGGTGAGATTCTTCTTACTTCCATGGATGCCGACGGAACGAAAGCGGGATATGATCTTGATCTTACAAAGGCCATATCATCATCTGTTAATATTCCGGTCATTGCATCCGGCGGAGCAGGCAGCTGTAAGGATTTCTATGATGCGATCGAAGTGGGTGCATCCGCTGTGCTTGCGGCTTCTCTTTTCCATTACAAGGAACTTACCATCAAAGAAGTAAAAGATTATTTAAAAGAACAGGGTGTAAGCGTAAGACTTTGATATGTCACAGATAGCTAATGACTGGCTTCCGTTTATGAAGGCGGAATTCGGAAAAGATTATTACAAAAATCTCTATTCATTTGTAGTAAAAGAATATCAGACTCAGACTGTATATCCGCCCAAGGACGATGTTCTTCGGGCGTTTAACCTTACTCCTTTATCGGATGTAAAGGTCGTCATCCTCGGACAGGATCCTTACCATGAACCCGGACAGGCTCACGGTCTTTCTTTTTCTGTCCAAAAAGGAATCCCCAAACCTCCTTCCCTTGAAAACATATATAAGGAGCTGAATACGGATCTTGGGTGCAGTATTCCCGAAAGCGGAGATCTTACATACTGGGCAGAGCAGGGGGTGCTTCTGCTAAACTCACTTTTGACCGTAAGAGCTCATCAGGCATTTTCACATAAAGGTAAAGGCTGGGAAGAATTCACCGATGCTGCAATAAAAGCCGTTGCTTCCCAGGACAGACCGATTGTTTTTATACTGTGGGGATCTGCCGCAAGATCGAAGAAGGTTTTTATAACCAATCCGAAACATCTTGTGATCGAGTCCGCACATCCTTCGCCGCTTTCCGCATACAGAGGATTTTTCGGAAGCAGGCCGTTTTCAAAATGTAATGAATATCTGTCCGCGAACGGTATCACGCCGATTGACTGGCAGATCAGAGATTAAGGAGTATTTATGAAAAAACCGTTTATCACCAAAGAAAAAGCAGAAGAGATCGCAAGTAAGATTCCCACTCCGTTTCACGTTTATGACGAAGCCGGAATGCGTAAGAATGCCGAAGCTGTTAAGAAGGCATTTGCCTGGAATCCCGGATTCAGAGAGTATTTCGCCGTCAAGGCAAATCCCAATCCTTTTATTCTCTCTATTTTAAAAGAATACGATTGCGGAATGGATTGCTCATCTCTTACCGAGCTTCAGATCAGTAAAGCTCTTGATTTTGACGGATCACACATTATGTTCTCTTCAAACGATACACCTTTTGAAGAGTATGAATACGCATGTAAGATCGGCGCCATCATTAATCTTGATGATATAACCCACATCGATTTCTGTGAGAAGGCCTGCGGAGGCAAACTTCCCGAGACCATGAGCTGCAGATTCAATCCTGGCGGAGTTTTCACTCTTTCCAATGGAATCATGGATAATCCCGGAGATGCCAAGTACGGTATGACTAGAGAACAGATCTCCGAAGCTTTCAAGATCATGAAGAGCAAAGGTGTTAAGTATTTCGGCATTCATGCATTTCTTGCTTCCAATACCGTTACCAATGAGTATTATGGCAAACTTGCAGGACAGCTTTTTGAACTTGCGGTGGAACTTCGCAAGGAGACAGGCGCAGATATTAAGTTCATTAATCTTTCCGGCGGAGTAGGTATCGCATACAAGCCCGAGCAGACTCCGAACGATATTGCGGTTATCGGTGAGAATGTTCACAAAGTATTTGAAGAAATCCTTGTTCCTGCGGGAATGGGAGATATTTCTATCTATACCGAGATGGGCAGATTTATGATGGCCCCCTATGGCGGTGTTGTCACAAGAGCTATTCATGAAAAGCACATCTACAAAGAGTACATCGGAGTTGACGCTTGTGCCGCAAACCTTATGAGACCCGCTATTTACGGTGCTTATCATCACATTACTGTCCTTGGTAAAGAAGACGCTCCCTGTGATCATAAGTATGACGTTACCGGTTCTCTTTGTGAGAACTGTGATAAGTTTGCAATAGACAGAATGCTTCCCGAGATTGAGATGGGAGATCTTCTTTTCATCCATGATTCCGGAGCGCACGGATATTCCATGGGATATAACTATAACGGAAGACTCAGAAGTGCTGAGGTTCTTCTGCAGCCCGACGGATCTTTCAAAAAGATCAGACGTGCCGAAACTCCTATGGATTATTATGCAACCTTTGATGAATTTGACGTTTATAAAAAGCTTGAAGCAGAGAATAAATAATAAGTGACATGAGATACCCCAAGTTTATAAAAGAAGGTGATTGCATCGGTTTCCCCGCACCATCCTTCGGATGTAATACAGAGCCGTATTTCTCACGCTTTGATGCGGCTATGGAATACTTTAAGGGACTCGGATTTAAGATCAATCCCGGACCGAATTCCAAAGCCGGAGAAGGTATAGGTATCAGTAATACCCCCGAAAAATGTGCTGCAGAACTTACTGAAATGTATTTGGATAATCTAAATGATGCTCTCATAACCTGCGGCGGCGGAGAGCTTATGTGCGAGATCCTGGAGCATATTGATTTTGAATCTATCCGTAAAGCTGATCCAAAATGGGTGATGGGTTATTCGGATATCACTAACATTGTTCATCCGCTTCTTACACTTTGCGATGTGGCATCGGTTTATGGTCCCTGCGCAAATAATTTTGGCTTAAGAATTCTTCATGAAAGTACTGTTTCATCTCTGGATATTTTGAAAGGTAAGAGTGATTCTGTTCATTCCTATGATCTTCATGAAAAGTATCCTTATGATGAAGCACCGATTCCCGAAGGAGTAGTTGAGGATCCGCTGGAGCCTATGAATGCTACGGAGAAATCTTTAAAGGCAGTATATGATTCAAAGAAATTTTTCTTACCCGGTGAGTTTTCGGGTGAGCTTGAATTTTCCGGAAGACTTATAGGCGGATGCCTTGATTGCCTCGATGTTTTACTGGGAACTCCTTATGAGGATACCAAAGGATTTCTTGAAAGATATTCGGGTGACGGGGTTATCTGGTGCCTTGAATCCTGCGATCTGAATGTATTTTCCGTAAGGCGTTCAATGTGGAAAATGGAGCAGGCAGGCTGGTTTGAAAAAGGTTACGTAAAAGGATTCCTGATCGGAAGAGCCCGTGACGGACGGGAGATGATAGGCCTTAATCATTTCGGAGCCGTTATGCCTTATATAGAGAAACTCGGTGTTCCTGCCGTGATCGATTGCGACCTTGGTCATGTTGCTCCGTCTATGCCTTTGGTAATGGGAAGCATCGGTCATGTACATGTTCATGGAAATGAATTAAATATCAAAATGGAATTTGCTTAAATGCGGTTAATATGATATATTAATCGCTGTCGGTCGGCATGTCGGAATTGGTAGACGAAGCAGACTCAAAATCTGCCGCGGGCGACTGTGTGTGGGTTCGAGTCCCACTGCCGGCAGGTATGAAAAAACAGGAGAGGGCATAAAT
>JAEEXJ010000097.1 GCA_016291475.1 Lachnospiraceae bacterium | reverse complement strand
CGATGAATTCGCACGCAGGATGAACGTCACTGATAAATGGCCTGACGTTTATCTCGCAGGCCCCGGAATCGGATGCGGCGAAGAGAGCATGGGAAATCTTGATGCACTTATAAACGGATCCGATAACAAACCTCTGGTACTTGATGCTGATGCACTGACGATCATTTCATCGGATGCGGGAAGATATCTTGCTGAGGATATCAGAAAACAAACCGAAAGCGGGCGAAGCATTATCATTACCCCTCACGAAGGTGAACTCAGAAGAGTGCTTAAACTGATTCCGGATGCTCCGACTGACGGTGACAGATTAAGCCTTGGTATGGCAGTTTCGGATTATCTGGGTTGCACCGTGGTTGCTAAGGGGGCGGTCACATATGTGATTACGCCCGGTGAAGATATATACGAAAACAATGACTGCGGAAATTCGGGAATGGGTACTGCGGGAAGCGGAGATGTACTTGCAGGAATCATAACAGGCCTTCTTGCACAGGGACCGGATGCACATACTGCGGCTTCATATGGAGTAAGGATACACGCACTTGCCGGGGACAGAGCGGCAGAGGCCAGGTGTGAGCACGCACTCATGGCAGGGGATATAGCGGAGTATATTTATTAAGTGACAGTGGGTGAGTCAGAAAGAACCGTCCCCACTGACTCTAATAGATTTATGAGAATAGATAAATTTCTTGCAGACAATTCAATAGGTACCCGCAAAGAAATCAAGGGCATCATAAAAGCAGGACGTATCCTGGTTAACGGTGCGCAGGTAAGTGATCCGGGCATGCATATAGACCCTGAGAAGGATGAAGTGAAATATGACGGAAATGTCATAACTTACGAACGCTTTCATTACTATATGCTCAATAAACCTGCCGGAGTAGTTTCGTCAACCAGAGAGGGCGCATCGACAACCGTAGTGGAACTGCTGTCAGAAGAAGGTGTTAAGAATCTTTCGCCCGTCGGACGCCTTGATAAGGATACGGAGGGCCTGCTTCTTCTTACCGATGACGGTGCACTTCTCCATGATCTGATCTCACCCTCCAAGCATGTTGGCAAGGAATATCTGGTTATCCCCGAACACTCACTTACGGAAGATGATCTGAAAAGACTTGAAGAGGGAGTTGATATCGGAGACGACAAACCTACGCTTCCCGCAAAAGCCTGTATGGAAGATGACGGACTTCATCTGATCATATACGAGGGAAGATTCCATCAGGTTAAAAGAATGCTGGAAGCGGTAGACAATAAGGTGACTTACCTTAAGAGACTGAAAATGGGTGATCTTTCACTTGATCCGTCGCTGGAAGGCGGAGAGTACAGAAGGCTTACTTCTGAGGAACTTGAGCTTCTTAAGAGATAACATTTAAGAGCATAATTATTTAACCATCAGAGCCAAAATGTGATAATATGTATTGAATCAAATATTGGGGTGCTTATCTATAGCTGAGATTGGTCAAAGGGCCGGAACCCATGGATCCTTAAAGGATCCGAACTTGATCCGGGTAATGCCGGCGGAAGGAGATTTAAATGTTTTGGAATTACACAGACGGATATTATTATCTGACTAAAGCGGGCTATGCAGCGCTCATAGTCATAGCACTGGCAGTGCTTGCTCTGACAGGCTTTATGAGGAGCCGAAAAGGTGACGAAAAGCAGACTCATAAGCTTTCGGTTTCCACAATTACTTTTGCGGGTGTATCGATCGCACTTGCTTTTGTTCTTTCTTATGTCAAGATCATTCAGATGCCCTGGGGCGGATCGGTTACACTTCTTTCCATGTTTTTCATTGTTTTTGTAGGATATCTGTACGGACCCGGAGTCGGTCTCGCGGCAGGACTTATATTCGGTATCCTGGAACTTATGCAGGACGGCGGTACTTATATGCTCACTCTTTTCCAGGTATGCTGTGATTATATCCTGGCGTTTACCGCACTTGGTGTGAGCGGATTTTTTAAGGGTAAAAAGAACGGCCTTGTTATCGGATATATATGCGCGGTGATCGCCAGAGGAATATTCCATGTTATTGGCGGATATATCTATTGGATGGATTACATGCCGGATAATTTCCCCGCATCACTGAGAGCTATTTATCCTATTTGCTACAATTTTGCATACCTTATCCCCGAAGCAGTCCTGACGGTCATTGTGATAATGCTTCCCCCGGTTAAGAAAGCAATCGCAGGGGTCAGAAATATGGCGGACAGGGCATAACAAACCTTATTCCGGAGAAAAGAATATGGACAGAGAAAAAACGATCGTACGAACAAGTATTATCGGTATTGCAGCCAATCTGTTGCTTGCCTTCTTAAAAGCGGTAATAGGATTTGCCAGCGGATCTGTTGCGATAATCACTGACGCGGTCAACAATATCACGGACGGTTTAAGCAGCGTTATCACCATAATCGGTGCAAAATACGCGGGCAAGAAACCTGATAAAGAACATCCCCTGGGACACGGCAGAGCCGAGTACATAAGTGCTGCCGTGATCTCTGTCCTGGTTTTGTATGCAGGTGTTACCGCCTTCGTGGAATCCTGCAAAAAGATAATAAATCCCGGTGAGATCTCATATGACTTTATTCAGATCGGAATACTTATCGCTGCGATCCTGGTCAAAGTTTTTCTGGGAACATATTTCAAACACGTCGGAAATAAGGTAAATTCCGACTCTCTTATCGATTCGGGTAAAGACGCTCTCGGCGATGTGTTCGTATCATCCGCCACGGTTGTTGCGGCTTTTATCTATATGTTCAAAAATCTTTCCATCGAAGGTTATGTCGGTGTTTTGATCGGTGTTTTCATCATCAAAGCAGGTTTCGGAATGCTGATGCATACAATGGATGACATCATCGGTCACAGGCCCGATGCCGAACTTACAAGACAGATCAAAGAATCCGTATGCGAGTTTGAAGGCGTGTACGGTGTTTACGATATGATCCTTCACAATTACGGTCCCGATAAATACATGGGTTCCATTCATGTGGAGATCGATGCATCCAAAAGTGCGGACGAGATAGATACTCTTTCTCGAAGGATCACCCACACCATATATGCCAAGTACGGAGTGGTCATAGAGGCTGTGGGAGTATACTCAAGAGACGACATTCATCCCGAAGTGTCGGAGATGAGAGGAAAGGTGTCGGATATTATCTTTTCACATGATATGGTTCTTCAGATGCACGGCTTCAGGGTTGATTTTGACAATAAGCTGATACTTGCCGACATCATAATCGATTTTGCCGCTCCGGACAGGGAAGGATTGTACAATCATATTGTGGAAGACATAGCTAAGGCTTATCCCGGATTTACACCCAGAATAGTTCTGGATATAGATGCATCTGATCTGTGATATACAAGCTTTAAGGGAGGGAGAAATATGGCTGCAAAATTTTTGGTAGATTCCGAAAGACCCAATGCTCTTATTACGGGAGCTTCAAGAGGAATAGGCAGAGCCATAGCGGAGGCGCTTGCGGCCGACGGTTATGACCTGATACTTACCTGCAGGAATTCCATAGGTGAGCTGGAAACGTTTGCCGCTTATCTCAGTGAACAATACGGTATAAGCGTATGCGCGGAGCGTGTTGATATGAAGGTTTCCGCGGATGTCAGGGAACTGTTTGAAGGTATCTCCGATCTTGACGTTCTTGTAAATAATGCGGGCATTTCACATATAGGGCTTCTTCAGGATATGGCGGATGAAGAGTGGGATGATGTTATCGGAACCAATCTCAGTTCTGCTTTTTATACCTGCAAACATGCCATCCCCATCATGCTCAGAAAACATTCCGGAAGGATCCTCAATATCTCCTCGGTATGGGGAAATGTGGGTGCCTCACTGGAGACTGCATATTCTGCTTCCAAGGGCGGACTCAATGCATTTACCAAGGCGCTTTCCAAGGAGCTGGCACCCAGCAGTATTGCCGTCAATGCCATAGCATGCGGAGTGGTGGATACCGATATGAACGCCGTTTTTTCCGAGGAAGATATGGATGAACTTAAAAAGGAAATCCCCGCAGACCGTATCGGAACCCCCGAAGAGGTGGCAAAACTGGTTTCTTTGGTCCTCAAAGCCCCTCTTTACATGACCGGACAGGTGATCACCCTGGACGGCGGGTGGACTTGACCATATTTTGTTGTTTTTTGGGGTCATTTATTGTAAAATTTATATGTATGTGTGGCACCATAAATCACGGTGTTTATAAAGGAGTAGAAGCCTATGTTGGGAGCATTAATACCGCTTTTTGATTCCAAGACACAGGTCAAAGCGTATTCCATTTTTGCACAGAAATATAATTCTTATATGAATCCCAGTATCCTGGGTACCGGTTCACTTGACGGATCCGGCTCGGTCCTCGGTATTGATATAGTCGAGAGCATGGGGCTTGAGACTCTTACCGATGATAAGAATGTCTTTGTAGAAGTCACCAATGTTTCAATATTCTCGAATATCGACGAACAGTTTACCGATTCACACGATAAGCTTGTTCTCCTGTTCGATTCAAGCGTTACTCCCACCGACATGTATGTGGACAGGCTTAAGGAACTGAAGGCTTCCGGTTATAAGCTTGCGGTCAGAAAACTTCAGGTTAAGCAGTTTGAGGAGTACAAGCCGGTTCTTAATCTTGTTGATTATGTTCTTCTCGACCATAAGAAGATCGATATCACCAAGGCTAAGATCTATTTCCAGAAAGTATATCCCAACGTATCTCTCGTTGCGGTTAACGTTAACACCCAGGAAGATTATGATGCTCTTACACAGGACGGAGGCTATGACCTCTATGAAGGTAAATTCTTCAGACGCCCCGTTGTAAATGCCAAAGAAGACATAAGCCCGATGAAGGCAACTTACATCGAGCTTCTTAATATCGTAAACGATCCCGATTTCGACCTGGACAAGGCAGCAGCAGTCATCGAGCACGATACCGCGCTCGTTATCTCGCTCCTTGCCATGGTTAACAGAATGACGATCAATTCCGGAATATCAACTGTCGGACATGCGGCAGCTATGCTCGGCCAGAAGGAGTTAAAGCGCTGGATCAATACCGCGGTCACCAAAGAGCTTTGCTCCGACAAGCCCGCCGAGATCACCAGAGTATCGCTTATCAGGGCAAGATTCGCAGAACTCCTTGCTCCTTCATTCGGACTTAATACAAGTTCTTCCGAGCTTTTCCTCATGGGACTGTTCTCGGTTCTCGATGCAATGCTTGATAAGCCTATGAAAGAAGCGCTGGAGCTGGTCAAGGTTTCCAAGGACATCGGAAATGCCCTTTTGGAAGGAACCGGCAAATATGCGCCTGTGCTTGATTTCATGAACGCTTATGCGGATGCGAACTGGTCCGAAGTATCAAGACAGCTCATACTCGTAAATGCTTCCGATTCGACAATATACGAAGCATATACAAGTTCTCTGAGCTGGTTCAGGGATCTGTTCTACGGCAAAGAGAAATAAAAAGATTAATAACGGGACCGCGCCTTTTTCGGGTGCGGTCTTTTTTTGAAAGGACATAAGATGGATATCGAAACCATAAGGGAAACAATAGATAAGCTCTACGAGCAGGGAAGGTCATTGGAGGCGGAAGATGTGCTGCTCAGTACCGCAGGAGCGGCTGCTGAGGAGGGCGATGATTATCTCCTTCTCCAGATCTTAAATGAGCTCATCGGGCACTACCGCGAGACCGGCGAGTGGGAGAAGGCCTACGAGATCACTGAGAGAGCCATCGATATCGCAGGAAGGATCTTTCCCACGGAGTCCATTCCTTATGCCACCACGCTTCTCAATGCGGCATCCATGTACAGGGCAGCGGGCGACCTTGAAAAGTCACGCAGTGTCTACCGCGATGTGGAGAAGATCTACGCCATTACACTTAAAGCGGACGACATGCTGTATGCTTCGCTTTACAATAACGAAGCTCTCCTTTATCAGGAAGAGGGTGAGTTTTCCAAGGCAAAGGCTCTGCTTCTCAAAGCTCTGGATATTGATAAAGCTAACGGAAAAGAGTACGAGGAGGCGGTCTCGCTTGCAAACATCGCCGCAACCATGATACAGACCGGAGAGCACGAAGAGGCGCTTAAAGCCGCCGAAGGATCCGTTGCTCTCTTTGAAAGCCTTGGAGTAAAGGATCAGCATCTGTGCGCGGCTTTTTCCGCAATGGGATCATATTATTACATAAAGGGTAAGTTCGAGCCTGCAGCTGCATGCTTTAAACAGGGCATGGAGATAATGGAAAGCGTGCTTGGAAAGAACGGATATTACGAGAGATTAAGTGAAAACTACAACGCATGCCTGGCTGCCATGAAGGCCGCTGACAGTGGGGATGTACCTCGTTGTCAGGAAGAGCGTTCTGACAAAGTGGTTCGTCCCGGCAGTCAGAGCATCGAAAAAGGAATCGACATCTGCAGGAAATATTATGACAGATATGTCAGACCTATGATCGATGAGAAATTCCCCGGGTATGCATCGAAAATAGCCTGCGGTCTTTCCGGTGAAGGATCGGATGCCTTCGGATACGATGATGCCATTTCAAGGGATCACGACTGGGGGCCTTCGGTATGCCTGTGGATCACGGAGGAAACCGATTCGGAAATAGGAGAGGAGCTTCGCAAAGCTTACGAAGAGCTTCCTGAGGAAATGGATGGAATAAAGAGAGCTCCCTATGTACGCGGTAAGGACAGAAGAGGAGTTCAGGTTATCCCGAAATTCTTCGCTCGTCTTACAGGTGCATCTTTATATGAGGATATCAATTGGAGAGAAACCATGTCCCCGCTTCTTGCCGCTGCCATAAACGGGCAGATCTGGAGAGATGACGAAGGAATAGTTACGGACTTCAGAAAGAATCTTTCGAACGGATATCCGGAAAGTATTCTTTTCAAACATCTTGCGGAAGGCTGCGCACGCTTTTCACGCGAGGGACAATACAATGCGAAGAGAGTAGCGGACAGAGGGGATGAGCTTACTTCCCGTATGTTCGTATATGATGCCGCGCGCGAAGCCATGAAGCTGTTATATCTTGCAAACGGTAAATTCTACCCCCATGACAAATGGCTCAGATACGGCTTAAAAGATCTTGAAGGCGGCGATACTCTGGACGGCCTTATTCAGGCAATGGTTTCGGACCCGGAGAAAGCAGAGGACGTGGGATCATTCCTGGCCATGGAACTTTATCGCAGGGATTATATCAGTGATATCGATCCTTACCTCGATAACCAGACCGAGGAGCTTCTTCAGAAATCACTTTGGTCCGCGGATTCGATCGACGAGCTTTCCATGAAAATAGCTAAGGACGAATTCGACGCCTTTGACAAGGTGGTAAACGAGGGCGGAAGAGCATACTGTCAGGATGACTGGAGAACCTTCAGCATTATGCGAAGAAGCCAGTATATGACTTGGAATAAGACCATGCTCCTTCAGTATCTGTATGATTTTGAACGGGAGATGAGGCTGGGACACAATCTTATAACCGAGAAATACGGCCGTATGATGGAGCACACCGCTCCCGAGAGATACGCCGAGATCAAGGACAATTTCCCCGTCCTCTCCGAGGAAAAGAAAACCATCATCGAGCAGATCGTAGCCATCCAGGTGGGATGGATGGAGGACTTTGCCTCAAAATATCCCGCAATGGGTGAGCGTGCCCGCAGGATAAGAACCGCCGATGACAGTGCCTACGATACTTCATATGAGACTTATTTAAGGGGAGAGCTGGGAACATATTCCGATAAAATGCTGGAGCTTTATGCCCGTTTTATCGTGGGATTATCGTCAGAGGGCAAGAATCTGGCATATGAAACCATGCAGAATACGGCAAAGCTTTACGGATACGATACCATCGAAGCTGCCGAGAAATTCATGTCCAGATGACCGATTTGTAGAAAGTTACCAATGAAGTGATTGTCAACACCGGACGATACATTTTTTCAAAATAAAGTTTTCCACCGAAAAATGACTAAAAAAACCCTAAAAAGGGGGTTATACACGGACTTATACACGTTATCCACCATAAAATAACGTTATTTACCCCATATTTTTATGGAAACCACCGAATATATGTTTTGGTAAAAAATACTCATTTTGCATAAACTTTCTTGTTTTCCTTTAATTGTCAGACAATTCTAGACCTTTCGGACAACTTCTTATTTTTCCCTTAAGAACGGTTATATACGGCCGTTTAATGGTAAAATAGGCTGTGTTTAAAATTTTCGCGAGGTGGTTATATGAAAATTTGTAAATTAGTATGTTTATCAATTATTGTCATGGCGCTGGCAGGTTGCGGTAATCGTCAGGAACCTCAGCCCGAACCTGCTCCTACCGAGGCGGCAGAGGAGCAGCAGACACCTGATGCGATTGCTGATGAGCAGAACGAAGGTGATGTTCAGGAAGCTGAGCCCTCACCGGAGCCTGTTCCCGAAGAGCCCGAAAATACCATTCCTTTCATTACGGATGCCGGAACAACGACTCTTAACGGATATACCGTAAAGCCCATTCCCGATAACGAAGCATTCGAATATATCTCCGGAATGGGTGCGGGCATCAATCTGGGAAATGCTTTTGATGCTTCCGACTGTACCTGGCTTACGGATGAAATGGCTTATGAATCCGCATGGTGCAGAGCAAGAACTACCTATGCATATATCGACTCTCTTTGCAATGAGGGTTTTAATGTAATAAGGATCCCTGTTTCATGGCACAATCATGTGGATGCGGATTACAACATAAGTCAGCCATGGCTTGACAGGGTAACGGAGATAGTGGATTACTGTCTGAGCAAGGACATGTATGTCATTATCAATGTTCATCATGACATAGATACGAATTATTTTTATCCCGATTCCGCTCATCTGGACAATACTCTGAAATATACCGAGACTGTCTGGAAGCAGCTGGCAGAGCATTTTATGGATCGAAGCGACAGGCTTATCTTTGAATGCATCAATGAGCCCAGACTCAAAGGTACCGACAATGAGTGGTGGTTTGCGTCGGTTAATTCCACCGTACAGGATGCTTTTGATACCATGGAGAAGGCTAATCAGACCTTTGTGGATACCGTCAGGGCTACAGGCGGTAATAACGCGGACAGATATCTTATGGTATGCGGCTACTGTGATATGAATAACAGCATGGTGCTCGATTCCTTTGAATTCCCCGAAGATACCGCCGAGAATAAGCTGATCTTTACGGTTCATGTATATCTTCCTTATCCTTTTGTCGGTGAGGTACCCGGAACAGCAAGCTTCGGTGCTGCTCAGGAGAGGGAAAACAAAACTGTATTTTCTTCACTCTATGACAAGTTTGTGGCAAGGGGCATTCCCGTTATCATAGGCGAATACGGATGCATAGACAAAAACAATGATGAGGACAGACTGGCATATTACGAGTTTATGGGCGAGTGTTCGGCACTCTACTCCATTCCTCTTATCGTATGGGACAACAATGAGTTCAATAATACGGATGCCGCTGTAGCCGAGACCTTCGGACTCTTTGACAGAGCTACGGGAAATGTCATATGCAGGGAACTTGTGGATGCCATTACCGCAGAATATAAGAACTGATAAGTGACCTTTTTGTTCCCTATTCCGTCTTCATGTATGAGGAGGTAAAAAACGTGGAAGATTCTGCAATAATCGATCTTTATTTTGCAAGATCGGAAGATGCTATCAAAGAAACTGCGACAAAGTACGGAAAGATGCTAAAGAGCGTCTCTCTTCGTATACTTCGCAGCATTGAAGATGCGGAAGAAGCGTTAAGCGATACGTATATGAAGACATGGAACAGCATACCTCCCACGAGGCCTAATATCCTGTCTGCATTTCTTACCAAGATCATCAGGAATGTTTCTCTTGATAAGCTTGATGCGATGCATGCGGATAAAAGGGGTGCGGGAATGATCCCCGCAATTCTTGACGAACTCGAAGAATGTATTGCGGACAACCGTCTGCCTGTGCCCGGTGAAGGCATGGAACTCCGGGAAATCCTGAATTCTTTTCTGGAAAAAGAAAAACCGGAAAGCAGGAAGATTTTTGTTAGAAGATATTTCTTCGGAAGTGACGTCAAAGAGATCGCTGATTTCTACGGAATAGGAGAAAGCAAGGTTAAGATGAGTCTTGCCCGCAGCAGGGAGAGACTTAAAGTGTGCCTTGAGGAAGAAGGTGTCACGGTATGAAGACGGATAAGAATAAGCTCTTTAGAGCGATAGGTGAAATAGACGAAAAATATATCAGCGAGATCCTGGAAGAAGATGCGTCCGGCATGAATGTGATCAAAAGCTTCGATGCGGCAAAGGCTTCTACGAATGCAAGGAAGAAAGCATCCGGCGCAAAGAAGTTCTTTGCTTACTATCTTCCCGCAGTTGCAGGTCTTTTAGTATGTGCCGTTATAGTCAAGTCCTTCATGACATCAAGTGATAATGCCGGTACATCTGCCCCTACTGCGGCAGCCGACAGTGCGGCACCTGCGGCATACGAGGAAACTGCTGAAGCTTCATCGACTCAGACTAACAGTGTGGAAGCATATTGTGAAGATGAGACCGCTGAAGAAGCTGACATACAGATGGCGGAGGCAACATCGGACAACTACGGATTAACCGATTCGGATAAGTATGAGACTTTGGGTGTGACCGAACTTGCAAATCCTTTTATAGATTGCGAATCACTTGAAGAAGCCTGTGAGATATCCGGAATCGAGCTTAATATACCCGATGATTTCAGCTTTGGATTCGACAGGATCTACAGAGCTATGGATGGACGTATGATCGAGGTTATCTTCATGGAAGGTGATACGGAAGTATACAGGATACGAAAAGGGCTTGTATCGGAGCTGGGCGAAGATATAAGCGGTGATTACAACATCTACAGTGTTGGCACAAATATCGAATATCCGGATTATTCCGTAGAAATACACGGTGATGATGAAGATACCGCAATGAATGCGGTATGGAACGACGGAAGATATGCTTATTCCGTTACATGCGAAGAACCTATCCCTACCGTATCCATGACGGGAATCGTAGAGATGATCATGGCAGATTAATAAAGGGTTTAATATCGAGGCACGAAATGGGAGATAAGAAATACATTGCACTTACATTTGATGACGGACCTTCCGATCACACCAGCCTTAAGGTTCTGGAGAAGTTAAAAAAATACGACGTAAAGGCCAGCTTTTTCCTTATAGGTGAAAATATCACTCCTGAAAGGGAAGAAATCGTAAAAGCGGAGCTTGAGTATGGATGCGATATCGAGAATCATTCTCTTACTCATTCCGATATGAGAGAGTTTGATGCGGATACCATCAAGGCGGAGATCGAAGAGACCACAAGAAGGATCGTAGCCATAACCGGTAAGGAGCCCATGTTTTTCAGACCTCCTTTCATCAATGTAAACGATCTTATGTTTCAGACAATTCCTTATATATTCATATGCGGAATCGCATGTAATGACTGGGTTCCCGAGGTGAGCGCCGAAGAACGCGCACGTAAAGTGATAGAAGGAGCTAAAGACGGTGCTCTTGTTCTACTTCACGATATGGAAGGAAACGACAATACCGTCGAAGCTCTTGATATAATAATCCCTGAGCTTAAGAAGCAGGGATATGAATTTGTGACTCTCAGGCAGCTCTTTGACAGAGCGGGTATCACACCCGAAAATGCCAAGAGAAACTTATATACATATACTTTAGAAATTTAAGGAGAATTATTTTCATGAAAAAGAAGATCCTTATGCTTTTGATGTGCGGAATGATTTCTGCATCAATGCTTGCAGGATGTGCAAATAACACCGCACCCGAAGATCCCCGTACCGCAGTAGAGGACGAGGATGATGAAGAGGAAGAAGAGGACGAGGAAGAAACCGATACCACAGGTGCGGTAGAGGAAGATGACACAGAAGCTGAGCCTGAGGTTAAGCCTGAAGAAGAACCTGCAGAGGCAATGCCCAGATCCGATGCTTACGATATGTTCCTTGCAGGAGAGATGGAAGTTACCCTTATCAATGATGAGGATGATGAATACACTGCACCCGATCCCGGAACTTATACTTATGAAGAACTCCGTGATGCCGTAGTAGACGAACTTGATTACGGAATGGGCGGAGAATATGACGTCAAATATGCTCTTTTTACTCCGAACACCGGAGAAGAGGGAGACGATATCCTCGCACTGCTTGTTGAAAACCATGATCCTTCATTCTTAAACTGGATCGGTTTTATCTCATACAATAACGGAAAACTTGAACTTAAATATTTTGTGGAGTTCGGTTACAGATCATATCTTGATCTTTATTACACCGGCGAAATGCTCTACGGCGGATCCGGCGGAGCAGGTGCACATTATCAGGATTATCTCAAGGTAATGCCTGACGGATCTGTGGAAGTTATATATGAATCCGCATATCTGTATGCTGCATGGTGCGATGATGTTTTCTATACACTTGA
>JAEEXJ010000096.1 GCA_016291475.1 Lachnospiraceae bacterium | reverse complement strand
GCCGGGGTGAGCATAAAGCATATCCACATAAGGATAAAAGATACAGATAAGTATTATGACCGCCGCAGACAGAATGCTGAAAATACCGGTAAAAAACCGTATCTTCTTTTTGACTGCGAGCATAATGGTCATCAATACACCAAACAGCACCAGCACTACAGATATATACAAAAAACCGATGCGCAGATCGGAAAGTTCGGGCAGCGCATCATACATTCTCTGAAAGGTTTCTTTTAGGATCCCCAATAACATAAAAATAGATTCTCCAAATTTTTTCCGGATAATTATACCCTACGGACAGGGCATTTGCGAAAATTAATAAAGTGTTCGGTTGCGAAAACTTCTGCCTGATTATAAAATCCATATACAAACGTACGTTCGGAGCATATTATGAGTAAAGTATTTGTGGAAGTGACCGCAAAATTTGATAAAGACGGTAAAATAGAACCCTTGCAGGTATCCTGGACGGACGGCACCAGATATACCGTGGACAAGGTTGTGAGCGTATGCCGCGCAGTCTCTACCGGCGGAGGCGGCTTAGGGCTCAGATACACCTGCAGGATATGCGGAAAGAGCGCTTTCGTGTTCTATTCGGAACGAGACCACAGGTGGTTTGTGGAGGGCAAGGAAGGCCGAAGATCTGACTGGGTATATACAGTAATATAAAACACCTCGCAGGATACGCGAGGTGAATTTATTCTATGACCATTGATGCACAGTTAAGATCTTCCAGAAGATTGTAAATTTTTCCGGTCTTAAATCCGACAACCACGGGGCGCATGGGATAGCCGGGATTGTTGGCAACAACTTTACCCATCTCACCGTTTGAAAGCTGTACGTAAGAGTCTACGGGGAAAATAATGACTGAATCCATGAAACTGGATATGGCCTTGGTATCAAGCTCCGTGGACATTCCGAATATCATCTCAAGCGCTTCTCTTTTCGGGAAGCCTTTTTTATATGGACGCTCGGTAACAAGCGCATCATATATATCGGCAACAGCGAGGATCTTGGCAAATTTGCTGATTGCTTCGCCGGTAACTCCCAGAGGATATCCTCTTCCGTTCATCTTCTCGTGATGCTGCAAAACACCTTTCATTATCTCATCGCCAAACGCATTCTTTTCCTTCAGGATCTTGAATCCGAAAAGTGAATGCTGCTTCATGAGGGCGAATTCATCATCATCGAGCTTTCCGGGTTTATTTAATATTTCAAGCGGGATTTTTGATTTACCGAGATCATGGAGAAGACCCGATACACCGATATCCCTTATCTCATCCTGTGAAAGTCCGTAATTTCTTCCGATGATCATTCCCATGGTGGCAACGTCTACGGAATGCTTGAAGGTATATTCGTCACTGACCTTGATCAGATTAATATCGACTGCGATAGCGTTATTGGCTTCGATTGCTTTTACAAGTTCGCCTGTAACATTATTGGTGGCTTCCAGGAAATTCTCCGATTCCACATTATCGTATAGGAACTGAACGCCCTCTCCTACACGCTTGATAACCTCATGGCTGAGCGATACCTTGCTCTTGTCTTCGACACGGCTCTTTTCCATGAGCTCTTTAGTAAATGCGGGAAGCTGAGCCTCGAGGGAATGGATCTCATCGGGATCCGGTTCGCCCTCGGACACATAGATGCCGCCTATTGATTTCTTCTGAAGATACTCAATCTGGAAATCATCCAGATAAGCACCTTTCGCGATGAGCTCGCGACCGGTCTTATCAAGGATCGCTTGGTCGATCCTCATACCCGGCTGAAGAACTCTTGTACTTACAAACTTGCGTTTAATCATCCGGCCCCTCGCCATCCAAATACTTTTCGTAGATTTCAAAAAAACTGCAGGTTGTAATCTCAGGATCGTAATTAAGAGTTACTGTTTTCCAAAGTTCACTGTTTAGATTTCTTATACGACTTCCCACGAAGTCATCATAGACGGATTCAAACGCTTCATCTCTCAGCTTACGCGTGATCAGCACTTTATTTTCATCCGTCTGGGTCCTGTCCAGCGGCAGTATGCATTGCATCAGATACAGGCCGTCTGTGGTTCCCACTATATCACTGATCTCTCCTCCGGCGAGTGAAAATGCTTCTTCCTCCACCGCTATATCCATGGTTCCTTTTCCGAATGAGATGACCGATTCATCGGCTTCGTTATATTTCATCGCTTCGGTTTCAAAATCAAGGCTTCCGTCCAGAACGCCTTCCCTGATACCCTGGAGAGTCTTATATACTCTGTCATAATCTTCATCCATATACGGGATGAGAGAGTCACCGTTTTTATATGTGGTGCGCATATAGATGATCCTGACCTTGACGAATCTTGCTTCATCATCCGAGATCTCAGGAGAGATATCCTTAATTATCTCGTCGTATGCGAGCTGAGCCAGTGCCATCTCGTAGTACATGTTTTCAATGAGTTCCTCGCTTGCTCCGAGTTCCTCAATCTCCGCTTCCGACAGCGAAGAGTAATATTCAAGTGCGGCCTCTCTGACCGCATTCTGCGATTCCGCATCAAGCGTAAGTCCCCGATCCAGCGCCATCAGGTACATTGTCTTGATCTGTGCCAGTTGTGCAAGTGCCGTGTTTTTGATGCTCTCTTCAAACGTAACTCCGTCCGAAGTAACCGTTCTTATCTCCCTACCGAAGACATTTTCATAAGACTTCTGGATATTGGTGATATATATCATCAGTTCCTGCAGACTGCAGCTTTCACTTCCGACGATAAATACTTCGTCCTGTTTAAAACCGGTGGTAAGCACGACCTGTGCCCTGCCGCAGCCGAATAATAAGCTTACGGCAAGGAGTGCACATATGGCCGGCATTAGTTTTCTTCTAATAAAAATCAAAGCTTTATCTCGTGAACCCATCCTTCGGGTGCTTCTATGCGACCCATCTGAATTCCGGTAAGAGTATCATACAGCTTCTTGGTAACAGGTCCCATCTCTTCCATTCCGCTGGGGAAGCAGATCTCCTTGCCGTGATCGTTGATCTTTCCGACAGGTGAGATAACCGCTGCTGTTCCGCAGAGTCCGCACTCTGCCATATCCGCAACTTCTTCGAGAGTGATCTCTCTCTCCTCTGCTTCAAGTCCGAGATATTCCTTAGCAACCTGAATGAGGCTTCTTCTTGTGATCGAAGGAAGAATGCTGTTTGACTTGGGAGTAACAACCTTGCCATCCTTGGTAACGAACAGGAAGTTAGCTCCGCCGGTCTCCTCAACCTTGGTTCTGGTTGCGGCATCAAGATACATATTCTCCGCAAATCCCTCTTCATGCGCAGTAACGATAGCATGAAGGCTCATTGCGTAGTTAAGACCTGCCTTGATGTTTCCGGTTCCGTGAGGTGCCGCACGGTCAAAATCGGACACCTTGATAACGATGGGCTTAGCGCCTCCCTTGAAGTAAGGTCCTACGGGAGTTACAAGGATTCTGAACTGATACTCGTCAGCGGGCTTAACACCGATAACGGGATTAGATCCGAACATGTAAGGTCTGACATAGAGAGTTGCACCGCTTCCGTAAGGAGGTACAAATGCTGCATTGGCCTTAATGGTCTTCTCTACTGCTTCAATAAATCTTCCTTCGGGAAGAACGGGCATCTCAAGTCTTGCAGCAGACTGATTGAGACGCTCTGCGTTAAGGTCGGGGCGGAAAGTAACAATACGTCCGTCCTCTGTGGTATATGCCTTAAGTCCCTCAAATACGGTCTGTGCGTACTGAAGAACGCCTGCACATTCGCTAAGCACGACCTTATCATCAGTGGTTATCTCACCGTCATCCCACTTGCCGTCCTTATAATTAGAGACGTAGCGATAATCGGTCTTGATATAACCAAATCCTAAGTTGCCCCAATCAATGTCTTTCTTTTCCATTTCAGATCCGCCTTCTTTCTTAAATAAAATAAAAAAAACTTTAAAATATTTTAGCACAACGGGGTTTTTGGTACAATAATCTCTGTATTTACTACTTTTGAAGGAATTTAGACATGAGAATTTATAAAGAAATAAACCTTTCGCTGATAACAGCGTTTCTGGTCCTGTCCTTGGGTGCATGTTCGCAGGCTCCCGCCGCTCCCGTCCAGACTACGGATACCGCAAACACGGAAACTGCCCTGTCCCCTGCCGCAGAGCCTTCGCCCGAACCCGTGCCCGAACCCGAGGAAACCCTGCCCGCATTCGTCGAGATCCTCGGAAAAGAATACGAAGAAAGCGTAACTTACCTCGATCTGTCAGATATGCATCCCGAAGACATCCCGGAAGTTTCGGAGAAAATGTCGGAATTACCCGGTCTTACGGAGGTAAATCTCATATCGGAAGGCAGCGAGCCTCTCCTCTCTCTTCCCGCGGTTTATGTACTTAAAGAATCTCATCCCGATGTACATTTCATCTATGAATTCGACCTGTATGATCAGCATCTTACCACCGCAGATACCGAGATAAACTTTGTTAAATCCGAAATCGGAAATGAAGGCGAAGAAACCATACGTCAGGCGCTTACGGTACTTGATAGATGCGAATATTTCCTTCTTGATGACTGCGGAATAGACGATGAGATAATGGCAAAGATCAGGGATGATTTCCCTGATACGAAAGTTGTGTGGAGAGTACATGTAGGATGGAAATCCGCACTTACCGACGATCAGGTCATACGAATGACCCATGGGATAAACGATTCCATGACAGGTCCCTTAAAATACTGCAATGAAGTTATATATATGGACCTCGGTCACGATATGGGCATTACCGATATCTCGTTTATAGAAAATATGCCGGACCTTGAATGCCTGATATTATCCGATGCGCATTTCACCGATCTGACTCCGCTTACAAACTGTCACAAGCTTGTATGGCTCGAACTGGTAAGCTGCTACTACATTCAGAATCTCTCCGTCATAGCGGATATGGATTCCATCAAATATCTGAATATCAGCTTTACCCAGACAAGGGATATAAGCGGAATAATGGATATGAATCTGGAACGTTTCAGCTGTATAGGAAATCCGGTATCCAGAGATTCTTTCGATGAATACTGCGAAGCACATCCCGATTGCCTGTGCGTATACACCGGTAACCCTTACGGATATGCATGGAGATACGACGATTACGGATATACCTACTTCTCATATTACGCGAGAATGCGTGAAGTATTCAGATATACACAAAGTAGTCCAAGCGGCGGATTCAAGATGCCTGAGGAATAGTGACGGTTCCTGCATTCCTGGGGTCCTGCCGCGACTGCATACAAAAAGCCTGAAGCTCAGCTTCAGGCTTTCTTTCTTTCGTAAGTTACGAAGTGGTAAGTCAGATCGAATGAAGTCATTTCATCGGAAGTATTTGTTATCTCCCATGCATCGTCCGCATCAAGATCATGGAAATAGGTGTCTGCTTCGTATGCATGATCAAGTCTTGTGACAACCGCTTTATTGCAGTAGGGAAGGAGCTGATCGTATATCGTGCCTCCTCCTATTACGAAGACCTTATCATCATCATACTGTTTTACGATCTCAAGAAGTTCCTCTACGCTGTGAGCGACTTCGGCACCTTCAACCTTATACTCGGGATCGCGGCTCATTATTATATTGGTTCTTTCCTTAAGAGGCAGCCCGCCGGGAAAAGTACATAATGTCTTACGTCCGAGAATAACCACATTTCCTTTGGTAAGCGCCTTGAAGTTCCTGTGATCTTCTTTGATCCTTACGAGAAGATCGTCTTTATTACCTATAGCCCAGTTTTTGTCTGCCGCAACTATTATAGTCATATGAATCCTTTCTCAGATCGCGATGGGAATGTTTTTGATCTGCTCGTGGTGCTGATAGTTCTCGAGTGAAACATCATCCGATGTGAATTTGTAAAAATCATGTACATCGGGATTCAGGATGAACTTGGGAGCAGGCAGGGGTTCTCTCCCCAGCATCTCCTCGATAAGAGGAATGTGTCTGTCATAGATGTGACAGTCAGCAATGACGTGTACAAGCTCTCCGACTCTCATATCGCATACCTGCGCAAGCATATGCACCAGAACCGCATACTGGACTATGTTCCAGTTATTTGCGGCAAGCATATCCTGAGAACGCTGATTGAGAATTGCATTCAGGGTAAGCTTGTCATCTCCCTCTTTCTGAGTGACATTGAATGTCATGGAATAAGCACAAGGGTAGAGATTCATCTCATGAAGATCCTGGAAAACATAGATATTGGTCAGGATCCTTCTGGAGAAGGGATTGTGCTTAAGATCATAGATAACTCTGTCAACCTGGTCCATCATGCCTTCGGGATACTTATGCTTAACAGCCATCTGGTATCCGTATGCCTTACCGATGGAGCCGTCCTCATCAGCCCACTCATCCCAGATATGGGAATGAAGATCATGGATGTTGTTGCTCTTCCTCTGCCATATCCAAAGAAGCTCGTCCGTTGCGGATTTAAGTCCGGTACGGCGAAGAGTCATGATAGGGAATTCCTTGGACAGATCGTATCTGTTTACAACACCGAATTTCTTGATAGTGTATGCGGGAGTTCCGTCTTCCCAGTGAGGTCTTACTTTCTGTCCCTCTGTGCTGGTACCGTTCTCAAGAATATCGCGGCACGTCTGTTTAAATACTTCATCTGCATAACTCATACTTGTAAAACCACCTTTTATTTCCTGTCATCATACTTCTCGCAAAGGGCAGTGATCTGGTCTGCGAACTTTCCGACATCCTTGTTGGGATATCCGTCCATACCTTTGATGATGGCCATAAGTCTCTGACCTGCGGCAACAAGACGTGCATAAACACCGGATACGGTCTTTCCTGCTTTCTTGGCCTTCTTAACGGGAGCAGCTTCATAGGTAAATCTTCCTGCCGCAAGATCGAATTCCGATCCGCTGTAAGGGGCTACCGCACGCTGTCCGTATTCTATCTTAAGAGTCTCGGCAAACTGGGTCGCAACCGCATCTTCACCGTGAACTATAAATACCTTCTTGGGCTTTTCGGTAAACTGTGAGATCCACCAGATAAGGCCTGATTTACCCGCATGTCCCGAAAGTCCTTTGAGCTGCTTTATCTGCGCTCTTATCTCAATCTCTTCACCGAAGAGTTTAACAGTCTCCGCACCTTCAACAATGGCTCTTCCGAGAGTTCCGTTCGCCTGATAACCGACGAAAAGGATCGTACACTCAGGTCTCCACAGGTTGTGCTTTAAATGGTGTCTTATACGTCCCGCTTCACACATACCCGATGCGGAAATAATCACCTTGGGTTCTTCGATAAAGTTAATGTTCTTGGATTCTTCACTGGTGATCGCAAGCTTAAGTCCCGCAAAAGAAATCGGGTTGATACCCTGCTTTACAAGAGACATTGCTTCTTCCGAGAAGCAATCCATACGGTTTGCGGTGAAGATCTCCGTCGCGTCAACCGCAAGAGGTGAGTCGACATATACTGCGAAATTCTCGTGTCCCTTGATCCTTCTTCCAACCTTGATCCTTCTGAGATAATACAGAAGTTCCTGAGTACGCCCTACGGCAAAGGAAGGAATTACGACATTTCCGCCTTTATCAAATGTCTCCTGAATGATATCCGCAAGCTGAGTTTCAAAATCACCTTCTACGGGAGGGTGATCCCTGTCACCGTAAGTTGATTCCATTACTACGTAATCGGCTTCGGTAGTAGGCTTGGGATCCTTGATAAGAGTCTGTCCGCTGTTTCCGATATCACCGGAAAATACGATCTTCTTGGAATTATTCTCTTCGGTTATCCATACCTCGATACTTGCGGAACCGAGGAGATGTCCGATGTCCGTAAATCTTATCTGAATACCGTCGCAAATATCGACAATAGTGTCATAATGGCATGCTACCAGTCTTCTGATGGCACCCTCTGCATCCTCCATGGTGTAGAGAGGCTCCACAACAGGCATGTCCTTGGTACGACGGCCTTTTCTGTTTTTGTACTCCGCATCCATAAGCTGGATGTGAGCACAGTCGCGAAGCATTATAGAGCAAAGATCGCAGGTTGCATCGGTTGCAAAGATCTGTCCCCTGAATCCCCTTGCATAAAGGAGAGGCAACAATCCCGAGTGGTCGATGTGCGCGTGAGTTAAGAATACGTAATCGATCTGTGCTTCGGGCACCGGAAGGGGAACATTTTCGAAAGTATCGATTCCCTGTTCCATACCGCAGTCGACAAGAATGTTCTTGCCGCATGCATTCAGGTAATGACAGCTTCCCGTTACTTCATGTGCTGCTCCGACAAATATAAGCTTCATAGACTGCCTCCTTGAAAAGAGTTAATCCGTTATACCGGCATCCTCAAGAGTTCTGGGTTCCTGTCTGGGAACATCCGCAAGATACCAGGTACCGTTCTGCTTAATGAAAACCCATACTGCATTACTGCCCTCATTCTTGGTCTGATATGCGGTCGAATTGAATCTGACCACAAGATCGAAAGTAATATTGGCAGATACGCAATTGTCGCAATAAGTAATGAAGTTATCCGCACTCACATTGTAATAATCGTAAGAAGTGATGTGTGAGGTGGGATAGAAATTCGTCATCGCAGTTGAAAGCGAAGCTCTGTATTCGGAATCGGGAAGAAGGTAATTATATACCGCACCCGAGTTAACTCCGATGAAGTGTTTTCCGTAAGCATCAACTATGGTAGGGATCAGTGCATTGATCTCCGCCATGACACTCTCATCCGTCTGAAGGGGAGCACTGTAATCGGTTCCGTTACAATCGAGAGTTACGGTGCTTCCGTCGGCAGCCTTAGCGGTAACAACGGGATCGTTCCAAAGTCCTCTTACGGAATAGGTGGTAAATGTGGGAACGTAATTCATGTATGCTGCAACGTTTGATATTACATCGATACCGCTTACAACCGCATTTCCGTTTTCGTCCTTCTTGATATCCGCACTCGTAAGATTTCTTCCGGATACATTGACTGTAAAGTCGGAGGGAACAGTGATGGTATATTCCTCGTTCGACATCAGATACTGATCGGGATAGAACTTGTCATATCCCCAGATATCCATGTCGTAATCATTCTGTCCCACAACCCTGAGCGTTACATCGGTAACGGGCTCTCCCTCTGCTTTGATCACATATCTGGGCACCTCTGCGGATGACTGTGAGGATTCCTCGACAGTGATCTCTTTTCCGACGATAAGTTCCTTGATATGTGCTTCGTAATCGAAAATATTGTAGTAAGCGGATTCGGTTACGAGATTTTCACCGCTCATTACTTCCTCGATGGCGCCTCTCTCGAAAGCATCTCTTACTTCCGCTATGCCCGTTGCGGGAAGTGCCGATTCATACGCTTTCAGGTAGCCGTTGAACCAGCGCAGGAAAAAGAATATTCCCACAAGTCCAAGCAGAAAATAAATCAATAATCCGATCTTAAAAAAGCTCTTTTTCTTATATCCGTTACTCATCAGCCTTCCTCCCCGTTCATGATTGCAAGAGCATCATAAGAGGAATTCTCAGGAGTGCTCATAACTAAGAATGCAGTGGGACATCTTCTGGGTCCCGTAGGAGAATAAGGATTATTAACGGTGATTCCGTTATATTCCATCTGGGTGGAGGTACCGCCGTCAAGACATGCGGCATTTATCGCACCGTAATCCTGCATGATATCGATCATCTCTTTGAATGTAGCGCCGAGGCTGGATGCCTGACGTCCGTCGATGCAGCACATAAGTATCGCACCGTCTGCACGCTGTCCGATGGCTGTACGGGGATTCTTACCTCCGCCGTATACATCAACGCTGGGAACTTCGAGTGGCTCACCGTCGATGATGAGGAAAGGACCGGTCTCATGCTTTACGTGGACCGCATCTCTTACGCCCATGGAAACAGCCTGGGATACGGAATATCCCTTGAGAAGGATCAGCTTGTTGTCATTTGTCATACAGACAAGATTCCACTTGCCGATATCATTATTTTCATATACGGGAACGCCCTGAGAGATAACTCCGCCTACAGGACATGCGGTATAGCTGTAAGAACCCATATCCACGAATTCTCCGCCGTTTACGCCGGCGATGGCCGAATAACGGTCGCAGAACTTCTTAACAACGTCTCCGTCCGTCTGTGCAAACTGTTCCACGGTTCCTACAAATACCGTTGAAGGATCCTGAATGATCATCATATATCCGTGATAGGTTCCGCCGTTTATCTCCTCGATGATGATGGGCTTAACGTCCTCACCGTCAACGGGTGTGTCGACGATCTGGATCAGATCGGTATTTGAAGAGGTACCGTCTTCCACCTCGGGCATTGTATTTTCGGCGATGATCGTCTCGAAACGCTCATTTCCGAGGAAAAGCCTGGGAAGCCATTTTAGTGCACTGGTCTCATACGCAAACATTGCAAACTGACTTCTGAATGCGGGGCTCGGACCATGCATGGCAAGAAAGCATGCACCCACAAGAAGGATAAGCACAAGTGCGACTGTAACTCCGAGAATTGCGAAGAATCTTAAGAATACCTTTAATACGATCTTTGCGGCTCTTAAACCTGAGCCGGAACTGTTTTCAACCTTAGACATTTTAACGATCTAACCTTTCTGCGGACAGGCGGATATACGCCTGTCTTATTTTTTGAATACCCAGTTTCTCTGAATCTTGAAGCTCACGAAAAACAGAACGGTATCTACAATTATCTTGATAAGTGTTTTCAGCCAGTCACCGGCACTAAACACTTCCGTAAACAACGCAACAAGGCCAAGCGAAGCACCCAATTGGCATAATGCCAGGATCAAATACCTGACTGCGCTTCTTGCGGAATTTCCCTTAGCTCCGAATACAACCTTTTTGTTGATGAGGAAATTACATGTTGCCGATATGATACGAGCCAGAACGCCCGCTATCGAGCTTCTTAAGGCCTCTTCGATGATACGCGGTACAAAAAAGAGTATCACCCTGAATGAAACTATATCTATTATACACGAAATTACACTGCTTGCGGCAAATTTAAGTATAACTCCGTATATTCTTGCGGAATCCCTTAAGGGATGGAAATGCGAAGTCTGATTATCGTCGATATAGACCGTTTCTATGGGAACTTCGGAATAGGCGATATGATCCGAACCGATCTTTAAGAGCTGGTTGGTCTCATATTCGTATCTGTCACCGTCCACCTGGGTCATGTACTCAAGAAGTGAGGCGGGAACGGCACGAAGGCCGGTCTGAGTATCGGAAACCTTAATTCCGCAGACATATCTGAACACATTTCTGGTAATGACATTACCGAGTCTGCTCCGCAAAGGAACCTGGGGAAGTGAAAAATCCCTGCATCCTATGATGAACGCATTCTTTTCGATCATAGCATCGATACATTTTGCGGCATCATCGGGGGTATGCTGTCCGTCTCCGTCCACGGTAACTACTCCGAGAGAGTCTTTTCTCTCTTTCATTACGTATTCGAAGGCCGTCTTCATAGCTCTTCCCTTACCCTTATTGACTTCATGCACCAAAACGGTGATGTTATCGGGGAAAGTTTCTTTGATCTTGCCGAATTCTACTCTGTGGGCTTCATCGGAACCGTCATCCACAAGTATGACATCGGTAAATCCTTTTTCTATCATTCCCGCAGCGGTTTTCGCAAGCTTTTCGTCGGGATTAAGCGACGGTATTATAACCTGAACATTATCGTACATAAAAACCTCTGTATGTGTTATTATATTTCAGTCGGTCTAAAGACTGTTAAGTAAACGGGCCACGCCCGTATCGAAAGGAATAATAATATGGACGCACTTTTAAACATGCCCTGGGACGGACAGTTTCTGCTCTTCCTTCAGGAAAACGTAAGAAACGATGTTCTCACTCCCATCATGAAGCTTATCACTCATCTTGGTGACAAAGGAATCTTCTGGATCCTCATCGCCATCATCCTTTGCTTCTTTAAGAAAACAAGACCCATCGGAATCATGGCAGGTATAGCGCTTGTAATGTCGGTTGTAATAAACAACGCGATCATCAAAAACCTTGTTGCAAGACCAAGACCCTACTTACCCGAGACCATAGGCGGTCAGGGACTTAAGCTCCTCATCGAAGAGCAGCACGACTGGTCATTTCCTTCCGGACATTCCGGAGCATCATTTGCGGCTGCGGTCGTCTTCCTCGTAAAGGGACCCAAGAAGCTCGGAATACCTTCAATTATTATGGCATTTTTGATAGCTTTTTCAAGACTTTATGTAGGAGTTCATTATCCCACCGATGTTCTTGCGGGAATAATCACCGGAACCTGCTGTGCGATCATCTCATTTATGATCTGGAGCATAGTCGAGAAAAAGGCTCCCGCAAAGCTTGCTTCTCTCCTCTGTATCCCCGAGAAAAAAGAGAACAAAGAAGAAGTTAAAGCCTGAAAAACATTAGTCAAAAAGTTTTTTCAAAATCTTGTTGACAAAGAGTCTGCTTTTTAGTATATTAACACATGTCGTCTGAAGCAGACATGCGATAGTAGCTTAGTTGGTAAAGCGCCACCTTGCCAAGGTGGAGACCGCGGGTTCGAGCCCCGTCTATCGCTCTTTTTTTATGCCTAAACCCCGGAATTTTATACGGCTGAGGGATTATTATTTTTTCCGCAACTATTTAAAGCTGTTGTAATACCCCAT
>JAEEXJ010000095.1 GCA_016291475.1 Lachnospiraceae bacterium | reverse complement strand
CCGCATGAACCGCATATATTTGCAATCCTTACTCCGTCGAAGGAATCAAAATAAACCGCATGCTGTTTAAGCATTCTCTTAGGATCTTCCATATCCTTGGCGGCTCTTTCCTCAGGCGTTCCGGCAGTTCTTACCCAGAAATCGTATACATCAAACTCCCATGCTTTCTTATGCTGCATGCTGTAGTCTTCCATCTGCTTCCTCCGCCTAATGTCAAAAAAATCCTCTGTTCCCTTATCTGATTCTCTGAAACTGCTTTCCGAAATTATTCATATAGTAATCATACTCTTTGTTCCTTGCAAAAATAAACGCACTGTATGCATTCTTTTTTTCGTTTCGTAAAAGTGAAAGATGATCGCTTCCGCACAAAACACTGAATCTGTGATCCTCAAATAATACAATGAGCGGAGCATTCGCAGAAGAGGCTGCTTCGGAGGTTTTCTTTTCCTGACCGGGATCGTCTATCAGGCGAAGCGGGATCTTCACAAGTTCGGACAAGAAGAACTCCGATTCATCGGGCATTTCCGCATTCTCGTTTTCAAGATATATTCTCACCCACTCTTCTCCTATACCTGCATTTGAGTACTGCTCGGCTGAATGAATGGTAGGAGAATATTCCGGCAGATTTACCTTCTTGCCGTACACTATCTTTTTAACCGATTCCTGCGAAAGAAAAAACATCTCCGCAAGTTCCATTATCGAAGCTCCTGCAGCATACCTGCTGCAGATACTCATATTTCTTTTATTCAGTTTTTCCCGATATCCGGATGCCTCTCCCCAGCCTTTAGTTTTTTCGCACTTGGGTATATAAATAGCTTTTCCTTCCGCATACTTTTGCACTTCTTTCAAAAGGCTTGCGGGGAGAATATCCTTGGCATTTTCATATTTCATTTTTGATCAGACCAGTTTGTTCATACGCTCTTCCAAGTCGTTAATGGACCTTGTAATGGACTCGCAGGATTCCAGATCGTCAATGGAAGCATGCCACATGAGTGTATGAAGTCCCTTAAAATACGCCATGCACAGAAAGCGTTCCTTAAAGTTTTTTATCTCTATATTTTTTCTTCCTGCATACTCATACAGTTTTTCCGGAACCAGAAGATAGGGCTTATTCAGGTCGAGGATTGCAAAATCCATAAGGAAGTCCATGATGCCTGCGCGTCCCCAGTCTGCGCAGTATGTCTTTCCCGCATCATCCACGATCATGTTGACAAAGAAAGTGTTGTTATTTGCAAGAAATCTCTGTCCTTCGCAGAAGGGAGCATACTGCATGATCTTTGCATATATCTTATCGAAATAATCTTTCTTAAGAAACGTTGTCTCAAACATCTGAGTCCAGTTGTGCCAGTAGCCTTCCTGATCTTCGTTAAAGGTCTCCCGGACAAATTCTTCGAATGTGGCAAAGGGTGCTTTATTTTCCTCGTCAAACTCCCCGTATCCGCTCATAGAAGAAACATCCGTAGCTGCAATCTCAAAGATCATATCAAAAAAGTTTTCATATCCTTTTTCGAACTCTTCCACCGAAAGTTCATTAGCACATCTTCCCTTAGGGCTCATCTCAATTTTGTCCCCGGTCAGGTTCTTTATAAAAATATCTCTGTTCATAGTTATCATCCTTTCTGATTTATTATTTTGTATCTGCGCCTTACAAAAAGAATGGTAACAAACACCCCGGCCGGTTTATATAGAAAGAACCATTATAATAAATATTTACCTATTTCAGTGAATATACTCAAAGCGCCATTACGTATATCTGGCATGGATTCCACTCGTCCCACATATTCGGAAACACCTCAAACTCTTTGAATCCGAGCGACAGATAGAAAAGATTGGTGGCATCATAATCCTCATACCGCCCCATTTGCACAGTCTTTACCTGCATAAAGGAGTATCCGGATCGTTTGGCTGTTTCTCTGGCCGTTTCAAATAGTTTTCTTCCGATCCCTTTTCTGTGATATTCTTTAAGCACTCCCATTACACATAGTTCGACCGTTTCCTTTCCGGTCTCTTTAAGGCACAGAAAACCTACCGGTTTATCCAAAATATATGCACAAAAAAACGGCTGATCCGCACTTTCTTTTATATACTGTTCCCTGGATTCCGGAATTCCAAACCAATCAGGTAATGCCTCAAGAATCTCTCGGGCAATACTCTGCTTTTTATCAGCTGATACTTCTTCTACTGTTATTTCGTCACACATCCTATATTTTCCTCTGGGCAATGGTTACTGTATAATCCTTCGTCGTATTTTCTGCTCCCGTTTCGTTAAATCCGTTTTTCTTCCAAAAATACTCAGCCTGCGGATTTCCTTTAACCCATCCGAGTTTGACATATAAATAACCCCTTTGGCTGAGTTTCTCACATAATTCAGTGATAATTCCCGATCCCACGCCTTTATTTTGAACTGACACATCCGTCATAAAGAATCCTATAAATATAGTTTTGTCATCAGGGAATTCCCTGATCAGATCCATTACTGCTACCAAATCTTCGTTATCATAAAAACCTATATAGAATTTATCTTGCTTCCCCTTTCCCGGCGGAAGAGCCTTCATATCATCTCGAATACTTTCTTCGCTGACAAAAGGGGGACAGTATTGATAATAAAGGTTGTTTTTCTCACAAAGTGTCAAGACAGCAGGAATCTCATTTTCAGACAATACCCGTACCGCATACTTATCCGAAAAATTCTGTATCATGTATTCATCTCCCAATGCCGATAGATACTGCACAATGTCGGGGTTCCATGAAATGATCCGAGTAACTTTCTCACATGGAAATTCATTGCACACACCGCAAAAGCGTGCATTGTGTTCCTTACAGCATGCGTGTATTTTGCATCTCCCAGATTCTGCCCATTCCGGAACACATCCGTCAGTTTCTATACATCCCGGGCATATTCCTTCTTTCTTTTTTG
The DNA here is from genome assembly GCA_016291475.1 of Lachnospiraceae bacterium. The sequence continues at coordinate 9,817 of JAEEXJ010000095.1, read as the reverse complement.
AACATCCGGTGCAGCACTCGCCGCAGGCTGTAACAGTTGTAAAGTCAGTCATAAAAATATTCCTAACATTTTATTGCATATAATACTTATAATGAGTATATCTGCAATCAAGATTTCGCCACATTTTAACAGAAATATTCGGCTATCATTTTGTCTATCTCATTTGTTCCCAGAGGATTTGCAGATGTTTCCTCTGTTATAATCAGATTTTTACCGAGTACGATCCCAGCATTCATCATGGATTTCATTTTAAATACGGCCTGACGTGCATACTCTCTGTCGTCCATCATTCCTCTGTGTTCCCAGTAGATTTCTTTCCGTTTTTTCACATCCATGATTGTGAAGTCCGGATATATCACCGTGCCTTTTGACAAGATCAGTGGACACTCATACTTGTAGGGAATATGTTTTTCCGCTAGTTTGTTTGCTATGTTCAGCTCAGATTTGGAGCGCACTCTTTCTCCGCGCTCAGTTACAAATACAGACATTTGCTCGGAAATCTCTTTTCCATCGTAATGTATGTTCATCCATTCTGCAATGAAATCCTCATCTGGTTTATCGATAGGATTTATGAATTCCTTTATTTCCGACGGAAGATCGGAATACAGCTTCCTTATCCTCTCCGAAATACCGTTTGATCTCTTCTGTAGCAGATTGAGATTTCCGATTTCTTCATTCAGCAATTTCAAAGCTTTTTGATTGTACGCTTTTTGAAGTAGCGCCCGAATGATCTGTTTTTCTGATTTGCGGATATATTTTCCGGATGTATCAGTTTTGTTTTTGCGGTTATAAAATTGTATTCTGCTTCCACTATTCACTACGTGTATGATACCGGCCGGAGCTTTCCGAAGTTCGCTCTCAATACGCATCTTGCAATCAGATAGCTCAAGACAGCGTCTTTGGGCCTCCTCATACAAACCGGATGAATGGAGCATTCCTGAGTAATTATTTCTGTTCATTTGAATTTCCTTTCTTTTTTCATCAACGAACGCACTTGATCCTATGTTCTCCGGACAGCAAAGAATCGAATAAGCATCAATTTCCGAGGATTCGCGTGGTTTTGATGCTTCTACGCTTGCCCGAACCCTCAAAATGCATCAATTTCCGCGGATTCGAGAGATTTTGATGCTTCTTCGCTTGCCCGAACACCCAAAAAGCATCAATTTCTGCGCTGTCCATGTTTTTCGATGCATCCGCAGATCTGCGCAGACATAAAAAGCATCTAAGATTAAAATGGTTGGGATTTTTGATGCTTTGCCGGGACGAAAGCTCTCGAAAAAGCATCGGAATAATAGCTTCTGAGGATTATTGATGCCTTGTCCGGGGATGGACAAGCGAATAGCATCAAAAGAAAGATTCTCAAAAGATTTCGATGCCCGAAATCACCGTCAATTGGGTTTCGGGCATCGTAAAACACATAATTCTATATTTGAAAGTAAATGATGCTCTGCCTCCAAAACATTTGTGGCACAGCAAAGGAATCACCGGGCAACCTGCCTTATCCTCCAAATGGCTAAGCAGGCTCACTCCAGCTCCACGGTCCCGGGAGGCTTCGAAGTAAGGTCGTATAGTACTCTGTTGACTCCTCTTACTTCGTTGATGATCCTGTTCATTACCTTCATCAGGATCTCATAAGGAATCTGTGCAGATTCCGCAGTCATGAAGTCGATGGTCTTAACCGCACGAAGTGCGACCGCATGGTCATAAGTTCTCTCATCGCCCATAACTCCTACCGATCTCATATTGGTAAGAGCCGTAAAATACTGGTCCGGCATCCAGTCAGGCCAATAGCTTCTTAAAAGCGCATGATCGGGATGTTCTTTGTCAATCTTGACGCCTGCTGCCTCTGCCGCTTCGAATGCATATTCATTGGCAGCCTTTTCAACTTCTTCTCTGTAGATTGCATCGGAATCCTGAACAATGGCAACCTTCTCCGCAGTTATATCTCCGATGATACGAATACCGAGTCCGGGTCCGGGGAAAGGCTGTCTGAATACCAGATGATCCGGGATTCCCAGTTCAAGTCCAACCTTTCTGACTTCATCCTTAAAGAGATTTCTGAGAGGTTCAATGATCTCCTTGAAATCAACATAATCGGGAAGTCCGCCTACATTGTGATGGGACTTGATCACAACGGATTCACCGCCGAGTCCGGATTCAACCACATCCGGATAGATAGTTCCCTGAACAAGGAAATCAACGCGTCCTATCTTCTTCGCTTCTTCCTCGAATACTCTTATGAACTCCTCACCGATGATCTTACGCTTACGCTCAGGTTCATCGACTCCGGCGAGTTTGATATAGAATCTGTCCTTGGCATTGACTCTTATAAAGTTAAGATCATAGTGACCCTCAGGTCCGAATATTGCCTCTACCTGATCTCCCTCGTCTTTTCTGAGAAGGCCGTGATCTACGAATACGCATGTAAGCTGCTTGCCTACTGCCTTGGCCAAAAGAACCGCAGCAACAGAAGAATCAACTCCGCCGGAAAGTGCGCAGAGAACTTTACCGTCCCCCACCTTCTCTCTTATCATTCTGATCTGATCTTCCGCAAAAGAACTCATCTCCCAGTCGCCTTTACAGTGACATACATTGTAGAGGAAGTTTCTGAGCATTTTACTTCCTTCGGGAGTATGAAGAACTTCGGGATGATACTGGAATCCGTAGAGCTTCTCCTCATCATTGGCAATAGCCGCATAAGGACAATTGTCGGTGGAAGCTATCGATTTAAAGCCGGGAGCGATCTTGGAAATATAATCAAAATGACTCATCCAGCATGTTGTGTTTTCTTTAACGCCCTCAAAAACAGGAGATGTTGTATCAACCTTGATCGGGGTATGTCCGTACTCTCTGACGGGAGCTTTCTCTACCTTGCCTCCGAGCACGTGGCTCATAAGCTGAGCACCATAGCAAAGGCCCAGTACGGGAACTCCCATTTTGAAGAGATCCTTGTCACAGGATGCAGCACCTTCTTCATAGCAGCTTGCAGGTCCGCCGGTTAAGATTATTCCCTTGGGATTCATGCTCTTAATCTGATCCAGGGGAGTTTTGTAAGAATAGATCTCACAATAGACGTTGTTTTCTCTGACTCTTCTTGCGACCAGCTGGTTATACTGACCGCCGAAATCTATTACCAATACCAGTTCTTTATCCATCTTTTCATTCCTTTCAGCGCACTAAATTATATATTAAAAAGTGCATATTGCATAGTAAAAAGAAAACTCAGCACAATGATTATTTCCTAAATATATGCTAAATTAATTATCTGAACATTCCGATAATACTATTAAATAGTCAGAATATTGCAAGGCGGAGTACACCGGAATGATCGAATTTTGACAACAAAGCCCGAAAAACCTTTATTTTACGCGAAAAAACATCTTGCAAATTTGACATTCGGGTGATACTTTATTCTTAACTAATAGTCTAATGGTGGCGTACTGTCCTATTTGGGTACGTCTTCCGCGTATAGGGGAAGGATCCTTTTAGCGGAGCATAAGCCTGCACCGGCTGTCACACATTTCAAGGAAGAAAGGGGGCGTGGCGATGAGTGCTGTCAGCAATTCTATATTCAATAACTATCTGACGGAGTTCGGCGCTCCCAAGATATCCAAGTACGACACTCACAAGAAGAGTGAGCTTCGCAGTACTTATAATTCCATCGTCAAAGCAAATAAAGATGCTCCCTGGTATCTTCCCGTGAAAGATCAGGAGGCTAAGATCGGTGCGATCGGATTAAAAGAATCCGCTCGTAATCTTCGTACGTCTCTTGCTGAGGTCGGAGGATTGGACGAGAATGGAGCTTTTAACAAAAAGCATGCTTCTTCCACCAATCCGGATACAGTATCCGTCGACTACATAGGTGACGATAATTCGGAATCCGTTCCCTCTTTTGATATTGAAGTAAAACAGCTTGCATCGCCTCAGGAAAACATCGGTAATTTCCTCCGCGACGACCAGGTTTCTCTTTCCGAAGACAACTACTCTTTTGACGTAAGTATCGGTGAGATGAACTACGAGTTCCAGTTCCACATCTCCGGAGACGAAACCAACCGAAGCATTCAGGAAAGACTGGTAAGGCTTGTTAACAATGCAGGAATAGGACTTAACGCATCACTTGAAACAGAAGGAAATCAATCTGCCATCAGGATTTCTTCCGATTCAAGCGGAGTCAGTGCCGGCAAGGAAGCAATCTTCACGATCAGTGATGACAGGACCTCCAAAGCATCCGGTTCCGTAGACTATTTCGGACTTGATAAAGTAAACAGCTATCCCAAAAATGCACTGTTTGCTTTAAACGGTGAAGAAAGAAGCGCATCGTCGAATCATTTCACCATCGGCAAGATGTATGAAGTAACGCTAAATGAACTCAGTTCCGAGGGAAATCCTACTACCATCAGTATTAAAGCGGATATCGAATCCGTTGAGGAAAATGTCGGGCAGGTTATAGGAAGCTTCAATGAATTCCTGAAAGCGGTTAATTCTTACACCGGTCAGGGTATTAAGACAAAGCTTCTCGATAATGAATTAAGCGGCATCACAGGTGCATATAAGGATGCTCTCGGGAGCCTCGGTATCAACGTCGAAAGCAACGGCTCTCTTACCATAGATCAGGAAAAACTTAGAGAAGTGGCTGAAGGAAGTGAAGATATCGGAAAAACCTTCAGTACGCTCAAAGATTTCTCCAATTCCATGATGAGAAAGAGTTCTCAGGTCTCACTGGATCCGATGCAATATGTGAACCGTAAGATCGTTGCATATAAAAATCCGGGGCACAACCTCTCATCGCCATATACCTCGAGTATATACAGCGGAATGATGTTCAACTACAGCTGCTAAAAAACACTGCAGAAAAGATGATCTGCAGTGTTTTTTGTTGCCCGTATTTATTTTGCGAATTCCGCATCTGCCAGTTCAAGAGCAGAAGCTATGACCTTATCCATATCATAATACTTATATACTCCGAGCCTTCCGCCGAATATAACATCCTTCTCGGCATCCGCCATCTCTTTGTATTTACCGTACAATTCAGAATTCCTGTCGTTGTTCACAGGATAATAAGGTTCATCTCCGGGCTTCCACTCGGAAGGATATTCTCTTGTTATGACAGTTCCGTCACCTTTTCCGAATTCGAAATGCTTATGCTCAATGATCCTTGTATAAGGCACATCTGCTGAAGTGTAATTGACAGCCGCATTTCCCTGGAAGTTGTCAACATCTGCCATGTACTCTTCTTCAAATCTGAGTGATCTGTATTCCAGATATCCCAGCTTGTATCCGAAATATTCATCCACGGGACCTGTGTAGATCACCTTTTCGAAGGATTCAGGTTCGGATGAAGAACAGTTCTTCTCAAGGAATTCTCTGTAGGTGAGACCGAGTCTTACTTCGGTTCCCTCCAGCATCTTCTTGACCATTGCGGTATATCCGCCAATGGGAATACCCTGATATCTGTCATTGAAATAATTATTATCAAATGTAAATCTGACCGGTAGTCTTTTGATAATGAATGCGGGAAGCTCGGTACAATCCCTGCCCCACTGCTTGCGTGTATAACCTTTGATCAGCTTTTCGTAAATGTCCCGTCCGACAAGATTAAGTGCCTGCTCTTCGAGGTTTGCAGGTTCTTCCTTGTAGCAATCTGCTCTCTGTTCTTCGATGATCTTCCTTGCTTCCTCGGGAGTGGAAATATTCCACATCTTGCTGAAGGTGTTCATATTGAAGGGAAGATTGTAGAGTTCATCGCCGTACTTAGCTACGGGTGAATTTACGAAATTATTAAACTCCGCAAATTCCTGAACATAATCCCATACTCTTTTATCGGATGTATGGAATATATGAGCTCCGTATTTATGAACCTGTATACCATGCTCTTCGGCGGTAAAAACATTTCCGGCAATGTGCTGCCTTTTATCGATCACAAGGCACTTCTTTCCGGCCTGTCTTGCACGTTGTGCAAAAACAGAACCGAATAATCCCGCACCTACTATAAGATAATCGTATCTCATTTGATATATCCTTTTAAAAGCTCCGCCTTGTCAGTCTTCTCCCAGGGAAGTTCAACATCGGTTCTTCCAAAGTGACCGTACGCGGAGGTTGCCTTGTAGATAGGACGTCTTAAGTCGAGCATCTTGATAATTCCTGCGGGACGAAGATCGAAGTTTTCTCTTACGATCTCAACAAGCTTATCATCCGCTATCTTACCGGTTCCGAAAGTATCTACCATTACTGAGGTAGGCTGTGCAACACCGATTGCATACGAAAGCTGGATCTCACACTTGTCTGCGATTCCTGCGGCAACGATGTTCTTGGCAACATATCTTGCAGCATATGCAGCGCTTCTGTCTACCTTGGTGCAGTCTTTTCCGGAGAATGCTCCGCCGCCGTGACGTGCATATCCGCCGTAGGTATCAACGATGATCTTTCTTCCGGTAAGTCCTGCGTCACCGTTGGGTCCGCCGATAACAAATCTTCCGGTGGGATTGATGAAGAACTTGGTGTTGTCATCAATCATTTCCTTGGGAAGAACGGGATCGAATACATACTTTTTGATATCCTCGTGGATCTGCTCCTGAGTTACTTTATCATCATGCTGAGTAGAAAGAACGACCGCCTCAAGTCTTACGGGCTTTCCGTCCTCATCATACTCAACCGATACCTGGCTCTTTCCGTCAGCTCTGAGATAGGGAAGAGTTCCGTTCTTTCTTACTTCGGTAAGCTTTCTTGTAAGTTTGTGTGCTAGTGAAATGGGATAAGGCATAAGCTCGGGAGTCTCGTTAACCGCAAAACCGAACATCATTCCCTGATCGCCCGCACCGATGGCTTCGATCTGCTCGTCGCTCATCTGGTTCTCTCTGGCCTCGAGAGCCTTGTCCACGCCCATTGCAATATCGGGAGACTGCTTGTCCAGTGCTACAAGAACAGCACAGGTCTTTCCGTCAAATCCCTTTTCGGATGAATCATATCCGATATCAATGATGGTCTTTCTGGCAATGTCCTGAATATCAACATTAGCCTTAGTGGTGATCTCTCCGGTGATAAGCACAAATCCTGTACATGTTGCTGTCTCGCAAGCAACACGGCTCATGGGATCCTGCTCGATCATCGCATCAAGTATCGCGTCCGACACCGCATCACAGATCTTATCGGGATGTCCTTCGGTAACGGACTCGGATGTAAATAATATTTTTTCCATATCTTTCCTTTCCGGCCTGACGGCCCTATACCACAGAAAAAAACCGCTTCTCTGAACAAGAAGCGGATTTAGTCGTGTAAATACGATCCTCTTATTGTTCGAAATATCGCTCAGGTGGGCACCTTCCTTAAAGGGGTTGCCGTGGCTTCATCGGTCCTATGTACCTCTGCCAACTCTGAATAAGGGGTATAGCTTATTAAGTTAAATAAAAACTACTATATATAAGGATATATGTCAATATCCGAGTATATCATCTTCAGCTGGTCATCAGTTTGAAATTACGGTAATCGTTATCCGTCTTGACAACACTCACATCGGCGCCGAGACCCTTGAGTTTGAGCTCAAAATCCTCATATCCTCTCTGGATATAGCGGATATTGTCTACAATACTCTCTCCTTCTGCCGCAAGTGCCGCAAGTACAAGCGCCGCACCGGCTCTAAGGTCGGGAGCTGCAATTCCGGCTCCGGTGTATTTGGATACTCCGTCAATGATGGCGGTATTTCCTTCAACCTTTATGTTGGCTCCCATTCTTACGAGTTCATCAACATACTTAAAGCGGTTCTCGAAAATGCTCTCCGTTACGATACTGGTTCCTTCGGAAAGTCCGAGTACAACAGTGATCTGAGGCTGCATATCGGTAGGAAATCCGGGATAGGGAAGAGTCTTGATATGAGTATGCTTGAGAGGTCTCGAACATACAACCCTTACCTGGTCTCCCTGCTCCATTACCTCGCATCCGATCTCGAGGAGTTTAGCGGTGATGGATTCAAGGTGCTTGGGAATTACATTCTTAACGGTTATATCACCTTTGGTTGCCGCAGCAGCCAGCATGAAAGTTCCTGCCTCAATCTGGTCGGGAACTATGGTGTAGTCGGTTCCGTGAAGTCTGGATACGCCTTTGATGCGGATAACATCAGTACCGGCTCCCTTGATATTAGCTCCCATGGAGTTAAGGAAGTTTGCAACGTCTACGACGTGAGGTTCCTTAGCCGCATTCTCGATGATGGTCTTTCCCTCGGCCATGGTCGCTGCCAGCATTACATTAATGGTCGCACCGACACTGACGACGTCCATATAAATATGGCTGCCCGTCAGACGCTGTGCTCTGGTCTTGATCATACCGTGCTCGAGGATAACTTCGGCTCCGAGAGCTCTGAAGCCTTTGATATGCTGATCTATGGCCCTGCAACCGATGTCGCATCCTCCGGGGAGGGTAACTTCTGCGGTCTTATACTTTCCGAGCATTGCACCGATCAGATAATAAGACGCTCTGATCTTCTTGATATTATCATCACATACCACAGTGCTTCCGATATTGGCTGCGTTAATGGTAATGCGGTGACGATCTTCTTTGTTAACGATGATACCGATACTTCCCATGGCATCCATGAGCACGTTCGTGTCGCGGACGTCGGGAACATTATCTATATGGACGGTCTCATCTGTCATAATTGAGGCGGCTAATATAGGAAGAGCTGCGTTTTTCGCACCTCCTATCTCTACCTCCCCCACTAATGAGTTACCGCCGTGAATCAGGTACTGTTCCATGAAAAGCCCCTTGATAGTTACGGATTTAAAATACGCAAAGACTTTAACACAAAAACTCCCGAATGTCTAGCACAGCGCCCTTTATGGAAGCCTTTTCAGAATGATAGTTTCCACTTTTTTCGCTAAATTACAGCGCTTTCTCAGGGCACTCTTTACTTCAGTTCCCTCTTTACGGAAGAATAGGTCTCCTGCATGACAGAACCCACGTATCCGCCTATGTTTTTCATGGTTTCTTTATCCAAAGCAGCGGGATCTATGGGATCTCCGAACTCCACAATAACCTTTGATGACTTCACAAAGGGAATATGTCTTATAAGGATGTTTTCCGTGCCAACCATGGTCACAGGCTGGATCAGTGCACCGCTCTTGGTGGCAATCTTGAAGCTTCCGTTATGCATGGGAAGCAGTTTATCGGTTTCGTAATCCCTGTTTCTTGTTCCTTCCGGGAAAATAAGGATTGAAACGCCTTCCTTGGCAAGCTCGATGGCCTTCAGAATGGTTTCAAGTCCCTTTCTGTTGTTTTTCCTGTCAAGGAACTGACACTTAAGGAGCATCATCCAGATACTGAGAAGAGGGATCATCTTCGTTGACTTTTTAGCAATTACTCCGGTAGGGCATTTACATAAGGGGTAAGCCACTACTATATCGAAAATACTCCTGTGGTTTCCTACATATAAGAGTGCTCTGTCCTGAGGAACCTTCTCCTTGCCTCTCACTTCGACCTTGATGCCGCAGAGAGCCCATACACATCTGAATCCCCACATTACGACAGAGTTGGCAAGCTTATCAGCACCCCCAGGATTGAATTTGCCCATGATCAGGCAAACCAGCATGAGGGGAGTGGTGAAGATCAAAAACAAAGCCACATAAACAAAAGTAATAAACAATCTGATCATTTTAATGCCCTTTTCTACTTATTGACAATTTGTTAATTACAACTTTCCTTCGGATTCAAGCTTTGCCATGCATCCGTATATCAGGCAATACACTCCCGCTCCCCCGTCTTCCGGAGTGTATACCGATGATTCCACATTAAGACCCGACAGATAGTGCAGCATCATCTGCATGGTCTT
>JAEEXJ010000094.1 GCA_016291475.1 Lachnospiraceae bacterium | reverse complement strand
TGTCCCTTCTCGAGTACCTGCCCCTCAGACGCCTCACATACCGTCATCCTGGATATCGAATTGAGCCTCTGGGCAAGAGTTGCGGTAAAGCCCTTGGGCATATGCTGTACCACAACAACCGGTGCATCAAGATTCTCCGGCAGATAAGGTATAACGGCCGAAAGTGCCTTCGGACCTCCGGTAGAGCTTGCGATGGCTACTATCTTGGAGCCGGCTATCCTGGAGCCGGACCTTGACAGAAGTCCAATCAGATGATCCGTATCGGCTCTTCTCTGCCTCTCCCGTGACTTATCCTCAAATACAGGGAGTCTCGAATTAGCAACGCCCTTCAGTGTGTTCAGGAATACCTGAGTAAAATCGCCTTCCTTGCATGCATAAGCCTGATCCGGCTTATGTACAAAATCAAGGGCACCGAGTTCCAGCGCGTCCATGGTTGTCTGCGCACCTTCCCTTGTATCGGTACTGGCCATCATGACCCTTTGGGGGAGACCCGCTTTTTTCAGTTCCGCCAGGAACTGGATACCGTTCATCCTGGGCATATTGACATCCAGGACGATGGCGTCATATGTATTTTTCTTCACAAGTTCCAAAGCTTCAAGGCCGTTTATGGCTCTGCCCGCAACTTCAAAACTCTCATCACTGCTTATTATATCACAGAGCACTCTTCTCATGAGTGCAGAATCGTCAACAACCAGGATTTTTTTCTTCATATTGGTCCTCAGGTTTTAATCAGTCAGATCATCTCTTCAGGTTCTTTCTTTCCTCCTCAAAGATGAATCTTATGATCTCCTCCCTTGCTCCACGTTCCATGTTGATATACTGGACTCTGTGTTCGAAGGTACCGGGCCTGTTTTCCAGCTCTTTTACAACGAGCACCTTACCTATGAGCTCGTACTTTTTACGCTCACCGCCTATAAGAAGGTTGTAGCTGATATAGAGCATGCTTCCGGGCTCATACTTCTGATTGGACATGAATCTGAGTCCGCCGCCGGAGATGTCCACAATGACACTTCTCTTAATGGGAAGATTGGGCTGGAGGTACAGGGGGCTCTTGTTAGCTACCGCATTTACCTCTTCTTCCACAAGATTTCTCGAGCACATCTCAAGCGCACAGCTGAATCTGTAATATTCTCTTCTCTGATACTTTCTGAGGTTACTCGTAAGCTCCAGTACCAGAACATAGATGTTATTCGATTTATACCTGTCAACCACTCTTACAAAGCACTGATAAAGGCCGGCACCGGTATATACGATCATGTTAAATTCGGCATCAACGGGAAGGAGGATCAGTTTAGTCTGCTCGATAGGCATCTGTACCTCAATTGAATCTTCCGAGATTATATCCACGATCTTAGTTTCGTAAAATTTCGCGTTATCGTTTTTATCCGATTCGTTCAATTTACGATCCACCGCAGTGAGCTCGACCCTGTCGCCCGGTGAAATAAAATTGTTAAGCATAATAAATCCTCTCCCTTATTTATCTTCTGCTAACTATATGTGAGAAAAATGCTGCCATACCTCTGGTCTTGGTAGCACTTGTGACATTTTCATCAAGCAAGCTTCTTGCTATCCTCTCATAGGCCTGAGAAGATTTTGCTCCCGGATTCTTAAGAGATACCGGCATCTGCTGCATGACCGCATCGGATAACTGAGAATCGTACGGCACACAGCCCAGATAGGTGAGCGGCAGCTTCAGAAATCTCTGAACAACCGAATTAAGCTTTTTGTAGAGAGTCTGTCCGTCTGCTTCCTTACCGACACGGTTTGCTATCATCCTGACCGATGTCTCCTGAGGATTGTACCTGGGATGTCTGGCAAGCGCTTTCAGAAGCGAATATGAATCGGTAATACTGGTGGGCTCATGGGTTGTTATCAAAAGGATCTCCCCGCTTGCAACCAGGAATTCCAATACGGCATCCGATATTCCCGCACCGGTATCAACGATTATTATATCAGCGATCGAATCAAGTTCCGAAAGATTCTGAATAATATAGTTCAGATAATCGTTACTCAGGTTGGACATACCCGCTATGCCGCTTCCGCCTGATATAAATCCGACCTCGCCCGGTCCCCAGGTTATGATGTCCTTGATATTTTTACCCTGATAGATAAGGTCACAGAGATTGTGCTTCGGAACGGTTCCGAACATTATCTCGATATTTGCAAGACCGAAATCCGCATCCAGGATAATAACTCTCTTGCCCAGTTTTTTAAGCCATATGGCAAGATTGATCGCAGTATTTGATTTTCCGACTCCGCCTTTTCCGCTTGTGACAGTAATGACCCTTGCAAGTGGCCTGGCCTGTCTGCTGGCTTTTATGATACGGAGTGATTCAGCCTGATCCATGCTTTACTCTCCTCCCAGCAGCTGCTTTACTATACGCTGTGCGTTGAATGTCTCGATATCATCGGGAACATTCTGTCCGCATGTCACGAATGCGATAGGCGACTCGGAATAGCACCTTATATTATACAGGCTTCCGAGGGTTGATGTCTCGTCAAGTTTTGTAAAAATAAGCTGAAAATCGGAAACGGTCTTATAATTGTCCACGATTTTCTTAAGATCCTTATATTTGGTCGTTGCACTGACAACGAGAAAGCACTGCTTGGTAAATGTCTCGGGAAGACATGCCATATATGCTTTCTGTCTGGCAAGAAGTTCTTCGCTCTTGTGGGAATGACCCGCAGTATCAACCAGGATATAATCCTGATCCTTGAAATCATCACATGCGATAAGAAGCTCATCTTCCGAGTAGATAACTCTGAAGGGAACTTCAAGAATGCTTGCATATGTTCTGAGCTGGTCAGCCGCCGCGATCCTGTAAGTATCCGTAGTAAGAAGCGCTATCTTTTTCTTGTCATTGACGGAAAGAGAGCTGGCAACTTTGGCGATGGTGGTAGTCTTGCCAACGCCAGTAGGTCCTATGAAAAATATAACTACAGGGCCTTTTCCGGCAGGTTCGGAAATACCGTCTGCCTTTCCGAATCTGAGTATCATCTTCTGATATACGGCACTGAGGTAATGATCCAGCTTGGCACCGGGTTTTCCGGCTTTGTCAGCGTTACTTACAAGTTCATTTACATACTTCTCATCAATATCATTATCAAGCATCGTATTGTAGAGAAGTCTCAAAAATCTGGATGTCTCCCTGTCGGGCTCCTGCAGCTGAACGGGAGCGGGTTCGGGAGCAGCTTTGGGTGTGCTTACGGGAGCTGTTTTTTCTTCCCGCATAGGCTCATCACCGGATCCCAGTTTTTTCTCCAGCATGTTCTGAAGATTATCAAGCTTTTCTTCTATACTCTTGCTCTTCTCATCAGGTGTTGCCTTAGAGGAAGTAAGCGGAGCTGCTGAAGGCGATGGAGCTGTTACGGAAGAAGCGGATGCATCCTGCGCAGGCTTTGCCGTAACGGATTCGGAAGATGCAATTGCAGTCTTGGACTGTGCGGATTCCTGAGCTCTTGCGATCTTTCTGATCCTGACCATTGCAGGGTCTTCTTCTTCGATCGCAGCGGTAACTTCCACCCTCTTACTCTTAAGAAAAGCAAAAGGAGGCTTAGCCTTTACCTTGCGGACATTCATGATAACAAGATTCTCGCCCAGATCTTTCTTGGCAAGACTTGTTGCTTCTTCTTCATTTTTTCCTACGAATTTTTTAATGATCATTTTAAGCGGTAACCATTCCGACCGATGTCAGGTTGACACTGGAATCAACCTCATTATAAGAAACGACTATCAGGTCTCTGTAGTAATCCTCCATAAGTTTTCTGAAGTAAATCCTTACTATCGGCGAAGTGATTATTATGGGTGTCTTGCCGAGGTTTTCAAGCTTCTGTATCTCTGCCTTAACGGAATCAAGGATCGCATGTGTCCTTGCGGGATCCATATTTATAAAGGATCCGTTTTCGGTCTGTTTTACACAGCTCATTATCTCCTGTTCGATCTTGGGATCGAGGGTCACGACGGAGTTGGTATCATTCTGTGCAAAATACCTTGCTGAGATGGCACGTTTTAATGCCTGTCTCACATATTCGGTAAGTATATCCGTATCTCTGGTGGTAGGAGCAAAATCCGCAAGGGTCTCCAGGATGGTAAGAAGATCTCTTATTGATACGCCTTCGCGGAGAAGATTCTGTAATACCTTCTGAACTTCACCCAGCCCCAGAAGTTTGGGCACCAGTTCATCCACAAGATTCGGATTGTTTTCTTTGACATTGTTGATGAGGTTCTGTACATCCTGTCTGGTAAGAAGCTCATCAATATTCTGCCTTATGATCTCGGTAAGATGTGTCGCTATGATCGAGGGAGGATCGACGACAGTATATCCGAGAGTTTCGGCTTTTTCCCTCTGTCCCTCGGTTATCCAAATGGCAGGCAGATGGAATGAAGGCTCAAAGGTGGGAATACCGGTTATCTCTTCCTGGACATATCCGGGATTCATTGCCATATAATGATCGAACAGTATCTCACCTTCGCTTATCTGAATGCCTTTGATCTTGATGATATACTGATTCGGATTAAGCTGAATGTTGTCCCTGAGTCTTATGATGGGAACAACGGTACCGAGCTCAAGAGCTATCTGTCTTCTGATCATAACGACTCTGTCCAGAAGATCTCCGCCCTGGTTAACATCCGCAAGGGGGATGATACCGTATCCGAATTCAAGTTCGATGGGATCGACGGTAAGAAGCGAGTTAACATTCTCGGGTTGTCTGATCTCTTCCGCTTCGGTCTCTTCTTTGGAAACATCCGCTTCGATGCTGGCGGTCTGAAGTTTCCTGCTGACCATGCTTCCGCTGACTATGAAAATAATACCGATACCCACAAACAGAACGGTATTCAGATCGGTAAACAGACCGAGAATGCACATCATTGCACCGACGATCATAAGAACTTTGGGAAGTCCGAAAAGCTGCTTGACTATGGTTTCACCAAGATCCTTATCGGATGAACCCTTGGTTACGAGAATACCGGTTGAAAGCGAGATCATGAGCGAAGGTATCTGTGATACAAGTCCGTCGCCGATGGTAAGTATCGCAAAAGAACTTAAGGCATCGCCCACGCTCATTCCTCTTCTCAGAACCGCAAGCGCAATTCCTCCGATGAGGTTAATGGCTGTGATCAGAAGGCCCGCTACGGCATCTCCCTTAACGTATTTAACGGCACCGTCCATGGAGCCGTAAAAAGCGGATTCTTTCTGTATCTTCTCTCTTCTGCGTTTTGCTTCTTCATCATCGATCGCACCGGTATTAAGGTCGGCATCGATAGCCATCTGCTTACCGGGCATTGCATCGAGGGTAAATCTGGCAGTAACTTCGGATACTCTTTCAGAACCTTTGTTGATGACCATGAACTGAATGATCAACAGGATTATGAAAATGATGGCACCGATTATAAGGTCACCGCCTCCGACGAAATTTCCGAAGGTAGCGACAACGTTCCCCGCATATCCGTCACGAAGTATCAGTCTGGTGGAAGAAGTATTCATCGAGATCCTGAAAAGGGTCGTGAACAAAAGGAGTGTGGGGAAAAAGCTCATATCCAGAACTTCTTTACAAAACAGAGCTCCGAACATGATCGTCATCGCAAGCGATATATTAAACGCCAGAAGTATATCCAGCACTATGGCAGGTATCGGAATGATAAAGAGGACGATGGCGATGGCAAGGTAAAGAGCTACAAATACATCGAATTTGCCGATTGATTTGAACATGCCATCCTCCTTTCCTCGTTTTTATATTCTAAATCCTGCCCTGCAAGTGGTATACAAATGCAAGTATTTCCGCAACAGCCTGATATAGTTCGGGAGGTACGGATTCGCCTATCTCAACATTGTGATAAAGCGCTCTGGCAACGGGTTTGTTTTCAACGATCTCAATACCGTGCTCTTTGGCAACTTCCTTGATCTTCTGCGCCAGATAGGCTTCACCCTTAGCTATAACATACGGAGCATCCCTTTCCGCAGGTTCGTACTTGATCGCAACCGCATAATGCGTAGGGTTTGTGATAACGACATCCGCTTCGGGGAGCTTTTGCATCATACGTCTGCGTGATGCTTCCATCATCTTACGCTTGATCTTACCTTTGACCTGAGGATCTCCTTCGGAGTTTTTATACTCGTCCTTAACCTCCTGCTTGGACATCATCATGTCTTTATGGAATTTCCACTTCTGATATCCGAAATCCGCAGCAGCTATGATTATATAAATAGCGGAAATCCTGATACCAAGATCTATTATCGTAGTGCCTGCAAGTATGATCGCCTGCATCAGTGGCATATCATAAAACGAATAGATCAGCCCGACTTTATCCCTTATGTAGAAATAAACGATGGGTATTGCAAGTCCGATCTTTAAAAGAGATTTGACCAGCTCTGCCACGGAATTCATCGAAAAAATTCTCTTAAGGCCTTTTATCGGATTGATCTTCGAAAGCTTGGGTTGCAGCGGTTTCCCCGTAGGCTTCCATTTAACCTGGACCAGATCGCCCACAAAAGCAACCACATACCCGATGATCATCATAGGGGCTACGATCGTAAGGATCGTGATCAAACTGTTTCGAAACAGAATATCAACAGCTCTTACAGGCATTTCCCCGGAAGGATATACGGTCACGGTATGCATTGATCCGTAGACGCTTCCGAACAGATCGACAATCTTGTTCGAGATACCTCCTGCCATAAACCTGAGCACCAGAAAGAACACAAAAAGCCCCAAGCAATTGCCGATTTCCTTACTCTTGGCAACCTGGCCTTCTTTTCGGGCATCGTCTAATTTTTTGGCGGTAGGTTCTTCTGTCTTATCTCCGCCTTCTGCAAAGAATTGCAGATTATATTCAAGCACGTCCGGTCCTCCGCATCAGTCACATCAGGTTTGAAACGACGGAAACCATGATCTTTTTCATCTCTTCAAAGATCATGTCGCAAGCCACCGGCATAAGTCCGGTAATAAGTATAAGAATGGTAAGTCCCGTCATAACCTTGAGCTGGATACCGACCGCAAACATATTCATCTGCGGAGATACCTTGGCCATGATACCCAGGACCGCATTCAAAAGCATCATCGTAGCAAATATCGGAAGAATGATCCTGAATCCGATCAGGATATAATCTCCGAGAAAAGTAACCACGGTGGACATCAAACCATCCAGGTTAAAGTTCACATGGTTTACCGGAATCAGTTTATAAGTATCGGCAAGTGCCCCCAGCAGATACCTGTACATCCCGCTGGCTATCAGTATCATCGAGAAAGTGTAATTAAATATGCTTCCGGTAATACTGATCTGATTCCTTGTAGCCGGATCCCATAGCGTAACCATCGAAAGACCCGTTTCCATATCTGATACGGATCCCGCAAAAGAAAACACCGTACTGCAGATATTTGCGGACAATCCTATCAAAAGTCCCGCCGCCGCTTCTTTAAAAACTATGATCGCGTATGTAACGACGGAAGTATATATGACCGGCTCGATCGGCTGAAGTGCCTCGTACAACAGTGCGGAGATAAAAATACTCAGTGCAACTCTCACACGTCGAGGTGTATTATTCATGCTGAAAAAAGGGCATATATAAACAAAACACGAAACCCTGACCAGAATCAGGAGAAAATATTCCAATTCATAAATTGAAAAAGCATAATCTATCATCTGCTATGCTCTACTTATGCACGTAATATACGAACGTGCTCCACAGCTCGGTGGTATAGTCCACTATATTGGTCATGATCCAGTTTCCGAGAAACATCAGAGTAAGAAATATTCCGATGATCTTGGGCACAACGGTAAGAGTCTGCTCCTGGATCGATGTGATAGTCTGTAGGATACTGACAATAAGACCTATGATCATGGAGACAAGAAGCACCGGAAGCGCGCACTTCAAGATCAGGAACAGACCGTCTCTGATCATCTCAACTGCAGCTTCTGATGTCATTTGCAAACCTCCGAATCAATGTATACGGCTAATAGAAAGTTCGTACAAGCTGTCCGATCACAAGCGACCATCCGTCCGCAAGCACGAACAGCAATATCTTAAACGGCATGGAAATCGTCGTAGGCGGCAGCATCATCATACCCATACTCATAAGAGTCGAAGCCACGACCATGTCGATCACGATAAACGGAATGTAGATCATAAATCCGATCCAGAATGATATTCTCAGCTCGGATATAACAAAAGCAGGAATAAGGATGGAGTTGGGGATTGACTCCAGAGTACCGTCCCACTCCTGACCTGATATATCATAAAAAAGCCGCACATCCTTAACCTGAGTCTGCGGCATCATAAAATCCCTCAGAGGAGACATTGCCTTTTCCAGGAATTCGTCCTGGTCTATCGTTCCGGCTTCAAACGGAACAACGGCATTTATATTGATCTCCTCAAAAGTCGGCTGCATGACAAAAAAGGTCAGAATGAGCGACAGCGCAATTAGAACCTGATTAGGCGGTGCGTTCTGAGTGTTGAGCGCCGCTCTGGTGAAATGAAGGACGATGAGTATCCTCGTAAAGGAAGTCATCACCATCAGCAAAAGCGGTGCAATGGCGATAAGGGTAAGAGTAATAAGAATCCTCAGAGAGGAATTAAGTGAACCGTTATCGTCGTTATATGTAATAGTAAGTCTGTTTAAAGTATTCAGAGTATCAAGATCCTGAGGCTCTTCGTGAGTACCTGCGGGATCTATGGTAGTGGAAACATCCGTCTCCCCGGTCTGCTCGTTTATGTTCTGTGCATAGGCAGTACCGTGGAATATAAAGATCATCAACAGCACGGAAAGTGCAAGTGATATGATTCTTATGATATTTTTTCCGGCAGTTAAAGCCTTTTTCAACATAAACTTGCCTTCCCCCCGGAATCATTCTTCTTTATCTGAAAAAGCCTTCGAGAGCACATCGGAAAAGGACTTCTTTTCCGAAGTTTCTCCTCTCTTAAGCTCGCTTTCATCAATATCCCCGAGGTAAGTAACCGTATCTTTACATACTGCGAGAATCTTATACTTATTGCCGATGCGCACGATCTCCACCCACTTACCGGGTGCGACTCTTGCACTCTCAATAACCTCGATATTGCCGGAAGCATACTGATTCTTCTGATAATTACCTATCCATTTTGTCACCCACACACTGGCTGCGAGAACAACAACAAATACGATAACCATCGTTAACAGTTGGGCAATATCGGATCCCCGGGAAGATGATAAAAGGATCATATCATCAGCCTATAACCTTCTTGACAGCTTCCAATACTCTGTCAGCCTGGAAAGGCTTAACTATGAAATCCTTAGCTCCGGCCTGAATAGATTCAATAACCATTGCCTGCTGTCCCATTGCGGAACACATGATGACCTTTGCACCGGAATCGGCAGCCTTGATAGCCTTAAGAGCCTGAATTCCGTCCATCTCGGGCATGGTGATATCCATAAGTACAAGATCAGGATTTACCTCCTTGTACTTCTCAACGGCTTTAGCACCATTTTCTGCTTCGCCGGCTACGTTATAACCGTTCTTGCTGAGGATGTCCTTGATCATCATCCTCATGAATGCAGCGTCATCACATATCAGGATATTCTTTGCCATTTTTTAAACCTCCGAAATTTGATAATGTGTGGGCCAAATTACTGTTTAATAATTTCTGTTACTCTGATACCGAAATTCTCTTCAATGACTACGACTTCGCCCTTTGCAACAAATTTACCGTTTACAAGAACATCTATAGGTTCTCCGGCAATCCTGTCCAGCTCGATAATGGTGCCGGGAGCGAAGTTCAGTATATCTGAAATTGATTTGGTGGTACGTCCGAGCTCTACGGTAACCTCAAGAGGAACGTCCATGATGAGTCCGATATTCTCTCCGCCCTGGATTCCCGAAAGATCTCCGCTGAAAGTCTGGAAAGATGCGGGCTGTATATTCATGGGCTGAACCGGAGCATAACCCATCTGAGGCATTCCCTGCATCGGCTGGCCATATCCCATGGGAGGCATGCCGGGCATCGGCTGACCGTATCCCATTTGAGGCATTCCCTGCATCGGCTGGCCGTATCCCATCTGTGACATATCGGGAGTGGGTTGTCCCATGCCGGGCATAGGTCCCGGAGCAGGTCCCGGAGCAGGTCCGGGTGCGGGCGCAGGAGCCGGGGCAGGTGCGGGTGCCGGTTCGGGAGCGGGTGCTTCCGCGGTGCCGCCCTGTGTTCCCATGAAAGTTTCAACAATCTTCTTGGCAAACTCTATGGGATAGAGCTGCATAATAGTCGAGTCGACAAGATCTTCACCTATCTGCATTCTGAATGTGATCCTGCAGAAGGTTCCGCCGAGGAAAGGTGATATCTCGGATCCGTCTTCAAAGTTCTGAAGGTTGAGAAGCGAGCTTTCCGGCGGTGAAATGTCTATCATCGTACCGAGCATGGTAGAAAGCGATGTCGCGGATGAACCCATCATCTGGTTCATAGCTTCCGATATAGCGGAAAGATGAAGCTCTCCGAGTTCACCTTCAGTATTGGTACCGTCTCCGCCCATCATAAGGTCGGTAATTACTTTAACATCGTTTTCCTTAAGGACCAGTATATCCGTTCCGTCAAGTCCCTTGGTATATTTGATCCTGATGAAAACACAAGGTCTTTCGAATTCATCAAGAAGATTCTGCCAACTACAGAGAGTTACAACAGGTGTGGTGATATTAACCTTCCTGTTTACGAGAGAGTAAAGCGTTGTTGCGGAAGAGCCCATACTGATATTGGCTACTTCACCGATGGCGTCTCTCTCGACTTCGGAAAGAAGTTCATCACCGCCCGTCACAGGCTGCGTGTTGATGAGATAAGGATCCGTAGGCGGTTTTTCCTCAGCTGAGGGCAATTCGATGCCCGACATATCCGGAGCTTCATCCCCAGACAGATCCATACCGCTTAGGAGGGCGTTTATCTCGTCCTGCGACAGCATTCCATCCATCTGTTACTCCTCCTCTCTAATCACCGAAGTTACCCTGACTGCATACGAATCGTCGCTTGCACCCGGCAGTGCGGTGAATTTCTTGATATTACCTACATAAATGTTCATGTCGGAATCCACCTTGGCATCAAGCCTTATGCAATCACCGACCTGAAGATTCATGAAATCATTGACTGTGATCCTGCTGGTACCGAGTACCGCTTTAACGGGAATATCGACTCTTTTGAGCATTGCTTCGATATTCTCCTGGGCATTTTCATCTCTGTTCTCCTGCATCGTCGAGAACCAGTACTTGGTATTGAGTCTGTCCATAACGTCCTCCAAAGTGATAAAAGGAAGACACATATTCATAAATCCTTCAACATCTCCTATCTTGATGTTGAGCGTTATGACTGCGATCATTTCACCAGGAGCAATGATCTGTGCGAATGAAGGATTGGTCTCCAGTCTGGTAAGAACCGGTGATACTTCAAGCACGTTCTTCCAGGGATCTCTCAAGAGCTGCGTGAGCATGACCATTATCTTCTGCATTATGGAAAGCTCGATATCCGAAAATTCCCTAGTCTTATCGAGAGGTTCTCCCTCTCCTCCCAGCATCCTGTCTATCATCGCAAATGCGATATTGGTAGCAAGATCAATGATTATATTTCCGCCCAGCGGTTCAAAAGAAACGATACCGAGTACGCTGGGATTGGAAAGAGCATTGGTAAACTCACTGAATGTAACCGTCTCCGAACTCGCCACGGTAACCTGTGCATTCTTTCTCAGGATTACAGGCAGGTTCGTCGATACTAGTCTGCTGTAGTGCTCAAAGATGATCTCCAGTGTACGGAGATGCTCTTTAGAGAACTTGGTAGGTCTGCTGAAGTCGTAATCCTTAACCGGCTTTTCTTCGGCATTGGATATCGATTCCACATCCAATTCACCGGACGAAAGTTGGTTTAAGAGGGCATCTATTTCGTTTTGGGAAAGGACTTCACCCACGAAGCTAACCTCCGGCTAATATTATCCGAACTTCACATCACTGATGGATATGTCATAAACAACCTTTGAATCAAGCCATTTCTGAATAGCTTCAAGCACTTCTTTCTTGACTTCTTCACGATTTGCGGAATTGCTGAGGTATTCCATGTCATAAGAAGATATGACACCCTCAACCGCCTGCTTTATGTAAGGCTCATAAGTACCGATGGTCTCGGAATTATAAGTCTTGTAATCTTCATCCTTCATATTGATCGACAGGGAAACTTTGCAGACCATATAGACCTGTTTGCTGTCGCCGTTGGTATTGAGAGGGATTGTCATATCATTGGCAATGGTATAGATCTCGGTATCCGCAAGGGATATATTCGAACCCTCATCCTCATCATCTGTAACCAGTTCCAGATTAAGGACCGTGGCAATAGTATCTACCAGAGCCGCAGTCTTCTTGTTGGTGCCGGTGATGCTGATCATGGTGATCACCGAGATAGCAACGTTAACGATCATCAGAGCAAGTATAAGAACTGAAAGTAGATTTTTTTTCATCGGATCATTCTCATCCTTTAGTTGTTATTGTAAATCCTGATCTCAACTCTTCTGTTTCGTGCTCTGCCCGCTTCGGTTGAATTATCCGCTATGGGCATCCTCTCTCCGTAGCCTGAATGCTTAATGAGAGAAGGGTTAAGGCTTGAGGTTTCCACAAGATAGTAGAAAACCGAAAGTGCTCTGGCGTCGGAAAGTTCCTCGTTTGAAGGGAACTGTGCGCTGTTCATGGGTACATTATCAGTGTGTCCGTTTATCTCGATCTCGCCTCTCGCATACCTTTCCAAAATGGTAGAGACTTTATCGAGAACCGGCTTGCAGTCTTCGTTAAGTGTTGCGGAGCCGGGGCTGAAAAGAATCGAACCCTTCATGGTCAGCATTACATACTGGGATGTAAATGTTACATCGATCTGATCAGAAAGCTGACTCTCCGATACCGCTTCGCCGATAACCTCG
>JAEEXJ010000093.1 GCA_016291475.1 Lachnospiraceae bacterium | reverse complement strand
AAGTACTGCGTGATATATGCCATGCGGTTGATATACCTGTTGTTGCGATCGGAGGTATCGGTAAGTCCAATATATCGGAACTTGCAGGGACCGGAATGGATGGCGTGGCACTGGTCAGTGCAATTTTCTCGGCGGAAGATATAGAAAATGAATGTCGCTTACTCCGTAAGTTATCGGAGGATGCGGTTAATTCATAAAATAATTAAGCGGCAGACCGGGGGCACCACCTTAAGCCGCTATAAAAAACGATGCTGATATGAAAGGAATTCCATTATGAAAATGAAAACAGCATTGACCATTGCAGGAAGTGATTGCAGCGGAGGCGCCGGTATTCAAGCGGATTTAAAAACAATGACATTGAATGGTGTTTATGCGATGAGTGCAATTACCGCACTTACTGCGCAGAACACAACCGGTGTAAGCGGAGTATACGAGGTCACTCCCGATTTTCTTGGTCAGCAGATTGATGCGGTATTTGAGGATATACGTCCTGATGCCGTAAAGATCGGTATGGTAAGTTCAAGTGATCTTATCAAAGTGATAACTGACAGAATGAAAGCTTATAACGCGGAAAAAATAGTTGTGGACACAGTAATGGTTGCAACAAGCGGAGCAAGGCTTATCAGTGAGGAAGCAATAGATACACTCAAGGAATACCTTATGCCGATTGCGACTGTGGTGACACCTAACATTCCTGAGGCTGAAGTGCTTTCGAAGAGAAAGATAGATGATGAGGATGGAATGATCCGTGCGGCAGAGGAGATCGGTAAAAATTTTCATTGCGCGGTTCTTTTAAAGGGCGGACACAGCATAAATGATGCAAATGACCTCTTATATGAAAACGGTAAGTACCTGTGGTTTAGAGGAAAACGCATAAACAATCCGAACACTCATGGAACCGGATGCACATTGTCGAGCGCCATAGCCTCGAATCTGGCCAAGGGATATGATCTTGAAACATCAGTGAAGAGAGCCAAGGATTATATCTCCGGAGCACTCGAATATATGCTTGACCTGGGGCAGGGCTCGGGGCCAATGAATCATGCGTTTGATCTGACCGGTATGTTTGCAAAATAAATCTTGCTTGAAAGGATATAGATAATGAGAAATTACACAACACAGATGGATGCGGCAAGGCAGGGAATCATCACTCCCGAAATGAAGAAAGTTGCTGCCAAAGAATACAGAACCGAAGAAGAGATACGTGACCTTGTTGCGAAAGGTCAGGTAGCAATATGTGCAAATAAACTTCATACATGTATCGATCCGAACGGTGTCGGTTCAATGCTTCGCACCAAGATCAATGTTAACCTGGGTGTATCCAGAGACTGTAAGAATTATGATATAGAAATGGAAAAGGTAATGGCCGCAGTGGATATGGGAGCCGAAGCAATCATGGATCTTTCATCGCATGGCAACACACAGCCGTTTCGTAAAAGGCTGACTCAGGAGTGTCCGGCAATGATCGGTACGGTTCCGGTATATGACAGTGTGATCCATTATCAGAGAGATCTTGCTACTCTTACCGCAAAAGATTTTATCGATGTTGTCCGTCTTCATGCACAGGATGGAGTTGATTTTGTTACTTTACACTGTGGTATTACAAGAAAGACCATAGATCAGATAAAAAAGCACAAGAGAAAAATGAATATAGTTTCAAGAGGCGGATCGCTTGTCTTTGCCTGGATGTGCATGACCGGTGAGGAGAATCCATTTTATGAGTATTATGATGAGATCCTTGATATCTGCAGGGAATATGATGTAACGATCTCTCTGGGTGATGCCTGCCGTCCCGGATGTCTTGCGGACGCAAGTGATGTTTGTCAGATCGAAGAGCTGGTACGCCTCGGAGAACTTACCAAACGTGCGTGGGAAAAGGATGTTCAGGTAATGGTAGAAGGTCCGGGTCACATGCCAATGGATCAGATCGAAGCCAATATGAAGATTCAGCAGACCATCTGCATGGGTGCACCTTTCTATGTACTCGGACCGCTTGTAACCGATATTGCTCCCGGATACGATCACATAACTTCTGCAATAGGCGGCGCGATCGCAGCCGCAAGCGGAGCAGCTTTTCTGTGTTACGTAACACCTGCGGAACATCTGGCTCTTCCTAATCTGGAAGATGTAAAACAGGGAATCATCGCATCGAAGATAGCAGCACATGCAGCTGACATTGCCAAGAAGATCCCCCATGCAAGAGATATTGATGACAAGATGGGGGATGCGCGAAGGAATCTTGATTGGGATGGACAGTGGGAATGCGCACTGGATCCGGAAACAGCTAAGCGCATCCGTGATGAGCGCAAACCGGAATACGACGATACATGTTCCATGTGCGGAAAGTTCTGTGCGGTCAGAAGTATGAATAAGGCATTGAACGGCGAATATATTGATATACTGTAAGCAAGTATTTGATCTCATCGGGTATTGAAATCCCGATGAGATTTTTTATATGCATCTTACTTGAAAAGAAGCAAGCGATGCGTTTAAGATTATACTCGTGATTCTCCGGGAGGTACAACGCTATGATCAATAAGGAAGAATTAAGGGAACATTTTGAAAACAATATATATGGTGTTTGGAGAGAGGGAGAGCAGGTAACATATGAAAGACTCGGTCAGGATGTGAGAGATGCTTCGGAGATAAAGAATCCTTTTGAAGTAGTCGGCGGAGATTTGGTAAAAGTATGTGTATCCTGTAATGGCCGTAATACCGGTTTTATTATTCACGTATATGTTCCGGAAGTAGCAAAAGACAGGTATCCTAACGGGAATCCATATATAATCTGCATGCATCCACTGCTTTCCGCTGAGCTTGCACTTTCCAAAGGATACGCATTGATAGTTATGGAAAATGGGTCGATTGCTTCCGATGATATTATGCATAAAGGTGCTTTTTTCGATCTGTATCCTTACGGAAGCAAAGCGGAGGAACAGACAGGTGTGCTTATGGCATGGGCTTGGGGCGCGTCGAAAATCCTGGATGCTGTTATCGCGGGACTTGATAAAGAGTTTGGTCTTGATGCAGACGCTTCTCTTGTAACGGGTGTATCCAGATGGGGAAAAGCAACCGCAGTATGCGGAGCGTTTGATGACAGATTTAAAATGGTCATTCCCGCTTGTTCCGGAGCAGGAGGCCTTGCTTTGTTTTCACATGTATCGGAAGGCAAAACGTATGATCTCGGTTCTGTCGGGGCACCTTCGGATTATACGTACGGTAAGAACGAACCTCTTGATTGTCTTCAGTCCGATGCGGAAAGAGGTTGGTTCAATGATCGTTTTCTTCAATATAAAAAAGCTTCGGATATCCCCATCGATCAGGATGGTTTGGTGGATATGGCTATGGGAAAGGATAGGTATTATTTCATCGTTGCGGCATACACCAATGAGGATTGGGTAAATGCACCGGCGATGTGGGAATGCTACAAAAAAGCATCCGAAGTATATAAAGAGGAAGGGTTATCCGATAATCTAGTGATCCATTTTCACAAGGAGGGTCATGCCGTCATCGATGAAGATATGGAACTGATAACCGGATACTTTGATCATGTGTATTACGGAAAAGAAAACGTCGAGAATCCGGAACGGTTACATACTACAGTTTTTGCAATGCAACAGAAATAACATTTAAGAAACAAAAGGAATAGACATGAACATAAATAATAAACTGTCCGCTCTTATGACAAAATGCGGATTGGGAAATATGAAGGGAGAAGCCGAGCGAGTTTCCGGCGGACTTATGCATAAGATGTATAAAGTCAGGACAGATGCGGGAGTATATGCCGTAAAATGTCTTAATCCGGAGATAATGAAACGCCCGGGCGTATTTGATAATTACAGACGTGCAGAGGAACTGGAGGCTCGTCTGGATAAGGCCGGGATAAGGATCGTTTCTTCACTTATGTTTGACGGCAAGAAAATGATCGAGTGTGAGGGTGATTACTTCTACATCTTTAACTGGCTGGAAGGAAATATCACGGATTGGAATTACATATCTCGCGATCAATGTTTTAAGGCAGGTGAGATCCTTGGAAAGATACACGGACTGGATGCACATAATACGGAAAAAACAGAACCGGAGATTAGTGTAATCGACTTTGCGGGATACAAAAAGATCGCTGAGGATAATAGTTCTGATATAGCTGCATTGCTGGATGAAAACCTCATCCTTCTGGAAAATGCACAGAAGAAATTAAACGATGCCCGAAGGATGCTTCCCTCAATGAAGGCTGTCGATGATCCCGATATGGATCCGAAAAATATTATGTGGAACGAGGGGATTCCCTATGTAATAGACTTAGAGTGTCTGGGTTACGGTAATCCGATATCCGCATGTCTTGATCTGTCTCTTCAGTGGGCCGGAACAGTAAACGGAAAATATAACGAGGAAAACCTCAAAGCATTTTATGAAGGATATCTGAGATCGTATGACAACGGATTCAGATCATATGACGAATTGTTCGGTATTGCATATACATGGGTCGAATGGCTGGAGTATAACATCAGACGCGCCCTCGGGTTGGAAGGAGGCGATGAGGATGCGGTCACTCTCGGAACGGATGAAGTTAAAAATACAATAAACAGGATCCGTTATCTGAATGAGATCGAAAAAGATGTTCGCAGAGTTCTCGGGGATCTACCTTCGCCTGATCCAAACAATTATGATACTCACGATGACAGTCTTTGCTATATAGATCTGGTGTTTAAAGGCAGTTTAACCGATAAGCCTGTCATTGATCTTCCGAAAGGATACCGCTTTGTGAATTATAAGGACGGAGACCAAAAAGCGTGGATAGATATAGAATTGTCGGCCGAAGAAATCCTTGACAGGAAGCATGGCGAAGAATGCTGGAAGAGATACTACGGATCCTGTGAAGATGAACTTTCGGGAAGAATGATCTTCATAGAAAACTCAAATGGTGAAAAGGTTGCTACCGCCACGGCTTTTTATGATATTCACGGAAACGCTTTGCCGGGAGAGGGGCAGCTCCACTGGGTGGCGGTTAAAAAAGAAGCTCAGGGGAAGGGACTGTCCAAGCCTTTGATAACATATACGTTAGGTGTTATGCGAAATCTGGGATATAATAGTGCCAAGATTCATACGCAGACAAATACGTGGCTTGCGTGTAAAATATATCATGACCTTGGCTTCCGGCCTGAGGAAGAAAGCCTTGTAAAAGACAGATTCGGATGGAAGATGGTCGGGTTACTGACGAAAGAAGGAATAAATTACTATCATGAGAGCTTATGAGAGACTTTTAAATTATGTTGTGATCCATACAACAAGTGATGAGAATTCAGATACCGTTCCATCGACAAAGAGACAGTTTGATCTCGCAAATCTTCTAGTTAAGGAAATGAAGGATCTTGGCATAGAGGATGCGTCGGTTGACGAAAATTGCTATGTCATGGGACATGTCCCCGCAACAAAGGGATGCGAGAATGCACCGAGGATCGGATTTATAGCCCACCTTGATACCGCACCTGACAGTTCGGGAGAAAACGTTCATCCCGTAATTCATGAAAACTATGACGGAAAAGATGTGGAACTTGGAAACGGACGTGTGCTTACTACCGAATTATTTCCTCATTTAAAAGATCTTAAGGGAAGAACACTTATCACCACTGACGGAACCACTCTTCTCGGAGCGGATGATAAATCCGGAATAGCTGAGATCATGACGATGGTGGAAGAACTGGAAAAGCAAAACATACCTCACGGTAAAATATGTATTGCTTTCACTCCCGATGAGGAAATAGGACATGGTGCATCACTCCTTGATCTGGAAAAGTTTGATGCTGACTTTGGATATACGATTGACGGCGGTCCGGAAAATGAGATCGAATATGAGAACTTCAATGCAGCGAAAGCCGTATTTAAGGTAAGAGGAATCAGTGTACATCCCGGTGATGCCAAGAACAGAATGATCAATGCCGCACTTGTTGCCTGCGAGATATCATCAATGCTTCCTTCCGCGGAGACTCCCGCACATACAGAAGACAGGGAAGGCTTTTATCACCTTACCGATATAAACGGGGATGTTGAAAATGCAAAGATCGAATATATCATAAGAGATCACGATTCATCATTGTTTAATGCAAAGCTTGAAACGCTTCGTAAGATAGAGAAAATCCTGAATGAGAAATATGGCGTAGGAACGGTAACATTATCAATAACGGAACAGTATCGCAATATGATAGAGAAGATCAGACCTCACATTCATATTGTTGAGACTGCCAAAAAATGTGTTGCCGATCAGGGACTTGTAGTAAAAGATGTTCCTATCAGAGGCGGTACGGACGGAGCACAGCTTTCATTCCGCGGACTTCCCTGTCCGAATCTGGGAACAGGCGGATACGCTTTCCACGGACCTTTCGAACATATTACCGCGGAAGGTATGGATCTGGTTGTAGGAATAATCTGCTCTATTGTAAAAAGCTATGCTGGGGGAAGTAAATGAATATTCTTAAAAAGATATCTTCGTCCCTGATCATTTCAGGCTTTGTGATCCTATTGATCGGCTTGTATTATCTGATGATAAAGGCGGGAATACCTTATCAGGATCCAACTACGGAAATGCAGATAAAGTATGAGATCAATATGAGAATCGGAAACATTCTCAGTCTGACAGGAATCTGTATGACAGTTGTCTTTGCGGTCATTCGAATTGTATTGGGAATGGTAGGGAAGAAAAAAGCATAATGAAAAAGTTTCTTGCAGCCAGAAAGGGATTTTACAGAGAACTGTTTGTACTTGTAATTCCCATAGTTATACAAAACTTAATAGCATCATCCGTAAGTGTGGCCGATACTTTTATGCTCGGAAATGTGGATCAGACATCTCTTTCTGCTTCCGGACTAGCAGGACAGGTGATGTTTTTGATAAACGTCATGTTCTTCGGATTGAATTCCGCACTCACGATCCTTGCATCGCAGTATTGGGGAAAAAAGGATGTAAAGGTTATATCCAAGATATTGGGTATCGGTTTGATAATCGCGATGATAGTTACGGTTTCATTTTCCGCAGCTGCATTTTTTATTCCGAGACATGTTATGTGGATATGGACCGACGATCCGGAACTTATCGCGGCAGGTGCAAGATATTTGAGATTTGTAGCGCCGTCTTATATCTTCCTCGGATTGTTCCAGCCTTATCTTACAATACTCAAGAGTTGTGAGAGAGTGGTCTTCTCGACCGTAACATCAACGGCAGCTCTTTTCATAAATGTAATATTTAACTATCTGCTGATATTCGGCCACGGACCTTTTCCTGAAATGGGAATCGAGGGAGCCGCCATAGCAACATCAATCTCTTGCGGAAGCGGTGCGTTAATTTGTCTGATTGATTTCCTTAGACAAAAAGTTCTTCCCAAGAGTCTTCGCGTTATGTTCGGGATACCGAGAGCACTTGTCGCAGATTTCTTCAAGTATTCACTTCCGGCATTTGTTAACGATGTAATGTGGGGACTGGCATTTACCGTCAACTCGATCATCATGGGACATCTCGGTTCCGATATCGTAGCAGCCAATGCAGTTGTATCTTCTGTAAGAGATCTCGTAACCGTTGTTGGCTTTGGTATATCCGCGGCAGCTTCCATCATGCTGGGTAAAGAGATCGGTGAGAATCGTCTTGATGTAGCTAAGAAGGATGCATCGTCGATCGTAAGGGTAACGGTCTTTTCAGGTATAATAGCCGGATTTGTTCTTCTGATAATAAGTCCGTTTGTTCCGGGATTTGTGGATATAACGGAGACAGCGGTCGGTTATCTTAGGATAATGCTTTATATTAATATTGCATATCAGATGGGTCAGATAATCAATACCGTACTTATCGCCTCAATATTCAGATGCGGCGGTAATTCCAAATATGGAATGGTTCTGGATATCATATGCATGTGGGGGTTTGCTGTTCCGCTTGGACTTATCAGTGCATTCGTACTTAAGTTTCCGCCCCTTATCGTATATGTTCTTATGTGCACCGATGAATTTGCTAAAATGCCTTTTGCGATTCATCATTATCTGAAAGGCGGATGGATCAGGAATATCACAAGAGAAAATGTAGCATAAGGCTCGAATTTGTTTGGAAATATTCTTGAGGTTGCTTCGCATAATATCTGAATCTATAATCATAGATGATAACCGTTGCTTCGTTTTTGAAAGGAGATTTTATGAGGATCCGTGTAGTAATGGCTCAGTAGTCTGAGCTTAAATAAATGAATCGTAAGCTCAGATGAATCCTGACAGATCTGTTTAGGAGGATAATTATGAGCTATATAAAGGCAGAGGACATCCTGCCCAAAGAATTAATTGAAACGATTCAGCAATATGTAGAAGGAAAGTCAATTTATATACCGAGTAAAGAAAAACAGGAGTGGGGCACTGTAACGAAGTCCAAAACATTTTTTCGTGAAAGAAACGAAAAGATCTATGCGGGTCATCTGCAAGGTTTATCTAACGGAGAACTTGCCCTGAGTTTTTCTTTGTCTGAAAAAAGCATACAGAGGATCCTGCGAGATCAAAGAACGGCCTGACAGGTCACTTGGAACCCGTTGACGTATGGCTGATCTACCGGTGTAAGAAATGTAAGCATTCCTGGAACCTCACGATCTATGAAAGGACAAGGCCGGGAAAGATTCCGGAGGAACTCTTTGATGCATTTCAGTCCAACGATGAGGATACTGCCCTTGAATACGGCAGAAATATTGATTTTTTGAAAAAGAATAAAGCTGAATTTAATTAACTCGGACAGGTCTGCAAGGCCTGTCCTGTTTTTATATGGAGAAACAAAATGCTTGAACGTATGGATGATTTTTTTACGACCCGCTGTCAGGGTTATGATGAACATATGAGAGAAAATGTGGAAGGTGATGATGCATTCTATGAATTCACCGCATCACTTTTACCGAAGTCGGATAATGCAAAGATACTTGATCTGGGATGTGGAACCGGACTTGAACTTGAGGAATTTTTTAAAGTAAATCCTACAGCGAATGTTACCGGAATAGATATGACAAGAGCAATGCTCGATGCACTTGAAGCAAAATTTCCCGATAAGGAACTGACTCTAATCTGCGATTCGTATTTTGATGTTCCTTTCGGAGAAGAGAAATATGATGCTGCGGTATCTGTGGAATCTCTGCATCACTTCTCGAAAGAAGAGAAGATACCGCTATATACCAAGCTGTACAAAGCACTTAAACCCGGAGGATATTTTATACTTACGGATTATTTTGCGCAGCTTGATGAGCAGGAGGATTTTTTCAGAAGGGAGCTCTTAAGGATCAGAAAAGAAGAAAATCTTCCGGATGGGGTTTTCTATCATTACGATACCCCTCTTACGGTGGAGCATGAAAAAGAAGCCCTTCTTGCCGCAGGCTTTGAATCGGTTGAAGAATTAGACAAATGGAATGATACACATACTTTGATCGGAAAAAAGGACCGCTGAGGCGGTTCTTTTTTCTATTGTTGTAAGGGGCTTATTTTTGATAAAATAAATTAATGAAGGATAATTA
Organism: Lachnospiraceae bacterium; assembly: GCA_016291475.1. Next base: position 3,423 of record JAEEXJ010000093.1, on the reverse strand, counting down.
AGAAAGGGAATGGATTCGGAGGGAATAAAATGTCCGAAGCAGACAGAAAAAGGCAGGAAAAAGCAGAGGAAAATCTCGGGAAAGCCGTAATGGGCATAGCCTGGATCTTCTTTGCCATTAAATTCATAGTGATCGCATCCGTGCTGGCACTCCCTGTTGTCTGGCTGTTGCATAAACCATTATGGATCGCACCGATCGTCGGAGTTGTCCTGTATATTCTATGGCGCGTGGTTTGGAGAGCGTTCTGGAGATTTGTTACCTGGTCTACACGTGATTGAGCTTGTTATGAGGGATTAACGGGATGAGATACTCGGCACCCAAGAATAAACTGTTTACCAAGATCATATTTCTGGTTGAATTTATCATATTGATCACAAGTACACTGTTTTGCACGGTTTCGCTTTACAGAGCCAGAGTCGGTATAAGGAAGGCAATTCAGCAGAGAATGCTTGATATTTCCAATTGTGCCGCAGGATCGGTTGACGGAGACATTCTTGGTGCTTTGGATGAATCTACTGTCGGAAGTCCCGAATACAATGATCTTTACAGCAGACTTGCTGTCTTCAGAGATAATGTAGAGCTGGAGTATGTCTATACCATTAAGAAAGTTGGCGAGAAAGATTTCATTTTCACGATGGATCTGGATCAGGTCAGACCTGCTTCTTATGGTGACAGCGTTAAATATACCGAGGCTCTTGCAAGTGCGGGCAGAGGAGTGGCTGCTGTTGACGAAGTCCCCTATTCGGATTCATGGGGTGTTTTCTACAGCGCATACAGCCCGGTTTTTGATTCATCCGGAAATGTTGCCGGAATAGTTGCTGCGGATTTTTCTGTTGACTGGTTTGAACACCAGCTTTCCGCGCAGACTAGGTCGACGATGATAAGTTATGCGGTAATCTTACTGTTTTCACTTCTTGTTGCTGCGGGACTTTCTCTCATTACGGTCAGGCCGTTTATCCGTGCACAGGGCGAACTACTTGCAGAGAAGGTTCGTGCGGAAAGTGCCAATCATGCCAAGAGTGATTTTCTGGCAAACATGTCTCATGAGATCAGAACACCCATCAATGCGGTTCTTGGTATGAATGAGATGATACTAAGGGAAGATCATCGCGCACAGGAACTGGCGAAGGATGATTCCGTGGACATGATCGAGACCCTGAAAAATATCAATGTATACGCCAATGATGTTAAGAATGCAGGACATAATCTTCTTGCGATCGTAAATGATATCCTTGATTTCTCAAAGATCGAAGCAGGAAAGATGGATATTACCGAAGCACCTTACCAGCTCAGTTCGCTTCTGAACGATCTTAACAATATGATCCTGTTCAAGGCGCAGGATAAGAAACTTGATTTTAATATCGATGTCGATAGAACTCTGCCGGATGATCTCTACGGAGATGAAGTTAGAGTCCGTCAGATTCTGACTAATGTTTTAGGAAACGCTGTAAAGTATACCGAAAAGGGCTTTGTAAGACTTACACTTCGCGGAGAAGAACAGGGAGATGGAACAATCCTGTTGAAAGCGGAGATCTCCGATACGGGAATCGGAATCAGGCCGGAGGATAAAGAAAAACTTTTTACCAAGTTCCAGCGTCTGGAAATGGAAAGGAACAGTACGGTAGAAGGAACCGGTCTTGGGCTTGTCATTACGCAGCGTCTTCTTGATATGATGGGAGGAACAATCTCGGTTGAGAGTGAATATGGCAAGGGTTCGGCATTTACCGTAACCATTCCTCAGAGAATCGTATCCAATGTATCGGTCGGTAATTTCCAGGAACGTTTTGAGACAAATATGAAAGACGGGGGATCTTATAAGGAATCGTTCCGAGCCCCTAATGCAAGAATACTTGTTGTTGATGATACCAGGATAAATCTTGCCGTTGTTGCCAATCTCTTAAAGAGTACGCTTATGAGAATAGACACGGCACTGTCGGGGGCGGAAGCTGTTAAAAAAGCGGAAGAAACGGCTTACGATCTGATACTTATGGATCAGCGAATGCCGGAGATGGATGGAACGGAAGCGCTTCACAAGATACGGGAAACATCGGGAGGAAAAAGTTCAAAGGTTCCTGTTATATGTCTTACAGCCGATGCTGTCATAGGAGCCAAGGAAAGATATCTGTCTGAAGGTTTTTCGGATTATCTGACCAAGCCGATCGACAGTTTTGCCCTTGAGAAAATGCTCAAAAAATATCTTCCTGATTCAAAGGTAGAATCGGTAAAAGAAGAAAGATCCGAAGAGGTCCGCGAAGAGAAAACCTCAGATTCATATGATGTTCTCAGAGCAGCGGGCGTAAACCCGTCCGAAGGTCTTAGGTATACCAACAATGATGAGGGCTTTTACCTCTCAATGCTCAATGAATATGCGTCAAGCTATGAGGAAAAATCCGGGAAAATAAACGAGTGTTTTTCAAAAGAGAATTGGAAAGAGTACGGAGTATATGTGCATGCTCTTAAGAGTACTTCCAAGATGATAGGAGCCATGGAATTATCCGAACTGGCACTCAGATTGGAAGAAGCGGCTAAAAATTCCGAAGCCGGAATCATCAAAGAAAAACACGAACTGATGATGAAACGATATGAAGCGGTAAAAAAGGCCATAAACCTTACTGCATCAAGATAATCAAAACCGCTTATCCTAAAAGGGTAAGCGGTTTATATATATGGGGGTAAGATCATGAAATTATCTGAAAGACCAATGGAAATTACGGACAAAGCTTTTCGCTATGATTCGTTTAATGACGGGGCAGTGGTTCCCGGTAAAAAAACTGGGAGACTTCCGGCTATGGGGTGGAACAGCTGGAATGCTTTCGGAAGCGGAAATACCGAAGCGCTTACCAAAGAGATGGCGAAAAAAATAGTTGAACTTGGTCTTGATAAGCTCGGATACAAATATATTGTGCTGGATGACGGATGCTACAAACCTGAAAGAGTAAACGGGCTTTTATCAAACGAAGAAGGAAAATTTCCTTCCGGATTTAGGGCGCTTTCAGATTATCTGCATTCAATGGGACTTAAATTCGGAATGTATAATGATATAGGCACAAATCTTTGTGCCGGGGCAGCTGTCGGAACATGCGGCCATGAAAAAGAAGATGCACAGACATATATAGATTGGGATATTGATTTTATCAAAGTCGATAATTGCTATTACCTCTGGGACAACGCTACGTTCTCAAATTCCGAAAATGCAAAATATACATACGCTCCCGCTATTAAAGGTATATGCATAAAAGGGTGCAGTTTGGAGCTTTCATATGATGCGGTATCTGACGGAGAGCTGTTCGGAAACGGAGCGTTTACTGCGGAAGAAGATGGAGTTGATTTCGTAAAGGGAATAGGAACATACGATGGAACGGGGCCTGATAATACCCCTGTAGGAATTTTAAGCAGTGAACTCAGATTTAATATATCCTCATA
>JAEEXJ010000092.1 GCA_016291475.1 Lachnospiraceae bacterium | reverse complement strand
GGGAAGTCTGATATCTTCCGCATAAAACAGTTCACTGAATCCGCCGTTTATATAACCGATGAACATGATTATAAGAGCGTTCATCCCGAGCATATTTCCGAAGAAAATATCCATCAGAAGACCGCAGAAAAATCCGACAACGCATCCGAATTTTTCACCATAGAAAAATCCGTAGATACACGCTATCAAAACCATAAGATTTGGGATACAGTTACCAAGCTTCAAATATGAAAACACGCCGGTTTGAAGCACAAAAAAGAAAGGTATTGAAATTGCGATGAGAATTCGCTGAATCATTCGTAATCGTAATCTTTTAAATCCGTGATCACCAAAACAACCGAAAGGTGATCGAAGTCCGTAGCAACTGAAATGGTTCCGGATTTCGTAAGGTTATTTGCATCATTTTGAACATCATCTATATAACCTATAAGAAGTCCGGGAAGGTATTTATCGCTTATATTGCTGGTTACAACTTTATCTCCCTTTACAACAAGACCATCGGGATCCGATAAAAGAGAGAAACTGACAAGTCCTCTGTCGATCAGTTTAAGATCTCCGGATACCATAAGCGTAAGATCCGAAGAAGCTACCTGTCCGCTGACATTGACTCCGTCCGAAATAATGGAGGTAACTCTCGCCCAGTTTGGACCGATCTTGGTGATCCTTCCGACAAGACCTCCGCCTGCGATGACATTCATATCAACCGCAAGGCCGTCATCGGTACCCTTATCGATGATAAAAGAGCTGTACCAATTACCGGCATCCTTAAAGATTACCCTGGCTCCTATTTTTTCATAAGAGTAATAAACTTCCGATAATCCGAGAAGAGCCTGCATATCGGTAAGTTCATATCTTTCCTGGGTAAGGATCAGATTCTCTTCAGTAAGAGTATCTATCTGTTCTCTTAATCTCTGATTTTCTTCAAGAAGGCTTCTTACGGAGGTAAGCTCTTCTTTTCTGTTTCTGAGCCACTCTCCGGCTCTGGAAACACCTCTTTCAAAAGGCACTATAACAGTACCGACCGCAGAATTAACGGGAACATCAAAAATTGTAGTTCCGTAGGTCAGTACCATTAAGATAATGCATATGAAAGTTAAAATAAGGAGGAGATATTTACTTGGCAGTGTAAATCTCTCCCCCTTGGGTTTTACGACAGGACTCATTTACCCATGCCCTCGGCACTCTGTGCCAGACCGGAATATTCCGGATCCTGAATTATTCTTCCGAGCCCGTATGCTGTGGAAGTAAGGGGCTCATCGGTTACATTGACTTTAAGACCGGTTCCGTCAGCAATTCTCTCAACAAGATGAGAAACCTGGCTCGCTCCTCCGGTCAGATAAATTCCGTTTCTGAAAATATCCGCTGAAAGTTCGGGAGGAGTTCTCTCAAGGATAAACTTGATGTTATCAATTATGGTCTTGAAGTCACCTTCCAAAGAATCAACAATAAGTTTGGTAGGAATTTCTCTCTGAACGGGAAGTCCGGTTACGATATCTCTTCCGTATACGGTAGCTCCCTTATTATTTTTTTCAAGGTCCTTAAGATTCTTTTTAACCTCTTCTGCGGTCTTTCCGCCGATCATAAGTCCGAATTCGTTTCTGACTGCAGCTCTTATGGAATCATCAAATTTGAGTCCGCCCTCCTTGATGAGCTTGGAAAGAACAATGCCTCCAAGGGACAATACGGAGATCTCCGTGGTTTCAAATCCGACATTCACAACCAGCACTCCGACGGAATTTTTAACATCAATGCCCATTCCGACACCGTCGGCAATTGCCATCTGCGTAACATAGATCTTATGAGCTTTTACGCCGGCTTCTTTGAGAAGATCATAGAAAGCTCTTTTTTCTACATCAGTGATATCGTAAGGAACCGCAATAAGGAAGTCTGCATTTTTGGGGCTTCCTCCCTGAAGATCACTGATAATGTATTTAACAAGAAGTTCAACATTATGAAGATCTGATATTACACCGCAGCTCAAAGGATAAGATATCTGAATGTTTGCCGGAGCTTTTTCGTGCATTTCATATGCCGAATCACCGTAAGCAAAAAATTCATTTTCATCCTTTATGGCGATCATATTCTTCTGAATGGTGATCGTACTGTCATTGTTGTTGAAAATCTTGATGTGATTGGTACCAAGGTCGATACCGTAAGCATTAGCCGGCATAACATTTCCTTTCTTTACCGTAAAAGTCCTGATTCGTTATAACTGTAATATAGATTGTCACCAATTATTATATGATCCAAAAGCGGGATTTCCATAAGCCTGCAGCTTTCAAAAAGTTTCCTGGTAAGTTCATTGTCATTACCGGAAGGAGTAGGATCTCCGCTCGGATGATTGTGCATAAGGATCAGATGAACAGCTTCGGCATCAAGAGCTTCCATCATTACGGACCTTACCGAAACAAGTGCCTTATTCACACTGCCTTTGGAAATCTCCGATTCCCTTAAAACCTTCCCCTTTGAATCAATGCTGAGAAGTAAAACCCTCTCACATTTATAATGTCTCATCCGTTCCATATAAAAGTCCGCAACGGATGAAGCATTCGAAATATTTAATCCTTCGGCAAGTTTGGCTTCATGCATCCTTTTGGATATTTCCGAAAGAGCTTTAAGCTTAATTGCTTTAACCCGGCCTATACCGGGAATTTTTTCGAGAGTCTGAATATCCGAATCATACAGTCCCAAAAATCCGGTTCTGGGATATTTACCGAGCTTTAAGACCTCTTTTGATAATGAAACCGCATCAAAGCCTTTCATTCCGGTCCTGAGTATAATCGCAAGAAGTTCGGCGTCCGTTAAACTCTCCGCCCCCATGGACATGAAACGTTCATAGGGCATTTCACTGTTTGATCTTTTGTTTTTCATAATATGCGCCTTTCCCCTTCTCCGGGACAACGCATATCAGATCTTCATGAATTTATAAGCCACAAATGCGGCAACCATTCCAATGATGCCGGCAATCGTGATATTAAATGTGAGTCCGAATGTAAGGATAACGAAACCGAGATTCAGTTCGATCGGCGACGTAAGACCATAACTGCCGCCATATGACAAAAACTCGATATCGCAATGCGTTCCGATGAGATTACCGAGTATGAACCCGATGATCACCAGAAAAAATAAAACCCATCCTCTGTATCTCATTTAACGCCTCCAAAATAACATGCGATTGTAAATTTACGGATTTTCACAATCTTTGATATTCTAACACAAAATGAGGCCTTTATCCACCAGAGTTTGGAATGACTTGATAATACCGAATTTACCGTGTGACCAGGTGATACCTCCCTGAAAATAAGCCGTATAAGGATCTCTCAAGGGGCCGTCTGCCGAAAGCTCGATCGAAGAACCGGAGACAAATGCTCCGGCTGCCATTATGACCTTGGAATCATATCCCGGCATATCCCAGGGCTCGGGAGCAAACGATGAATCCACGGGAGCAGCCGCCTGTATTCCCTCACAAAACGCTATAAGCCCCTCAGGCTTGCCGAAAGTAATGGCCTGGATAATATCATGTCTTTCCTCTTTACCCGAGGGAAATGATCCAAATCCGAATTTTTCATAGAGATTAGCCGCAAAGATCGCACTTTTTAAAGCTGAAGCGGTTACCGTAGGTGCCATAAAAAAGCCCTGATACATTCTGGGAAGCGCTTCAAGAGAAGGTCCCACTTCTCTTCCGAGACCGGGAGCGGTCAGTCTGAACGAACACTTTTCAATGCATTCTTTGGTTCCGGCAATATATCCTCCAACCTGAGCAAGTCCGCCTCCGGGATTCTTGATAAGAGAACCGACAACCATATCGGCACCCACATCCGAAGGCTCAATAGGCTCGACAAATTCACCGTAACAGTTATCAACCATACAGATAATGTCTTGCCTTACGCTCTTAACGGTTTTGATGATCTCACCTATGGTCTCAACCGATAATGAAGGTCTGGTCTGATATCCTTTTGACCTCTGAATAGTAACAAGCTTAGTTTTGTCCGTGATGGCATTTCTTATATTATCAAGATTAGGGGTTCCGTCATCATTAAGATCTGCCTGAGCATAGGTTATTCCGTACTCGGCAAGCGAACCGACGGAAGGACGGATACCGATAACTTCTTCGAGAGTGTCATAAGGTTTTCCCACAGCACTTACAAGTTCATCACCGGGTCTGAGATTACTCATAAGAGCAAGTGCAAGCGCATGGGTTCCGCAGGTTATCTGAGGTCTGACAAGGCAGTCCTGGGTGTGAAAATAATCCGCATAGACTTTTTCCAGAGTATCTCTTCCCAGATCGTTATATCCGTATCCGGTAGTACCCATAAGACAGCTCTCGTTTACATTATTTTTCTGAAACGCCTTTAATACTTTAAGTGTGCAATAATCCGCATTTTCGTCGATCTTTTCAAATCTTTCTTTAAGAGATGACAGTACTTCTTCGGATATCTCTATAACTTTATCGCTTATACCAAGCTCCCTGTAAAGCTGTTTTGAAATTTCATTCATTTATGATTCCTCTTTTCAAGCACTCGCGGTACATATATTCTGACATTTTCTCATTATCGTTATCAAAATCTCCGCGATTAATATATATGATATCAGGTTCTCTTTTATACCATGTTACCTGTCTTTTTGCAAAATGCCTGGTTCTTAACTTAATCTGATATATGGCATCCTCCAAAGAACATTCTCCCTTAATGTAAGGGATCATTTCCTTATACCCGATAGCCTGCATAGAAACCATAGAAGGATCCGCTCCGTTTTCCAGAAGAGAACGAACCTCTCTTTCAAGACCGGCTTCGATCATTTTATCCACTCTCTTATCTATGCGTTCGTACATCAGATCTCTGTCATCCATGAGAACAAAATAAGCAAAATTGTAATTTGATTCTCTTTTACTTTCTTCTTCATTATGTTCAGAAATCTTTTTTCCGGTAAGATGATGATATTCAAGAGCCCTTATAACTCTTTTAACATTGCCTTCGGGAATCTTTTCGGCACTTTCCGGATCAATATCCATAAGCATATCATGAATGAAAGAAATCCCCTTTTCATCAGCCAGATTTCGCAGCATATCCCTGTATTCTTGGTCAGGGCCTTCATCATCAAAATTTACGCCCTTTAAAAGAGCCTGAATATAAAATCCGGTTCCACCCACAACAAGAGGGATCTTACCCCTTTTGTAAATACAGGAGGCAGCCTCCCAGGCCATCTCCTTAAAACGAAATGCCGAATAATCCTCTTTTATGTCGCAAACATCTATCAGATGATGAGGAACGCCTTTTTTCTCTTCTTCACAGATCTTGGCACTTCCGATATTCATCCCCTTATAAACCTGAGCCGAGTCCGCAGATATGATCTCCATACCGTGTTGCAGTGCAAATAAAACAGACAATTCGGTTTTGCCTGTGGCCGTCGGTCCGGATAAGATTATAAGAGGTGGTTTGGATATCATCAGTTTACAATTCTCTGGAATTTCTTTTCCATTTCGGTTTTGGTAATCGAGATTATGGTAGGTCTTCCGTGGGGACAGTTATAAGGATTGTCCAGTGTAAGAAGCTCATCAATAAGCTTCTGAGCCTGTTCGAATCCGATTCGGTCTCCTCCCTTGACGGAAGCCTTACATGCCATTCCCGCAATCTTCTCGTCGATTGTCTTAAAGCTTCCGAGTCCGGGATTTTCGGCAAGTTCATCCAGTATTGCGAGGAAAAGTTCTTTCTCCGAATGTCTGAACAGGTCGGTGGGAACACCCCTTAAAGCATATTCATTACCGCCAAAGTTCTCGATATCAAATCCGATATTCTTAAAACTCTCAAGATTATCATTCAGAACCGATTCCTCAGCTCCTGTTAATGTTACGATAATGGGCGGCATTAACATCTGAGTCGGATGCTCTCCGGCATGTATCCTTTTTACGAATCTTTCATAATTAACTTTCTCATGAGCCGCATGCTGATCGATTATGAACATCTGCTGCTTATACTGGACTATCCAATATGTATCGAATACCTGACCGATGATCTTATAAGAATCTCTTTTATCCTTATCAAGCAGATGATCTTCGAAAAGCTGAGCCTGTTTAAAGGAATTTTGTTCCAAAAATTCCTCTGCAGCCGACTTTTCACCGGATACGGATCCGGTAAAGACAGCTGTATTTTCGAGCTTCTCTGATTCTTTTCTATCATCCTCAAAGAAGGAATCTTCTGATACGTTTGAAGCATCAGAGGTATCCGGTTCAAATTTATAATCATATGAAGCAAGCGAGGGCTTTGAAACAATCTGTGAAAAAGCCCTGACCGTGTTTTCGATTCCGGAGAAACCTGTTCTTTTAGCTTCAAAAGGCTCGGGATTTTTCCCGGACGCAACTTCTGCAGCGCTTTCTTTGGCTGCTTCCTTTTTATCGGAGTCACTTGTAAGAATGTTTTCGGGGATCATCTCTGCCTTTGTCATCACATCATGTATGGACGAGGATACAAAAGCAAAGAACATCTGCTGATCCGAGATCCTGACATCTAGTTTCGCAGGGTGAACATTTACATCCACCTTGGAAGGATCAATGGTAAAGTTGAGAAATACCACGGGAAACTTATGCAGCATAAGATATTCCCTGTATCCTTCTTCTATCGCCGTAGATATAAAATTGTTCTTAACAAATCTTCCGTTAAGAAAATATATTTCCATATTACGGTTGGATCTTATTATCTCAGGCTTTCCCAAAAATCCGCTTATTTTAAATCTGTCATTCTCGGAATTGATGGGAACAAGGCTTCCGGCAGTTTCTCTTCCGTAAACCCTGAATATTACTTCCATCAGATCACCGTTACCGGAAGTATGGAATCTTGAACGATTATCCATGGAATACTGAAATGAGATCTCGGGATGGGACAGAGCTATCTTTTCCATAAGCTCCGCTACATAAGAGCCTTCCGTAGAGTTTGTCTTAAGGAATTTCTTTCTGGCCGGAGTATTATAGAAAAGATTTCTGACTATCACTGTAGTACCCGCAGGAGCTCCGATCTCTTCAAATGACACTTCTTCACCGCCGCGGATTATAAATCTGTTTCCGGTAAGAGAACCCTGAAGCGCTGATATCATTTCGGTCTCTGAGACAGCGCAGATACTTGCAAGAGCCTCACCTCTGAATCCCAATGTTGTTATGGAATCAAGATCGGATGCTTCTTCGATCTTACTGGTAGCATGTCGTAAAAATGCCGTCTTCATTTCGGATGGATCGATACCGCATCCGTTATCCGTAACACGTATCATATCAAGGCCGCCGGCCTTGATCTCTACGGTTATTGCTTTTGCTCCGGAATCGATGGCATTTTCAACAAGTTCCTTAACAACATTCGAAGGTCTTTCCACAACCTCGCCGGCAGAGATTCTGTCTATTGTTTCCTTGTTTAATACTTTGATCATACTTTATACCTGTTTTTGATCTTGTTCTGAAGTCTGTGCAGAGTATTCAATGCATCCAGCGGGGTCAGATTCTGTATATCGATGTCCTCGATTTCTTTGAGAAGATCTTCATCGGAGACAAGATCAAAAAACGAAAGCTGACCGCTGTCAACTTCATCGGGCTTAGTAACCTTTTTAAGTTTACCTGTGCCGGTTTCGGTTCCGGCAATTGTTTCGACAATGGAGGATATATCCTGAAGAGCAAGTGATGAAGCAATCTCCTTGGCTCTGTCAATTACGATATCGGGAACACCCGCAAGCTTAGCCACCTGTATACCGTAGCTTCTGTCAGCTCCACCTTTAATGATCTTTCTCAAAAATACAATGTCATCGCCGGATTCTTTTACCGCAATGCAATAGTTATGAACATTATCTATCTTACCTTCAAGTTCGGTAAGTTCATGATAATGAGTCGCAAATAATGTCTTTGCGCCAAGTATCCTCTTGTTGCTTATGTGTTCTATAACAGCCCATGCTATCGCAAGACCGTCAAAAGTAGACGTTCCTCTTCCGATTTCATCGAGAATAAGAAGACTCTTTGAAGTAGCATTCCTTAGTATATTGGATACTTCATTCATCTCGATCATGAATGTGGACTGACCGGATGCAAGGTCATCGGATGCACCTACTCTGGTAAATATTCGATCTACAACGCATAGATCCGCAGAAGTCGCAGGAACATATGACCCGATCTGTGACATAAGGACAATAAGCGCAGTCTGTCTCATGTATGTTGATTTACCGGCCATATTGGGTCCGGTAATGATACTGACCAGATTGGATGAATTATCAAGGTATGTATCATTGGAAACAAAAAGCTCACCGCCCAGCATCTTTTCAACAACAGGATGCCTTCCTTCTTTGATATTGATAATTCCCTTGCTGTTAATATGGGGCTTAACATACCTGTTAACCTCTGCGATATAGGCAAGATCCGTATATACATCAAGAAATGCAATGCACTTTGCTGTTTTTAAGATTCTCTCGCTTTCCGCACCGACAGTATTTCTTATCTGACAATAAAGATCATATTCAAGATTTCTGATCTTTTCTTCCGCATTAAGAACAGTGTCCTCCAGTTCTTTTAATTTAACGGAAGTAAATCTCTCACAATTAGTGAGAGTCTGACGTCTTATAAAATCATCGGGTACATTATCCAGATATGAATTGGTAACCTCAAAAAAGTATCCGAAAGACTTATGGAATTTAATCTTAAGTCCTTTGATACCCGTTCTTTCTCTTTCGGAATCTTCGAGCTGAGCAAGCCATCCTTTGCCTTCGGTCTTGGCACTTCTTAATCTGTCGACTTCTTCGTTAAAGCCGTCTTTTATGATATTTCCGTCCCTGATGGTGGTTTCGGGTTCTTCTTTGATCGAACCGGTTATTAATGATTCAATATCGGCCAGAACATCAAACCGTTCTTTAAGAGCATCGATTTCATCGGAGTGAATATCTTCAAGAACAGTCCTGATATGAGGAAGCATTTGAAGTGAAGACGCAAGGGATAAAAGATCCGGCGGAGTGGCCGTACCGAAACTGATCCTGGCAAGAAGTCTTTCAAGATCATATACGGGTGTAAGATATTCCCTTAATTCATCACGGGCAATGGTATTTGAATTAAAAGCAGAAATAGCATCCTGCCTTTTTATGATCTCGGATTCATCTATAAGAGGCTGCTCCAAAAAAGTCCTTAAAAGACGTCCTCCCATGGCTGTCTTAGTACGATCCAAAACTCCGAGGAGTGAACCCTTTTTTTGTTTATCGCGTATCGTTTCTGTAAGCTCAAGATTTCTTCTGGATGAAGAATCAAGCATCATATATTTATCAGCGATATAAGGATGTATCTCAGAAAGATTTCCAAGATCTGTTTTCTGAGTATCATGAAGATATATAAGTGAAGCACCGGCTGAAAGTACACCGGGTATCATGGAATCAAGGCCTAAACCGATAAGGCTCTTTACCTTAAACTGTCTGAGCACTTCGCCCGTGGCGGTTTTTTCTTCGAAAACGGCGTTATCAAGGACAGTAATGGGGACCCCATATCTTTCTTTAATGGAATTAAGCAGATCGCTTTGTACGGAAAAAGCATTATTGCAGATGATCTCGGAAGGCTCGAATCTCCCCAGATAATCATTGATCTGATTAACGGATGATACTTCCGAAACAAGGAATTCACCGGTTGATACATCAACTACACTTATACCGATTCCGTTATCCTGATAACAAATGCACATCAGATAATTATTCTTACCCGAATCCAGAGTAAGTGAATTAATATTGGTTCCCGGAGTAACGACCTTTATTACTTCTCGCTTAACAAGGCCTTTGGCGAGTTTGGGATCTTCTACCTGTTCGCATATAGCTACTTTATATCCCTTTGAAACTAGTCTTGAGATATAAGTATCCGCTGCATGAAAAGGAACGCCACACATGGGCGCTCTCTCTTCCAATCCGCAGGATTTACCTGTAAGAACAAGTTCAAGTTCCCTCGACACCTGCACGGCGTCATCAAAGAACATTTCATAGAAATCGCCAATCCTGTAGAACAATATGGAATCCGGATACTGCTTTTTAGTCTCCAGATAATTTTGCATCATAGGTGAAACATCATTTATATCAGGCATCGTAAAGCTCCTTTTAAGCCCTGCTTCCCATATAGTAAAAACCTCTGCATTCATCGAGTCTTACGGGGACGATATTACCGATCATCTCCTTGCATCCTTCGAAATGAACGATCATGTTGTTGGAAAGTCTGCCGGTTACATATCCGTCCATGGAAGTGTTTTCTTCCTCAACAAGTGCATCAAGAACACGGCCCTTCCATCTGAGACTCTGTTTTTTCGCGGTTTCCTGTACAACCTTTAATACCCTGTCAAAGTTTTCTTTTACAAGATTTTCGGGAACCTGATCTTCCCTGACGGCAGCAGGCGTACCCATTCTCTTGGAATAGATAAAAGTAAATGCATTATCGTATTGAACTTTATTGATCACATCGATGGTATCATCTATATCCGCAGCGGTTTCTCCGGGGAATCCGACCATGATATCCGTTGTCATTGCAATGTCGGGAATCTCATCACGGATCTTAAGAGCAAGATCAAGGTACTGCTCTTTTGTATATCTTCTGTTCATTTCTTTAAGAACTTTGGTGGAACCGCTCTGAAGAGGAAGATGAAGATGTCTGCAGATCTTGTCGTTTTCTTTGATAGTTTTTATAAGCTCGTCCGAAAGATCCTTGGGATGTGATGTCATGAATCTGACTCTCTCTATGCCGGGAACATCACAGGTTCTCTTAAGAAGCTCGGGGAATGAGATTTCGTTGTCGATCCCGTTTCCATAGGAATTTACATTCTGTCCGAGAAGCATTACTTCTTTTACACCGGAAGAAGCAAGATTCTTAACCTCTGCAATAATATCCGCACTTTCCCTGCTTCTTTCTCTTCCTCTGACATGAGGAACTATGCAGTAAGTACAGTAATTATTACATCCGAACATGATATTTACGCCGGATTTGAAAGGATATTTTCTGAGTACGGGAAGATCTTCGACTATATTATCCGAATGATCCATAATCTCATAAATATGTCTTTCTCCGCTGAGAAGTCTGCTCAGGTATTCGGGAAAGGCATAGAGATTATGTGTTCCAAAGATAAGATCTACAAAAGAATAGGATTTTTTCAGAAGTTCAAATGCGGAAGGTTCCTGAGGAAGACATCCGCATATTCCAACCATCATGGATGGATTTTTCTTTTTTCTGGAATGAACTTCTCCCAGATGACCGTAAAGTTTCTGATTGGCATTATCTCTTACGGTACAGGTATTATACAAAACAAAGTCGGCATCCTCGGTATCTTCGAGAAGTTCAAATCCCGCAGATACAAGGATACCGGCTAATTTTTCGGAATCACGCGCATTCATCTGACATCCGAAAGTAACAACGGATGCAGTGAGCTTGCGTCCCTTTTTCTCTTCGGCATGTTTTAACGCACTGGCCGAATCACTTATGTAACCAAGCTGTTTTTCTGTAATAAGAACGTCTGACTGTTTCATTTCTGCTCCATCAGGAGCGTGTTTCACCAAAATATCCGGCCAGGCAAATTGTAGGTCCGGTATGTGTTCCGATCATAGGGCCAATGCTGTTTATCATAAACTTCTTAAAGCCCAGACGCTCCTCAATTAAATTTTTAAGATATTCCGCATCTTCGGGACAATTACCGTGCGCGACCATGATCGTATCATTCATGTCACGGCATGATCCCAGATGCTCTTCCATGTAATCAACTATATGATCGAGGCTCTTCTTTCTGCCTCTGATCTTTCCGCCCGCATCAAGCTTACCCTCATTATTAACGGTAATAAAGGGCTTGATTGCAGCAACAGTACCGATAACGGCACTTGTCTTGCTTACTCTTCCGCCTCTCCAAAGGTCCATAAGATTATCTACAGTGATCGCAAGGCTTGCATGAATTGCATTATCACGTACAAAAGACACGGTCTCTTCAAAGCTCTTGCCTGCATCTCTCATATCTACGGCTTTGGTAACAAGAAGCATTTCACCAAGCGAACCGGTAAGTGAATCAACAACTTCGATCTTCTTGCCGGGGTGCTTTTCCATAACTTCCTTAGCACCTGCCATAACACTCTGAACGGTGCCGGAAAGTCCAGATGAAATACCGATAAACAGGAACTCATCAGCCTCATCGATTCTCTCTTCAAAGAATTTCTTAGCCTGATCGGGATTCACCTGAGAAGTTGAAGGTTTAGCACCTGCAGCGAGCCTCTTATAGAACTCTTCCTTGGAAAGCTCAACTCCCTGATTATACACCACCCCGTCAATTATGGTAGCAAGATTGAGTGTATCAATACCGTGCTCGGCAGCATAATCCTCGGGAATATCGGAACCGTTATCAGTGTAGATCTTAAACATATTATACCTCCGGTAAAGTACAAAGTAAGTTATAGCTTACGCCGAGAGATATAATACATCAAACCGATATGAAAAAACAATTAAAATATTATTAAAAAACACTATATCTAGTATTCAATTCTACATAGCCATAAAAGCCTTATTTTCCGGTACTTCCGAAGCCTCCGTTACGTGATGCGGTAACATCATCATCCTCGGTAATTCCGTAAGGAAGGAATATTCCCTGAGCAAAAGCATCTCCTTCCTTGAGTTCCACGGTCTTACCTTCGTTTGAATCATTGGTGATTTTTACGAAAATATGTCCTTCGTTATCGGAAAAATAGTAATCGCTGTCAATGATCCCTACTGTATTATTCAGCTGAAGTCTGAATTTAAAGCCGAGTCCGCTTCTGGGAAAAACGGCAAGCATCCAGTCCTCGAGCATGGAAGCTCTTATTCCCGTGGGTATTTTGACGGTCTCCCCGGGATTGAGTTTAATATCCACGGTAGTCCTGATGTCATATCCTGCGCTTCCGGTGGTGGCTCTGACGGGAAGCTGAATACGATCATACTTTTCCTTCAAATCATTATCATCCAATCCGAAATCTTCCATTCCAGCCTTGAACTGTTCAAAGCTTACTTTCTCAAATTTACCTACTCTTGTCATTATCTACTCCAATCTACGGGCACGTACAAGTTTGTCAGTATTTGTGCTCATGCGCCGTACTCACTAAATTCGCGTTCGTCTCGCAGATCTGATTGCTTCTGCGGAACTCACTTCGTTCAAACAAGTCCTCGAAGCAATCATGCGAGATTCCGCTCATTAAGTGAGTCGGCAAATGTCGCAAAAATACTGACAAGAACTTGTACAT
>JAEEXJ010000010.1 GCA_016291475.1 Lachnospiraceae bacterium | reverse complement strand
CCACCTTATTCTCTGATGCACTCACTATAGCTTTTTTTATTATTTCAAGATTATGATCAATATCACCACATACGGCAAATTGATAAGCCGCCAACCTCATAACTCTTTCTCATCCTTTTATAGGTCTTCAATTTAAAATGATAACATGTATATTGGATATAATTTCAGCATTTCACTGTTGCCTATATCTTTTTGTGATAACAATATTTCCTTTGAAACATGCTTAAAATATCTCCAGCCTCATCTGCATATCCAGCCAGCTTATCTGCTTCGCCTCATGGATCACATCGCCAGGGTGACAATTTCCAATCAGAAATGGCGACTTTGGATCATGCTTCTTCATATTCTCTCGTACAAGTGCCGCATTTGCATTGGCATAACAGTACCTGCAAAGATGACCGCAGGTATCATATGCTCCGATATCTGTACCCAAAAGACATGTGCACTCGTTGTTCCTCTGATTCCTGCTTCGTTTAGGAACATCAAGCCGTGAATGAAGTGCAGTCTCAAAAGTCTTCACCGTCATGCATCCGGAGCAATCAGCACCATACGGTTCGAGGTCATTTCCCTCGGCACACGGCCTGATAGTGATATCATGCCGCTTTGCGATTTCAATAAAAGCTTTACCGATCGTCAGTCTGTCCTTCTTAAAAACCGCCCTTGCTCCCGGGAAATTCCGCTCCACCTTCTTATAGATATCAATGAAGCTGATCACACAAGTCTTCGTATATCCGGACAGTGTTGCGGTCATCTGCTCAAACTGATCGATGTGCCAGTCCACGGAATGCTTATCATCCACAAAGACAGGATCATATCTCCATCCAACGCTGTCTATGCCAACAATATCAGAAAGCTCTTTAAAATCTTCCATTACTTTCTGCTTATCCGGTACATTCGGCTCGATATCTTTTCCGTACGGCGTGATGGTAACGAACCAGTATTGACCGTAAGGCTTTAACGCATCCATATGCGGCAGCATCGGTGCAGGATTCTTTGTACAGAATGCGATCAGATCCACAACCTCCGGGGACAAGCTGTACCTGGTCACCTGAGACGGGTTATATGGATTGCGCACCATCAAAAAGCCTTCTTTTATTCTGTTTATCAGCCATTCGTGGTAGAACGCCGGTATATCCGTACGCATCCCCGTATTTATGATCATGAAATCACTTCCTCAATTCTACTATCACCTGCCCGATATCACCATCGATATAGATGGCCTGTTCCCTGATATCCTCAGGGCAGGCTGCTTCGTCAAAATTCACGCAGGCATATATTGCTTTCGGATTCTTTTCCGTCATCTGCCAGAAAGGATACTTGATGATACCCGGAGTATTATAGCCTACGCCCAGTTCCAGATACAGGATCTTTCCGTCATGGCTTTGCAGAAAATCACGATACCTCCTCGCTGCCTCATGCCAGCCTTTGTCCTCAACAAATTTTTCATCCGACCTTAGATTCATCGTAAGAGGCTTCCCGCACTTCGGACATTTTGGAATCAAAGCCGCCTCGATTTTCATGTCCTTCTGTTGCTCTACCATGTTCCTTACCATCTCTTCATTTTCATACGTTTCATCCGAACAGGGCTCGCTGCACTGGAACAGACCGTAATCTCCCTGCGTATAAAACAGTCGCTTCTTATCAAACCCTGCCTTCTGAAAACAATGATCCACATTAGTAGTGATGACAAAATAATCCTTATCCTTTACCAGAGAAAGCAGATTTTCATAAACAGGCTTCGGTGCATCCATATATCTGTTGACGAAGATGAACTTCGACCAGTAAGCCCACATCTCCTCCGGAGTCTCATAAGGATAGAATCCACCGGAATACATATCCTTAAATCCATACTTCTTACCGAACTCCGAGAAATACTTCTCAAAACGCTCCCCGTTATAAACAAAGCCGGCAGAGGTCGAAAGCCCCGCTCCCGCTCCGATCACGACAGCATCTGCTTCTTCTATGGCTTTCTTAAGTTTCTTTATCTCATCCGAGTAATTCCCGGTAGATTTCATAGTCGATATCCTTCCAAACATTAAATATCACCTCGATTCCGTTACCATGTTCTTTCCTGTATCCCCTTACAGTCTGAACTGCGATTTGTGCCGCTCTTTCATTCGGGAACATGAACACCCCTGTAGATATACAACAAAACGCAATACTCTTCACGCCGTTCTTATCGGCCAGCTCCAGACATGATCTGTAGCATGATGCAAGAAGTTTTTCATGTTCTTTTGTTAAAGTTCCGCTCACAATAGGGCCGACAGTATGCAGGACATATTTACAGGGCAGATTGAATCCCAGCGTGATCTTTGCCTGTCCGGTCGGTTCCTCATAACCCTGCTTTTCCATAATATCAGCGCAGGCATTTCTTAGCTGTATACCGGCATATGTATGGATACAGTTATCAATACAGTTATGACAAGGCTGATAACAACCTGTCATCCCACTGTTGGCAGCATTCACGATTGCATCACATCGAAGCGTCGTGATATCACCCTGCCAGAGGTAGATACCTTCTTCCATCGGTTGCAGATTCCTAAGATCCGTAATCCCTTTTTCTAACGCCATATCCTGAAGGTATTCATCCTGAACCCTCAGAAAATCCTCACTGATCTTACCCGGCATTCGCACATTAAACAGACTCCTGAGAAGTCTTTTCTGCTCTCCCGTTTCTTCAGGGATTTCCATGTCTCTATAATCCGGCTTTTCAGCCAGGAGCGTCTTTATCAGATATTCTCTCATCTCTGCCTGTTCCATACCATCACCTTCTCACTCTATGATCTGTACTCGTCCGGGCTTCTCCCCCGCTTGCTGAGCGGCTGCCGCCCGTCCATATATCCGAAAACAACAAAGCCATGACATATATAATTATCGGGAACGCCCCCTTCTTTCATAAGTGCCTTGATATGTACCTCCGATAATTTTTTTCTGCAGGCACCATTTCCTTCGTGTCGTCTTTATTATCGCAGAAGTCTAAACACATTGTAAGTACGCACTAATTTATTAGATAGTTACCTTTTTGTAACCTATTGATTTACAGCAGCCAAAACAATACAATTTATATATAACATTCAAATATGATGTTTTGGAAAAAAAGAGGTATTTATTATGAAAACAAAGGATGAATTGCCTGTTTGCCCCGTAGCCACAACAGTCAGCCTGATCGGAAGCAAATGGAAACTGCTCATTATGAGAAATCTCCTTGTCCGTCCCTGGCGTTTTAATGAATTACAGAAATCTCTGGATGGGATCAGTCAGAAGGTGCTTACAGACAGTCTGCGTTCCATGGAGGCGGACGGTATCATTACCCGTACCGTATATCCCGAAGTTCCGCCCCGTGTTGAATACGCGTTAAGCGAGCTAGGCGAGTCCATGCGTCCGATCATAAAGTCCATGGAAGATTGGGGAAAAAATTATAAACAGAGCCTTGAAGAATAAACACAAAATGGCGGGCATGAGTTATCTCATTTCCGCCATTCGATATATTATCTTTTATTACCGGGATAATGCTACGGCGTTCATCCTGCCTGCCCTCTATGGATTACGGAAACACCCAGCAAATTTTGTGTATGCCCCGGCTCTCTGAGCAATAGAATAAGCATTCTTTACACCGCTCAATGCCTTATAATCTCGGAGACATATATCCCGCTTTGATTATCTTAAGAAATTCCGTTGACTCAACATCCATATCATTCTCGACCCATTTGACCAGCATACTGAACATACCGCCTACACTGTATGCCAAAAGATACGGCATAGGCGCGGAATAATTGTGAGCGGTTTCTTTGGAATGAACATACTCAAATACCGTTATCGAATTATCTTCAATGTATTCAAAGAACATGGAAAGCACCTGCCGCCTTTTCAGCAATGCAAGCAAGTCTTTGTGTTGTTCGCAGAAATCAAAAAAACATTGGACTACATCCCAGTAACTGTGTAGCTTCTCATCTTTAATGCGTGCAAGTATTTCCTTAAACCAGAGATCGTATTGATAGATCAGTATTTTCTCCTTGGACGAAAAGAGTCTGTAAAAAGTCTTTCTGGATAATCCTGATTCCTGTGCGATCTGTGTGACGGTTATCTCGCCAAAAGAATATTGCTCCATTAGAGAAAAAAGCGCATTAACCATTTTCATCCGCGATCGTTGTGCTATTCTTCCGTTTGTATTATTCATATCCCGACAATCCTGTCATATGCCACATATAATGCAAAAGTGTGACACATTACTTAAGCGCATTGTTTTATGACAATATACATTATATAATACGCCGTGTACGGTCACAAGTGTGACACATTAGAATTCGGGAGAGAACAAGAAATGATCACGATAACATATTTTCACATGATCTGCTTTATAACCTTAGCCTGGATAGTAGCCAGAATCATAGTCAATACCGTTAATAAGAAATTCGTTTTAAAGCGTGAACTTAACCTTCTCATGGTTTATGTATGCATTGTTGTTATATGCAGAATGGTTTATTTCCCGCTTCATCATGTGGACGGACACATAGGAACACTGACCTTTGACAAAAACAGAGTTTTTCCGTTTTGGACAAATATAAGACCTTTTACATTTATTTGGGAAAGATATGACGGATGGAAAGTAAATATTTTCGGAAACATTACCATGTTCATTCCGGTAGGGATAGTTTGGCCTGTCTGCTTTAAGAAATTAAATAATCTCCCGAAGGCCTTACTGGCCGGGACTGCTTTTCCGCTGCTCATCGAAATATCACAGCTGCCGTTTTTCGACCGCTGTTCAGATATAGATGACGTCCTCCTTAATACTACGGGATTTGCAATCGGTGCATTGATATACTTTGCCGTTTCACGTATGTCAAAAAAACGCGAATATTGATTTTGTGTTCTTTTCAATCAGTTTCACCGAATCTTTTCATAACATAGTGAAAGTCATTCTCGCCATCAGGCACAAACCCAAGCCTTTCATATAGTCTGCCCACCGGGTTTTGCTTGAAATATTGAATATGAATGTCTTTAGCTTTGTGAATGGCTAAAACATCCCTCAAGACTTGTGTTCCTAATCCGTGGTTCTGATATTCCGGAGTTATGCAGATATTACCGATTTCATAACTGCCATCATCCAGAGTTGTTCCATTATAAAAGCCTATCACTTGTCCTTGAGAAAAAATGAGGTGCGTATCCTCCTTTGCAGAGTCAATAAATCTGTCAAACATTTCTTTCTGAACAGCTTCATTCCACTCTCCCCAACACTCCTCAACATATTGTCTGTAAACAGTCTTTTTCAAATCATATACAAACTGATAATAATCATCTGTATATGGAACAAGTTTATAATTCATTTTTGCCACCAATTCCGTTTTATCCGGTCGTATTGTATTCCATATTTCTCCGTTTGACATCTGCATTACATCTCCGGGAAGAGTTCTTCGCAAATTGATCTTCAATGCTGTTTGATGCTTTCTTCACCCTTTGTTCTGATATGCTCGTTGATGTACGAGATATCTTTCTGCACCTTAAAGACATCTATTGCATAGGCAAGTACAAATACGATACCTACGTAGATAAATGCCATCCAGAAGTTACTCGGGAAGAACCATCCGACGATGAATCCAAGCAGCATAACAATTCCCGTGGTGACGAAATATCTGACAATGTAGCTTGCAATAAGCGAAAGATTCATAAACTCATCAAACAGGAAATTCACTACCGATATTACAAGCGCAAGCCCAAACAACAGAAATACAAGTTCGATTTCCGCGGTGACACCGGACCAGATCACCGAGCAGGCAAACACTGCCAATATCATCAGAGCAGCAAGTATGCATGTATTTTGAAGTATTTTCTTTACAGACATTTCCTCAGAACCTCCGTTTTATTTCGGACAGATATCTGCGCGATACTATGAGTTTCTCACCGTTATCAAGTGTTGCCTCGAGGTGACTGTTCTTAAGCTGTCTGATCCCGGCCAGATGAGACGTGTTCATAATGCATATCTTGGAGATTCTAACGAGGTCCGATTCCTTAGCAAGTTCCTCTATTTCACTCATAGGCGCACTGATCCTGTAGACATCTTTTTTGGTATAAAGAAACACTTTTCTGTCTATATTTTCAATATAGTAAACATCGGATATTGAAATCCGCGTCAGTCCGTCATCGGAAGAGACACTGAAACTGACATCCAGGCTTCTGATCCTGTCAACAAGTCCCTTTACCGATTCCGTGAGTTCAGGATATTCGATTGTCACTGTAAGAGGTTTATCCTCAACTTGTCTTGTTACAATCTGCACTTGTTTTTCCCTGCTTCCTTATTTCATTTATAACTTCCGCCGTCTCTTCACTGAACGAATGTGAACTCGCCGCATAGACGATCACCCCCAGGAAGAACAGCATATTCGTATATCTAATCAGCATACTGATACCGGTTGTATATGAAGCCAACAACTGACTTCCGATCAGATTGCTGAACATATGCACCATCGCTCCCGCAAGAATGCTGCGTTTCGTCTTAACATATACGAAGGATACGAAGACGCTAAGCATCATAACGCTGGGAATAAACATCACCGCATGGAAAACCGAATCCCTCAGCAGAGCATACTGTGCCTGTCCCGGTGTAAAGTACCAGGGAAGATGCCATATAGCCCAGACGAACCCCAGTATCAGAGAACCATTGAGGAAGCCGAACTTCGCCATCAGTCTGTCGAGTGCATACCCTCTCCAGCCAAACTCTTCATTGAGAGGACCGGAGATCAGTGAGATGAGTATTACCAGCGGAAAAATCAGCGGATTGGCGTCCACTGCTTTAACATAATCCATTGTCGGCATATCAAAACCAAGCAGGCGGACTCCCAAATATACGCTTACTGAAGATAATACCGTAAATACCGCTATCGTAATGAGCGGCCATTTCCATCCGGCCTGTCTTAAACTGAAACACCTTCTGAAATAGTCTTTCCTTTTATCCCCGGGATACGTCAGAAAGACCAGAAAAAGTGCTATGACAGAGGGAGCGCCTCCTCCGAAATAAAAGATAAAGGTTCCGGATCCCGTACCTGTAAACCCGAATATGACCGGGATGAATCCGCAGATCCATGTCCATGCAAGGGTGAGACCAAAAAACATGACAAGATATTTATCCGACATCCATTTGCTTTTCATTGCAGCACCTCCGTTTCATCGTAAATCTATCACGATGATCCGGTCGGTTCCATATATATGGACGGATGTTGCAAATAAAGGTACGGAAAATGCAAACACGGTCCGGATAGAAACAGTATTAGACAATTGCTTCAAATCGGAGAAAAGCACCCTAAAGACTGATCGGTCTCAAGAGTGCTGTGTGTCTATCCCACCCCAAGGCACTCTGCGATAATTTCATAATACGTTTTGTTTTCTACCGCCTCAGGTCCGCCTATGCAAAACACTTTTTGGAAGGTCTTTTCGTTCTTTGCACAATCTATAAGCGCCATCGCAAGATCATCTACATAGATCGGATGTATGATATAAGTCCCCATTCCAACCAATCGTATCGGCACTCCTTTAAGTATCAGTTCAGGTAATTCTTTTTGTCTGCTGTGTTCCGGAAAACATCCAAGCATAAATCCCGGACCGTAGATATGTCCGGGTCTGAAGATTGTAATCTTCAATCCTGAATTCCCGGTATTCATATCATGGATAAACACCTCTTCCATATGCCTTTTATTGCCGGCATATGTGCATTCACCGCTGCTTCCGGTTTCGTTTACGCAGATTCCGTCCTCATTTTCCGGTATTTTCTTATACCTGCCGTCATAGACCGAGTCTGTGGAAACCACAACAAGCCTGTCCGTAAACTCAGGTAATATCTCAAGATCAGCTTCCGCATGTTCACGATTCATGCAGATACAGTCGATCACAACATCCCATCTGACATTTTGTGCTCCAAGTGCCTGTCTTAATTCTTCCGGATCATTTCTGTCAGCTATGACGGAGACCACACCATCCGGAACCTCACGATTCCCTCTTGTAAGCGTCCATACCCGGTACTCTTTCATCGCAAGTTTGGCTACTACGCTGCTCAGTCCGCCGCTCCCGCCTATTATCAATGCGTTCATATAGTCGCTCCAATGTATCAGCTGAAAATATGCTACATAACGATTATATCGTAAAATACCCTCAGCAGAATATAAGGATTTATTTGATTCAAACCATAAAAGAGCCTCGGCTCAATTGCCGGGGCTCCGGGTAATATTTCCACATTATACCGGTTACTTTTTGATAGGAATCCACAGTTCGCAAAATACTTCCGGACGGGTTCCATCAAAATACAGTTCGTAATCCGTCTCCTCCGAGGCTTCGTATCCCATCTGAGGCAAAAACTCCTTATAGAACATCGACCAGGTCTTGGTGATACAGTCTCCGTTCTCACCCACACAGTCAAAAACTACATAGGTCCCCGAATTGACGTCCCAGATCCTAAAACCTTTCTTTTCCAATTCCGCCTGATCAAACTCAGCGGTATCCTCATCAATAATAATCCCTATGCCATATTCGAAGGTGTCTTTTCCTTCTGTCGTCGGGCTGCAAAGTCCGTAAAGATCGCGCTTTCCGTCCTCTCTCAACATCCAGATCGGAGAAAGCATCTGTTTACTGTTGCATTCACCCCAGAAGTCCGCCACATCGTGGTTGGCTTCATCGTTAATGATCACGTTGCTAAACTCTCTTACCAATGCGATAAATCTCTTCTTTTTTGTCTGAACTATACGATAATCCATACTCTTACCACCTTTCACAGAAATAGTAATCGTAAGCGGATTAAAAAGCGTCAGTTTGCAGGCTTCTGTTCTGGCTGTTTTGGGTGCAACACCATGAAAACGTGTGAACGCTTTGGTAAAGCTTTCCGGTGTCTCGTAGCCATACTTCATCGCCAGATCGGTAATCTTGGCATCGGTCTCAACGATTTCTTTTCCCGCCAAAGACAAGCGGCGGTTTCGGATATACGCGTTGGCCGTCATTCCCGTCACGAAACTGAAAGCCCTGTGAAACTCGTAGCTCGACGTGTGCACCTGCTTCGCTACGTCTTCATAGTTGATCTCCTCGAGTAGATGCTCTTCCATATACGTGATAGCTTTTTGTAATGCTTCAATCCATTCCATGCTTTCTTCCTCCGGCTTACACGTACATTATGACCCGGCATCAAAAAAGTAACATTTCCACGTTTGCGAAGATTTGTCAGGTTCTAATAATTTTTTAAATGCTCGGCAAAATCCTCCGGCGATGTCATATCACCTATATTTCAGCGACGTCTGTCCTTTCCGGTTTCCATATAGTATATATGTTTGTCAGAGTACATCTTCTTCTCTGCAGATTTAATAACAGAGTAAACATCTTTTCCTGAGCCGGTTTCATAACCGAAAGCTGCAACTCGATCGTTCGCCCGAAAGATCTCCTCAAGATTTGTCATCATTTCTGTAAATTTATTCGTATCGGGATTTTTCTTAATACAGACAAACTCATCTCCGCTGATCCTGCAAACAGTCCAATCAGGCACAGCATCCTTAAGTATATTGGCAATACGTATGATCAGTCTATCACCTGCTTCATGTCCTTGGGTATCATTAACTTCTTTCAGAGAATTGGCATCGGCAAATACAATTCCGATACGATCATCATCAGCTATCCCATCAATCACTTTCTGATAGCCTCTTCGATTCTTCAAGCCGGTAAGCAGATCCTTTTCGGATATCTCATTATACATTTTTGCATTCGCACAGGATTCCGCAATAATCTTGGATTCCAATATTACATATACGACATTCATTGATACTGCCGCACCAAGAAAACCGAATCCGGAGTTTGGATAAATGTATCCGATTATGGTAGCTGCCAACGGAACAACCACTATCAGCACTACAAAAAATTTACTTCTGATCCTGAACGCCTTATACTTAAACAAATAAAGCAGGCACATGGCAAAGAAACACAGACCACATATCAATCCCTTAAAGTCTGACCATGGACCATAGGTCAAATATCCGTTCGTTACGGTAAATAATTTTCCGGTGAACATACCGACAGTCAGAATACAGATATCAATCGATAACAAACAGGTGATCACATTCGCCTGTACTTTGGTGAAACGTCTTTCACTTTCCTCGATCAGGTAATTCAAATAGAAGGAATAGATGATTGTCAAAAGATCCAGTAAAACATATCCTGCATAATTAAGAAGAAGGAGCAAAAATGACATTTTTTCCTTCCCATCCAAGATCATTGCAAGGCACTCAATTATCAGCCCGATAAACACGATCCACATGCAACGCCTAAAATGCCTGGTCGCTTTTATTGCCTCTGCGGGGATCTCATATAAACCGATAATAATGACGACGATAAAAAGGGAGGCTACGAAATCTGTGGATATCAAAATTGAATTCATATTCCGGATTCTCCTATCCTGTTTTACTCAGACAACCTTATACCCTTCATCCGATAACACGGATAAAGCTTTTGCATAATTAAACTCTTTGACAAGTATATAGTCGGTATTGAAAGTGGATACCGCAAAAATCCCGATATCGTTATCAGCAAGAATCCCGGACAGTTTCGAAAGGATCCCGATGAGCGAAAAATCCAAAACTCCCTGTATTCGAAAAGCACGCCAGCCATCATCCCGTTCCAATGTATTTTCCGGAGTGTCTTCCGTTTTACATACAAGAGAGATTTCTTCGTCCGTCCTTCCGACAAAATAGAAATCACGGCTCAAATCTATATCAGTAACATTCTGAACTTTACATACGGTTAAATTATGATCTATCTTCTTTAATTCCATTTCGAATAGTGCCCCATCTCTGCAGATCACTTTTCCACCTTGCCGGCAGCATATCATAAAACTACACGGTATTTCGTTTTCAAATATAACTCATTTGCCTGATATCTTCAATTTTCAGTGCTTAAATGAAGATCATATATTTCCTGTTTATCTTTCTTCTGAAATTTCCTTCTGTTTCTTCTTACTGAGACTTCCGAGGACTATTTTGTATGCCTTATCAAGAATATCCTTCAGTACATCATCCGGAACATTGCCATCTGCTTTTACCGAATTCCAATGAACTTTATTCATATAGTATCCGGGGATTATATCCTCATACTGCCTGCGCCAGAAATCACCTTCCACAGGCTCCAATTTCAACGTGATGTAATATGGTTTGTCATTATCATCCAGACATACTGCCGCAAACATTTTTCCGCCGATATGATAACGTATCCAGTTCCAATCCTTTTGCAGATCCTTAGTCACTCCGGGCTTTTCCAGCAGGTATTCATCTATCCACTTGTACTTCATCAGATATATCTCCTAAATGATTCATTTACCACAGTAAGCAACGGCATCTGCCTGAAACTGAAGTCCCTCTTTTCCGCCTACATGAGCAAACTCGGTCTGAATGGATTTACGCACGGGATACTTTCCGTCAAATCTTTCCTTGATAATCTTTTCCATCACCGGAATATTCCAAACATCTCTGAAAAGACAATCCATTTGAACCACATTTTCAAGAGTTAGTCCGACAAGCGCCAGTCTCTGCTCCATTTGATCAAACGCACCGTTTATCTGTTCCTCAATGGTTCCGCCGATATTTCCTACGCAATAACTCAGGAAACAGTAATCCCCAGCCTTTATTATACCTGAATGTGCCCACTCCTTGCTAACATCATATCTTTCAATTTCTGACATTTTTCTTTCCTCCATACATTTTGATCATTGATTCTGCAATCGACTTAAGGTTCTCACGCAGCTGTGCAGGTTCAAGAACCTCCACTTTGCTTCCGAAGGTTAGCATCCACATAGTCAGATTATCCATATCTTTGTAGTCTCTGGTAAGAAGCAGTCTGCCATCATCCTGTTCCTCATAGCATCCGGGACCAAACTCTTCAACAAGTCTCCATTTCATATCCGGCTCAAATAATGCCTTGAGTATGATATTTCTGGGAAATGCAAATTCAGTTCCAAGCTCCGGTACCGGTGCCTTTCTGCAGGTAAATACAATATCGGTCTCTCTTACCCTGTCCATACGATTTAGCTTAAACAGGCGGTAATCCTTTCTTTTGCGACACCATCCGTATACATACCAGCTGGTCCATTTGAAAACTACATAATAGGGTTCAATGGATCGATTACTTTCTCCGGACGGGGAATAATAATGGAACCTTAGTATATGTCTGTTTTCTATCGCATCCTGTATGGTCGCTATCTTGGGTGCAAGTGACGATTTGTACCATGATGACAGATCGATCAGAACAGAATCTCTTCCGCTTATAAACTCTGAAGATCCTGCCTGAATCTTTTCCATAAGCTGACCGTAATAGCCGCTTCCGCTAACACTGTCAAGACTTCGAAGTCCGGCAAGGATCATCTGCATATCCCGGGATGTAAGAAGAGTTCTGTCCATGCGGTATCCATTCATGATTGAAATACCGCCTCCGATTCCCTGCATGGTACGGATAGGTATTCCGGCCTTTGAGAGCGCATCTATATCCCTGCCTATCGTTCTTCGGGATACTTCAAAGTGCTCGGCAAGTTCGGGTGCCGTTACCATCTCCTTTTGCAGCAGTACCGATAATATTCCGATCAACCGGTCAATCTTCATATGCTCACCTTTCCTGATCATCCTACCGTTTAAAACAAGTCAACTGTATGTCTTGTTTAGTATTATTTTTTTCCTGTACCCGGATCACTACTATCCGCGGTACAGGAAATAATCATTTCTAACCTGTTCAATTCAGACTGCTTTCACTATCTTATTCTCACTCCGGGCAGGCTGACAGCATTGCATCTTTACCTGTCAAAAAATCTGCTGTCCTGATCCATGATCATGCGAGATGTTGTTTTAACGAAGTCTTCCGCCTGCTCGGGAGTAAGGTAATGATACTCTCTGTGCAGATCGCCATGATTGTCACTGTGATAAAATCCGCATATATATTGTCGCCTGTTTTCAAAAGCATCCCTGCTGAAAAGATCCATAAAAACATTGTCATAGCAGACTGCATTCTCATATATGGAAAACGCCTTAAATCCGGGATTCTGCTCAAGATACAAGAAGTCCAGATCATACCAATCAGCCTTTGCGGACCAGATGAGCTTATATTTATCTTCGGCACATTCCTTAGGATGTTTTTTCAGCAGATCCACATATACGGTTTCCGTCCATCTGACATCCGTAAGAAGATGTACATAGTATCCGAGGAAAAAGGAATACTCTTTGAGTGAATATCCTTTTATCAGATCATCATTAAAATATTTTCTGCAATATGCATCTATATCAAAATAAGTTTCATCATCAGGCCGTGTTTTAAAGTGTGAAACGTTCTTGGGCGGATAGTATTCTTTCCAATCCTCGCTCGGAACTCCGCTGTCAGGTGCAATATTGCCCATAACAAATGCGGTTTCATCAACATTATCTATATGCTTAAGCAACTCATCCGCAATTCTGAGGTGAACCATCCATGACGCCATAAGTCAATCCTCTCTTTCAAACGCGGAAGACCTTAGCTCCATGAGCAGGTACATCTACAGCAAAGGTATTTCCGAAAGATATGCTCTCTCCGGACCAAAGCTCCGTAGCTTTACTATCTGCGAAAAGTCCTTCCAGTTCTTCAAGTCCAAATTCTACCGATCCTTTTTCATCCGATGCATTGAACACGGCCAGATATTTACCGCCTTCACAATCATCAGCCATCCAGAGAATGAACTCTTTACCCGCAAAATCTCTTCTAAAGATCTGACGGGCATTTCTTGAATTGGCATGCATCTTAAGAACAGCCTCATTGGTGATAAGCTTCATGGTAAAATCATCGAACCCTGTCATCTCACCACCGATAATAAGAGGAGAACGCATTATGGACCAAAGAGTCATCATGGTGATCTGTTCATCCTCCGAAAATGCGGTACGGTTGTTCTTATCATAGTCTTGCTTGATGGGACCAATGGGCAGCATATCCGCATCGGGATAATGACCGGCTCCCGCATGTATACTCCATTTTTCCGCGCGCTCAAACATGGCATACAGAAGTTTCCAGTCATCCCAGAAATCATCGGTTATACGCCACATATTGGCAACCTGCTTATAAAGCTCCGCCTTTTCTATAAGAGCAGGTCCGGGAGAAAGTGAAAGCACCATCTCTCTTCCGCATGCATTAAGTGAAGCAGAGAGCATCTTCATTTCCTCTTCTTCGTGAGGAAGTTCTCTGCATATATCATCACACTTTATGAAATCAACGCCCCACTCGGCATAGAGTTTAAAAATGGAGTCGTAATATGCTCTTCCGATTTCATCAGCTTTAGCACCGTACATATCGGGATTCCACATACAGATGCTGTTAAACCTGGCAGCATCACGGGCAGTTTTATCGGTTCCGAGCACGGGAAGATTCTTATGAACCGCCTGACGGGGAATTCCTCTCATAATATGTATGCCGAATTTAAGACCAAGTGAATGAACGTACTCTGCCAAAGGAGCAAAACCTTTTCCGTCAGCCGCCGAGGGAAATCTGCCCGGTGCGGGAATAAGCCTTCCGTATTCATCCATGCAAAGATCCGCAAATGGTCTGTACTCATGAGATGTAGCTCCGGGTTCATACCACTGGATATCCACAACAATATAATTCCAGCCGTACTGCTTCAGATGAGCAGCCATAAATTCCGCATTCTGCCTTACTTCTTTTTCCGTTACGGCAGCCCCGTAACAATCCCAGCTGTTCCACCCCATAGGGGCAACCTCAGGTCTGTACATCTGTTTTCCTCCTAAAAAACTTTGGTACCGTTAAATCTTGTTCCGATTATATTCGGTACCATATCACAGCCTCCGGCTCAAAACTCCCAAATTTTTGCTCGTTTTTTCTCATCCTCTCCGCCCTAAAAGGCATCGAATTTTGCTATTTCTTAGTTTTTCGATGCCTTTTTCTTCCTTTCCTCAGGCTAAAAGCATCTAAAACTTGAACATTCTCTCTTTTCGATGCTTTTTCCCATCCTCTTCGCCCTGAAAGGCATCGAATTTCGCTATTTTCTTATCTTTCGATGCTTTTATCATTTTTCACCGGTTCAATAGACATCGAAAATCATGAATTCATAGCTTTTCGATGCTCTATCACGCCCTCATTTGGGGCCTGGGCATCGGATTCTGCTATTTCTTAGTTTTTCGATGCCTGATTGCGCCCACATTGAGGTGTCAGGGATCAAATTCGTTTTTGACCCACGTTACCCTCAGAAGTGAGACCGGTGCTTATCCGAGAATCTGCATAAAGTTGATCTTGTTTACTATGCACCAAACCTCAATCGCACTGCAGAGCTTGTCGTAAGCTGGATAGGTCAGTTTGCCCTTGAGATCGTTCTTTCCAAAGTTATATTTGATCTTTTCATTATCCTTGGTAATAACGATAAAATCTCTGGTGAGTATTGTGTAGTCGGCAGGTACCAATAAGATATTAAGAATATTTCCGGAAGTAAATGTCCTGTCTCCTATTGTAAGCGAATACTCATCAATACGAATGCGATCAGGCAGATTCTTCATCTTATGATATGTGACAGCCGCAGGTATCAGTTCCAGGAAAAGCTCAACCAATGCTCCGAGTCCTGCAAAGAGCATGATCACAAAGAAGGTGGCGGAATCATAATGAGTTACTAAGTAGTAAACAAACATTCCGGTAAAGAGTACTACCAGACAGACTACGAAAGCAGTCCATCCCAATACCTTTTTCCTGTTAGCTTTTAAAATGCTTTCATTGGGAATCTGAAAATCGATTCCGCCCTTAAAATATTCTGCGGTCGCTTCAATATCATGGGCCTCGGTAAATCTGGTCTGACCAAGGTATGTAACAAGTTCTGCAAATGCACCTTTGGACAGATTGTTTGCATTAATTTTCAGAGATTTTCCGTTAGGCTCTGCAATCTTGATCTCACGGGATGTTCCGGTATAGATACCGTTCATGTAATGTCTGGTAACATTAGAACCTGCAAAAGCGGAAAAATCATATTTGGTTACTTTCTTACCCTTTACAAGTTCGAAGCCGTCTTCACGGATCTGCATATAATATTCCTTAACGAATATGATGCATAATGCTGCGCAAATCAATCCCACACTGACAGCTATTATCATACAAGGAACAAGATTCTCATCAAAATCTGTTATCGAATTTTCTATTATACCGGTTGCGATAAAACCTCCGAAAAGAGCAAGTACGGAAGTCATAAGCTTATTCTTTGATACTCTGAATTTTTTATCGATGTTTTTCATATCTTTCCCCTCTGTTCTAATCAATTCTCTGTTGCGTATTTCACCATTCGCATTTCTGTAGCATTAAGTGACTTCAATTCCTTAAAAGTCCCATCCGATTTAAAACCATATTTCTCATAAAAACGGATTGCCCTTGGATTATCCTTAAGCACCCATAACTCACATCCCGGATACTCCTTCAGCTCATCAAGTGCCAGATCCATGAGTTTCTGTGCAACTCCCGTTCCGTAATACTCGGAAAGAACATATATGGCGAAAATCTCACCGACTACAGGTTCTACTTCCTTATTTGGGGAAAAGCACACGAAACCGACAGTCTTTCCATCGACTATCGCTACATATGTATTATCAGACCACTCAAATGCCCATTTCTCGCATTGTTCCAGGGTAAGATGATCAAGATAATCCTTACTTATAATATGTTCATAAGCTTCATGCCATGCTTTCCAATGAACATATGCCTTCCCCTTCTTTTCATCATCGGTTTCCATCGGCTTAACAACTACATCCATCATCGTAAATTCAACCTCATCAATCCCGTTCGTAACCGAATGAACTCTG
This sequence comes from Lachnospiraceae bacterium, assembly GCA_016291475.1. Next base: position 31,525 of record JAEEXJ010000010.1, on the reverse strand, counting down.
CCGGTCTTCTTAAATCCGTTACTGCAGTAGAACTGTTCCGCACGTTTATTATTCTCAAGTATCCACAATGATGGAGTACCTGAACATTTCTTTACAGCAAATTGAAGGAGTTTTGTTCCATACCCCATCCCCTGCTTCTCAGGGATGACATAAAGATCTTCAATAAGACTGCCTGTGACTGACACTACGCCTACAGGTTCTCTGTCTATAAGCATGTAAAAATCCGTGCCGGATTTCAGCTTATTGTTTATATACTCCGTCTGGTGTTCTACCGTGTGCATCTCCACAAAATTCCTATCGCAAAAGGACTTATGTGACTCTTTCCATGATATGGAATGCACACGTGCCGCCTCAGATATATTCTCTTTACTTACAGCGATTATTTCATTCATTCTTTTATCCGAGCCAATACATGCTCTGCATATTTCTTAGCGAGATTCATATCGTAGCCGAGAGTCACACCTTCCATATACTCTTTCATAGCTTCATTGATCAACGGCCTGTATTCCTCAGGCAAATTCCCGATTGCCCACTCTCCGCCTTCCTTTTTGGACAGGATAAGCTTTTCTTGTTTATAAGCAAGTACTCTCGCAAGATTCAATGTAAGATACATCGTATTATCCGATATATCTTCGGGAGCCTCCGCAACATCGTCCCATATAGAATCCATATAATCGGCAGCGGGGACCTCAGAAAACACTTCTTCAATAGGTGCTCCGTATATGCATCTTCCTCTGTTAACCAGAATCGTAAAATGTGCGGCAAGATCTGTATCTTCGCCTTTCATCTTACTTATATAATCTTCCGGAGCATCTTCGTACCACTTCAAATGCATTTCCGAAAAATGCAGTTCAAAGGGTGTGGGATATACGAAGGGCTTACATACGCTTCTGAGCACCATGCTCATTTCTATGCCTTTGGCAGGAGCAGATGAATTAAGCCTTATCACCATGTCCATGAATGATCGTTTATCAATATCAGGCACAGTCCTTTCAACTACCACTATCAGATCAAGATCACTCTTCTTCGGATTGAAGCATCCCATAACGGCAGATCCGTGAAGATATACTCCAACAAGATTATCCTTTAGTATTGTTTTGGATTGTTCAGTAAAATCATTTATCAGTTTTTCAATTTGTACAGGTAACATCTTTATCTTCTTAGTCCAATGACTGACATTCTATTGTTTTCATCATTTCGCAGAATCCGTTTCGTTCATAGAAACGCATTCCATCAACATTTCCGGGGAAAACCTGTGTACGGATAAAGTCTACACCATGCTCTTTACCGTAATCTTTGGCAGCACGTACAAGCTTTGCACCGATGCGGTTATTTCTCATATCCTCACGAACGCACAGATCCTGCATATATACAACGCTTTGAGGTTTCAGGCAGGATACCTTCTTCTGCTGAAGAATCATCACATGTACGAATCCGACAACCACTCCGTCTATATCAGCCACAAGAATATCCTGATTATCCGCATCAAAAATCGACTGAAAAAACTCATCCGTTCTTTCACCGATCACAAAATGCTCAGGCTGATATCTGACTCCGTCCTCCTCCAATGCCAAATATAGCTTTCGAAGTTCGGTTTTATCATCATTTGTTGCTTTTCTAATAATCATATCGCTCATAAGTAAATTCCAGTCGTCTATAAATATATTTCAGTAATAAAATCAGTGGTTATCATTATAGTCATAGAACATTTCATCTAGAAGTTTATCGAGACCCGAACGATCACCGAACGCAGCTTTCAGAAGTGTACCCATGTTTTTAAACATCAGTTTGAAATACAGCCAGTCACCAAGATCATCATATTTTCTGGTGGAATTAATTAGATAATTCTTTCTGAGCGTTGAATAGTTCTTTCCGTGTTTTTTACCGTATTCTTTGAGAAGTTTCGCCGTGGCAACATCTTCCATTGCCTTTTTATCGGCAAAGCCTCCGATCTTATCAAAGGTATCTTTCTTAGCCCAGAATATTCCGCTGTAAAGACCTGTTATTGCAAAAGATACTCTGCACATCATGTCATTACACCACAATGGAAAAGAATATCTCTCGAAACGTATGGGAGCACCACCGCCTATATACTTACCGGTTCTTAACAGAGCATATATCTCTCTTAAGGTGCCTTTAGTCATGCGGTTGTCGGCATCTATGGTTACAATGATCTTTCCTCTTGCCGCCTTAATTCCGTCATTTCTTACTTTGGCAATGCATCTGTCCTCGTTGAATAAAACCACAGCACCGTTTTCTGCAGCTATATCCGCTGTATTGTCAGTACATCTGTTACAGACAACGATGATCTCGGTATTTCCGGGAAACGCGCTGTCTGCGTCCTTGATAGAATCAATACAGCGTTTGATATATTTTTCCTCATTATGAGCCGGGATAATAACCGAAATATGAGTTCTATCAGACTTATTATTCATAAGTTCCTCCGCAGAATCAAATTGTTATCTCTATCTGATTTCCTTCTATTCCGACTATACAACTTTCGTAATATCCGTCTCCGGTATAACGGGGACCGCTTATTAATTCATATCCGTCTTTAGTTAATTTCTCAGTCAGTTCATCAACTTTTTCTTTACTTCCAACGGAAAAAGCAAGATGAACATATCCCGTACGATTAAGAGGCTTTTCAATATCGCTCATGCCGGGCTTGTTCATTATTTCAAGTCTTGCTCCGTCATCAAATGATATGAAAAATGATCTGAAATCCGTTTTGGAATTATGATATCCGTCATTCGATCTTCCGCCCAGGTATTTAACAAAGAAATCTCTGGCAGATTCCAGATCATTTACATACATTGCCACATGTTCAAGTTTCATCATTCTCACCATTCTTAAGCAATGCTTTTCTTATAAACTCGACTTCATTGTTAAGCATATCCGTATCAACGCTTCCGGTGCTGTCAAATGCAGTAGACTCAAGAGTATATGTACCGATATATCCGGTCTTTCCGATAAATTCAAAGAATTTATCAAAATCAATATGTCCTTTACCAATGGGAAGGGTTTTAAGATTTGCCCAGTCTTTGAAACCTCCGCCGTAGTCATTTACGTGATAATGACGGATATGACCGTCTTTCCACATAAACTCATTTTCCGGTTCATAGAGAATATCCAGCTGTTCATGGAAAGCCGCCATCTTCGTATCAAAAACGAAATGTGCCTGCGGATATACCTCCAGAAGTTCCATCCATCTGGCCCAGGGGTCTTCTCCGTTACACACAACGTTTTCTACAAGCAGATCAAGACCTGCTGCTTTGCTGATATTCACAAGCTCTTCATATGCTTTGATATTATTCTCATAATGACGATCCGAGGTGATGCCATCCCACAAATGAAGAACTATCTTCTCAGCTCCAATTCGCGCGGCCATGTCGCAATTGATCCTGAATCTCTCAAAGGCATCCTTTATCTCTTCATCTCCACCTTTACTGATGTTCTCACCGATACTTTTCTGAGCATGATATGCAGGGATAACAAGACCTGTATCTCTTACCATTTTTACAATATCATCCGTTTTATCGTACCAATCCGAGTACATCATAAACTCAAAGCCGTCGCAGTTCAGTTTCTCCGATAACGGCTCCAGGAGTCTGTAATCGCGTCCGTTTGGCTTGCCGATAAGTGCACCGGTAGAACATAAGATCATATTCTTCATTTCAATCTATACTCCTTGCTGAGTCTTCCGCCCTTTACATCCGACCTTTTCTCTTTCCCCGTTTCTTCTATCCTGTCGCTGATCATGTCGCGGAAGCTTTTCTTATAAAGCGGATGGTTTAAAACAGCTTCATACACAGACTGCAATTCAGGCAATGTAAATGTTTCGTCCACAAGGCAGAATGCCTGGTTATTATAGAAGACCTGCTCCCTTAGCTTCTTAACAGCCTCGATCAGAATCTCCACGTGATCGAAAGCAAGCCTTTCTTCACTCTTAAGCGACGGTATGAAATTGTCATATCTGACAGCACCGTTACGGAAGTTTTCTTTTTTCAGACCGTATACAATTCTCACATTCCTGTCACTGTTTGTAAGAATAATCTCCGAATCTCCGAATTCCATGTCAAACCATGCGGCATCCTTGGCGTCATCAAGGCCTTTTACTTCTTCAAGCCTCGGAACCAGAGCCAGGTATGCGATGCTCATAACCCAGGTTCTGGGATCTCTTCCGGGCTTGGTAAATGTATATATCTGATCCAGGTAGATACCCTTTAATCCCGTCTCTTCTTCAAGTTCCCTTGCAGCTGCCTGATATGCGGTTTCATTTTCTTCTATAAATCCGCCGGGAAGTGCCCAGCAGTCTATATACGGATGATTACCTCTTTTAATGAGCAGGAGTTTAAGACCTGAGTGCTTCTCTCCCGCTCCTATTATCAGAATATCCGTTGTCACGGATGGTCTCTTGTAATCACCGGGATTGTACTGCTTTAAAAACTGCTTTTCTGTTAATCCGTCCTTGTTTTTCTTATTCATTGATCAACTCTCCTATTTTGAAAGAAGATACTCCACCCTACTTACTCTATCAGCATCACACTCAGCAGCTCGTGTTAATATCCAAGTTCCATCCTCATACACATCATATATCTCAACAATCCATCTTTCGCCACTTTCATCCTTCGGATAACTCTTTCCACCATATGTCTTATACTTAGACTTATCATAGTTACTACTTTCATATTTCAATATTATATCTTCCATATCTATCTCCCATGAATAATAGCAGCCATATTTAAGTATTAAAGCAATACCTAATCTAGAAGTATTATACACTATCCACCTATTTATGCAAAACATATTTATAGTATAAATCTACTATAGAAATAGAGCCGGCTCTATACCGGCTCTGAAGTATGTTTGTCTATTCAAGATTTGTTTAGCGTTGGGCTTTAGTATTCATCCAGAAAATGGTGACGAACACCTTTTTGCTTGTATTCGATCACGGTATCAAGATTAACGTTCTCGACACTTCTGAAAATATTGGATTCCACAAACGGATTGGTTTTCTTGAGCTCCGCTATAAGTTTCTTGGTCTCAAGGCGCTTGGACGATGTGGTACCGTCCGTATGGCATGTTGTGCAGGTGTCCGTAAAGTGACATGCACACTGAAGGAAATGAAGATCATTATAATCACGCCAGGCAATGATATCACTTTCTCTGACCAGATAAAGAGGTCTGATAAGCTCCATTCCTTCGAAGTTGGTGCTGTGAAGCTTGGGCATCATTGTCTGTATCTGTGCTCCGTGAAGCATTCCCATAAGTATGGTCTCGATTACATCATCGTAGTGATGACCCAGTGCGATCTTGTTACATCCCAGCTCCTTGGCCTTGCTGTAGAGATACCCTCTCCTCATTCTCGCACACAGATAGCAGGGATTCTTCTCGATGGTATCTACGGTATCAAATATGGTACTTTCAAAGATCGTTACGGGGATACCGAGTGCCTCGGCATTGCTTTCTATCAGTTTCCTGTTTTCAGGTTTGTATCCCGGATCCATCACCAGAAATGTAAGATCAAAATTCACCTGTCTGTGTTTTTTGATCTCCTGGAAAAGCTTGGCCATGAGCATTGAATCTTTTCCGCCGGATATACATACCGCGATCTTATCGCCTTCTTCTATAAGCTTGTATGTCTTACACGCTTTGGCAAAAGGAGAAAAAAGCTGTTTGTGAAATTTCTTTGCAATGCTTTCTTCGGCTTTCTTTCTTTTCTCTTCCTTATCCGACTCACTGCTGATCCCGGATCTGACATATCCGACATACCCTTCGGCAAGACTGTAGCAGTCCCTGCCCTGAAGTATTTCGGCGGAATCATCTATGGCGCGTGACAAACGTCCGATCTCGCAATAAAAGATCAGCTTTTTATCGGAAGGGATATCGGAAATGACCTTACTCTCATAAACATCATCCGTAGGAACACTGACGGCACCGGGTATAATTCCGTATGCCATCAGGCCTTCATCCCTTATATCAATTAATTCGTATGATCCTTCAGGCAGTGCCCGAAGCTCATCACAGGTTATCTCTTTCATTATGTATTATCCCGGTTACCAGATCTGTCTGCCCTTCTCATCGGGAATTCCGCTCTTACGGAAGAAGTAGGAATTAACCTGGTCGCACCATTCACGGGCATTTGCAAGCTGTCTTTCGAAGCGCTCTCTTACATTCTCATAGATATCATCATCTACTTTACCCTTGAGAGTATCCCACTTAGCCGCAAGTCCCTTGGCCTCATCATATCCCTCGAAGTGAGTGTCATAGATGTGCTGGATAACGGTCTTACCGCTGTGAAGCTTATGTGTATAAGGCAGATGATGGAAAAAGAGAACAAGCTCGTCGGGGCACTTATCGGGTGAGTTATACATGGAAGCATTTGGCTCGTTGTACAAAAGTGCATAGCCGGTACCCTTATCCGTTCTGTCCACGCCGATACCAAGGTGATCCGCTCTGTGATAGGTTCCCCATCTGTCATACTCATATCCGTCAACGCTGCATCCGTAGTGAACACCGGGAGTAACCATCCAGCCGATTCCGAGAGGGCTGGTGTATTTCTCATAGATGGCACGTGAAGGAAGAAGTATGGACATGATGGTATCAACTACTTCCTTGTCTTCAGAAATGGTCATCTTAATGAACTCTTCTGCGATCTCTTCCGAAGAAAGATCGGTATCATATGCAAGTCTTCCGAATCCGAAGAGGTTAGCACCTGCAAGATAGTTACCGGTCCAGTTGAAATCATTACCGGTATTGGTAACCGCAGCAACTCCGGAGAATCTGCTGCCCCATGTCTTACCGCTTACGATATCGGCAACGGTATCATCCTTCTCGCAGCAGTAAGTCTTGAATCCGAGGATTTCCTTGAACATGGGCATCAAGAAGCAGACATCAATCTGGTGTCCGGTGTACTCCTGTGCAATCTGAACTTCCAGCATCTGGTTTGTTTTCTTAAGACCGCCGAGAAGGGGAGAAATAGGCTCTCTGATCTGGAAATCCATGGGGCCGTTCTTGATCTGAAGGATAACGTTGTCGTGATAATCACCGTCCATGGGCATGAAGTTGTCGTATCCTGCTCTTGCTCTGTCGGTCTTATAATCTCTCCAGTCCTGCTTGCAGTTATATACGAAGCATCTCCAGATGATGATTCCGCCATGCTCTTTAACAATATCTGCAAGCATGTTGGCTCCGTCAGCCTGGGTTCTTCCGTAGGTAAAGGGACCGGGACGTCCCTCGGAGTCTGCCTTTACAAGGAATCCTTTAAGGGTGGGAATCTTAGCAAAGCACTCTGCAACTTTATCCTTCCACCATGCGATAACTCGTTCATCAAGAGGATCCGCACTGTCAAGACCGCCGATCTCAATGGTGGATGCGTAATTAAGGCTTAAGTACAATCCGATTCCGTAGCTTGCAAATATCTCACCCAGCTCTGCCAGCTTAGCAAAATATCTGTCGGTGATCATATAGGAAGCCGCATCTTTTACATTTACATTATTGATAACAACAGCATTGATACCAACAGAGGCGATGAGTCTTGCGTAATCTCTTGTACGCTCATCGATAACGATCTCGTTATTTACATAGAAGAAAGACTGTCCGGAATATCCTCTTTCAATACTTCCGTCCATGTTATCCCAGTGATTGAGCATTCTGAGAGAATTGGAAGGACGAACGGTCTTTCCGGATGCGTAAACCTCTTCTGCTTTCTTCTCCGCTGAAACAGTTCTGAGAATATCAAATGCTGCATATAAAGCGGCTGCAGGGCTCTTGGCATCGATCACAAGAGAATCTGCGTCTATTGAAATACTGTATTCTTCGTTATCCTGAATATCCTTACCGCAGGTTACCGCTACGGGTGCTACTGCAGTGCCGAATGTGATCTCAGGATCTATATCAAGCATAGCCTTAAGGCCTTCTTTTAATTCGGAAACGGCATTACAGGTTATAACATCCGCATGATCTGCTCCGTTAATACGGATATTCTTAAGGCATTTGCTGTCCTTATTTACCTTTTTGCTCTTATAGCCGAGCCATAATTTAGCGTAATTACTCATATTTTTCCCTCGCTTTGCTTTCGGGATAAGTCCCGATACATGTATTTGACCATGAATGACGCCAAAGGTCAATTTTTATTTCAGGTGCTCCAGCTTATCTTCATAAGTCTCAAGCCAGTCCCTGTTATATTCGAGTTTGAATCTGCTCCACATGGGCTCAGCTTCCATATACCTCTTTACCAGCTTCCAGAGGAGCTGTGCAGCCTCCTCCCGTCTTGCATATACCGCAGTGGCCTCATCTGCCATAAAAGCGCTGATTCCCGAAACCGAGCCTTTCCATTGTCTCTTTTTGTTCCTCGGATAACTTACGCATTCAATGCCTGATACCTTTCAAGCAAAAAACATCATCCTTCATTAACGAAGGTCTTATATGAAGCATACACATTATAGGGAGTGACTTCGGAAAACCATCCCAGAGTCACTTTTTCACCCGTAAGCTTCATATCTTCTTCCGAGATCTCGTCAAAATGTAAAGCATCATCTTCTATATACATCAAGCCGTTATGATGCTCGGCTCCTTCAATACCGTTACTTACGAAATTGCAGACATAATAAAGAGGTTTTCCGGTGTCATCCCTGCTTATTCCAATGGGTTTACTGTAATGATCCACGCACAGATCCGGATAATCATCCAAAAGCCCGGCGTCTATCTCGGCCATCCGTCCGTTTTCCGTTACTTCATAAATCTTCAAGCGTGTGACAGGACCGTTGTTATATGTCATGCACTTACATATTTCGAAATATCCGTCTCCATCCAGATCCGTAACCGCATAATCACAGTACCAGTCATCATCCATGTTATCTTCATCCGAAAGCATCCATACAGAGCTTTCACCTATCATCACATATTCCTGACAAGTATACACACCTGCAGCAACAGGAAAGTCATCCCCATACTCACTTAACAGAGCTTCGTAAATCCACTTATACCGAATAACCTGTGCTTTATTAAGCGAAGCATTGTTACACACTTCATGATATATTGACCAGAATTCTTCCTCACTTTGGAGAGGTTCATAACCTCCGTAACATCCTACCGGATTTCTGTCATCATCATAAAACCCGAGACTGTAGAATCTTCCATCCTGGCAACCGTCGTTCTCAGCCACTTCAACTGCACAGAGTTTTTCTCTGTCGATGAGCATCTCAATAGCTTCATACTGCTCATCCGTCAGATCATATGTATCCTGTAATACATAATCCTTCAAAGTATGTGCGCCGTTTGTTTCCGGGAGATACACCTGTACGGTGCGGTCAGTACATACGATCGCTACCCCTTCGGCTTCCGTCACATCGTCACTGTACGAAGGTCCGCCGATAGAAATCCCGACCAGATAATAATCGGAAAAAGCAGGAGTCTCCAATGTTTCCTGAGCATCATTCTTCGAACACCCTGTTATTGCAAAAAGCATTATTGTTAAACTGCAGATCAAAAATCTTTTCATATTATCAAAAATCCACCATATCGGGATGCTCTCCGGACCATCCCATCTCGGGTATTGATGACAGATAGGATATCTCTTCATCGGAGAGTTTAAAACCGTCCACATCGAGGTTCTCTTTCATTCTCTCAAGGGATGATGCCTTGGGGATCACCGGAATTCCTCTGTCTATCAGGAACCGCAAGAGGATCTGAGCATTTGTCCTGCCGTATTTTGACGCCAGTGCTTCAACCCTCGGATCATTCAACACCCTGCCTCTTCCGAGCGGGCTCCAGGCCTGTGGAAGGATTCCTTCTCCCTCCAGATATTTAAGCGTATACTCCTGCATATAACCCACATGCAGTTCAAGCTGATCCAGCATGGGTTTTATCTTCGCAGTCTTCATAAGGCGCATCAGATGATGAGGAAGGAAATTTGAAACACCGATAGCTTTAATCCTTCCCTCTTCATACAGTTCTTCGAGTGCTCTCCAGCCATCAGACATCTTTTCAGCCCAGCTTTCATCCTTCTGATTCTGCTTGGGCCAATGAATGAGATACATATCAAGATGATCCGTTTTAAGACATCTGCATGATTCTTCGAAGGATTCTTTTGTCTTGTCATAACCCAGAAATGTAGGCCATACCTTACTGCAAAGGAAGATCTCATCTCTCTTTAAGCCATACTCTGTCCAGGCTTCGCCCACTTCCTCTTCGTTGTTATAGAATCTGGCGGTATCTATATACCTGTATCCTGCTTCAAACGCAGTCTTTATGCTGTCTTTTCCGGTATTCACCGTAGACAGATATGAGCCAAAGCCCACTTCGGGTATTACAACACCGTTACTTAATGTAAATTCTTTATTCATAGATGCCTCCATTTTATAACGCTTATCAGAACCACCAATTGGGAAGCATGGTCAGTATCTCATCGTGATATTTCATACTTACCATCAGTCCCGAAAGCAGCGGGAAAAATATGACAAACAGTGCGACAGACACACCGGCGGTAAGCTTTATCACTGAATTTTCCCGTTTAAATTCCATGCACCGGATACTTCTGCAGATCATCAGTATCAGGATCTTGGTACATATGAAATACTGGTAAATGAACACGGTTCTCGTAATGAACACCCAGGGAAGAAGCATACTTACGTAAAAAACAACAAGTACTGCCGAGGTGATATCTTTCTTTTTAACCGACATATATATGTGATGAACAAGAGATGCAAGTCCGGCGTAGCACACAAAAGGATTTACAAAGGTAGCCACAAGTGCCATTCGGTCTCCGAATATCGCTCTTGAATCAAGAAGAGGTATCCAGTCAAAGGGCCAGGTGTACCAGGATGACTGGAAAGGATGCGAAGCCGTAACATGCTTGTGGTAATCCAGCATATGGATGCTGTTGGATATGGCATTTTCGATCAGCCCCTTATCCGGATACACTTTGACAAAAGGTATATATGACAGCACATAAACCACCGCGGGTAATACTATAAAGCTTCCGATGCAGATCAGGATAAATCTAACGATTGCAGGCGTTCCCATCTTACTGCGGATTTTTCCGATCATCCATATAAACAGGATAAGTGCAATTCCCGCTGCGGCATAAAGCGCCGTCCACTTGGTCGCTACCCCAAATGCAAAGGCTGCTCCCGCAAAAACAAGGTGTCTGATTTTTTCTTCGCGAAGGAAAGCAAAACATCCGTAAAACATGCACAGCACGAAAAACGCAACAATGATATCGATGGTGGAGATCCTGGATAAAACAAAGTGCATAAATTCCGTTATCTGAAGCACTCCGGCAAGGCATGCATATCTTCCGTCCCCGGTAACTCTCAGTGCAAGAAGATACATCAGTGGAATGCACATCATACCGAAGATCAAAACAATGATCCTGTATCCGAAAGGGTTCATTCCAAAGAGTCTGATACCGATAGAGATAAGAGTCTTCCCCAAAGGAGGATGGGTATTTTCATATATATCCATGCCCTTCAGAAATTCGTAGGCTGTCCTTCCGTGATAGACCTCATCAAATATCATGGAATCAAATGAGGTGGGAACTCCCGTGATCGTATCCTGTTCATCAAACACCGCCGCAGGCTCGGCCCCTTCCAGAATCCCTATGCGGTTTCCGTAAGGGTCGATGCAGGCAACTTCAGCTATCTGTACTTTCGGATCTTGGAAAATAATACAGAACTGATGGGTCTTAACATTTACTTCAACCTTCCTCCAGGTAAACACTCCCTTAAGAGTAAGTTCCTCATCAATCTTAACCCATTCGCCGTTTTCGGCGTAATACAGATCAAAGCTTTCAGAGCCGGACATAAGCGGATATATACATACGAGGCTCACATCCCGGAATGCATCAAGTGATACATATATTTCATTACCCATCCCGGATTCCGTTCCGAACTCTTCGTATGTTATGGGAGCATCTTTTCTTCCGAGATGCATGGATCCTATTATGAGAAATATCCCGGTCAGGATGATCATGGCAATGTAATCTTTTCGGCAGAGCCTGAAGTTTTCTTTTACCGCAAAGCGGTGGACCGAACCATCCCTGTCTTCCGCCGGCGCAAAAAGATCGCTCTTTATCGGCCTTCCCGACAATTCTCTGTAGAAAACGTAAAGCGCGGCTATATATATAAGAACGTTAACAACACTTAAGAATTCGATGTTCAGAGAGACATAATACAGGAAGTAAATATATGTTTTAACAGAAATAAGCTGGAATAACAAAACCGCGATCCATCCCAGAGAATCGGTAAATGCAAGGATGAGTATGAGAATCTCATACAGATATCCGTACCTTTCATGCATTGCGGGAAGGAACATTACGCAGGTATAGGACAGGATAAATGCACACCATATGAAATGTCTTCCGGTCACATCCGCTTTCTTCAAACAGATAAATACCATCAAAGAAACCAGTGCAATAAAGGTAAAGCCTATGCACCACGCGGCATCGGCATCATATGTCAGATGAAGGATATTCCATATGCTCGGATAATTTCTGGATATGCTTTGGAAAGCATGAGTCTGCTCCTTATAGACCGATATCATATCAGAAAAGGGCCTTCCCGCTATAATATTGGGGAGAGTCACAAGTACAACGGTTCCTGCCATGACAGCAAAATGGTAAAGCCGGACCTTTCTGTCATGCCGGATCAGGCAGCTGATATATACCAATACGATAAAGGGAATGATAAAAACAGCCTGAAGTTTAAAAGCAAAACTGATGCCGAGGAGGACGAAACAGCGAATCGTCTTGTCGGTATAGAGAAAATATAAGGCCCATATGATAAGGGATACATATATGGAATCACACTGTCCCCAGGGCGCGGAATTCATCCAGACCGTCGGAAGGAAAAGAGTCATTATATATGCGATGAGCGCTTTATTCTTATCCGTTAACTTCTTTACAAAAGCGTATACTCCGGCAGCAAGAATAAAGTCAAATATCACGGACAGAATTTTATACTTATATATAGCTTCTCCCGGAATCTTGGTAAGAACGAATATGAAGATCTGATACAGAAGATTATAATCTCCGATCTGAGTACTCAAAACCTCTTTGAAACTCATATCCGAGATCCTGTCATACCAGGGAAGCAGGCAAATGCTCATATCATCACTGATATTGTCCCTGAAAACATACCTGAGAAAAAGTGCCGCAAAGCTTGCAAACAGCAGAATAATATGTGATTTGTGTTTTCCGATGAATTCTCTCATAATAACATCTATTTTACACCAAAAAGAAGTGACAGTGGGGACGTTTCATTTTTGTCACCACTGTCACTTTACTATAACCCCATCGATGCTACCAGCACCGCCGGAGCTTTCGCCGTGATATGCACTCCCTCTTCCACATAATCTTCCGAGATAACCTTAGCTTCCCTGTGAATTCTGTTAAGAAGATCACCCGATGTATAGGGGATCACGATATCAATATCCTTATCCCCTTCTGTGAAGATCTTCTCAATTGAATTCAGGAGGTCATCTATACCGTAACCGCTCCTGGCGGAAATGTACACGGACTCACCGTCCGGAATATTTTTAACCGTCATCTCTGGATCACGCAGATCTGCTTTGTTATATACATAGATCCTGGGAATTCCCTTCGCATCAAGGTCATTAAGTGTATCTTCGGTAACTTTCAAATGTTCCTTGTGATTGGGATCCGATGAATCCATTACTATCAGAAGGACATCCGCATATTTCAGCTCCGAAAGCGTGGATCTGAATGCCTTGATAAGGTCATGGGGTATATTCTCGATAAAACCTACAGTGTCCGATAAGAGGAAGGTTTTCTTACCCGGGATTGAAATCTTTCTCACCGAAGTATCAAGTGTTGCAAAAAGCATGTCTTTTTCAAAGACCTTCTTCTCCTGCGCTTTCTCGGACGACTTGCCCGTCATCTCGATCAGGCAGTTCATGAGAGTTGATTTTCCGGCATTGGTATATCCCACAAGAGCCACATGGGGATATCCGTCCCTCTTCCTTCCGTTTCTCTGAACATCTCTTGTATGTTCAACTTCGGAGAGTTCTTTTTTCAATTCGGTTATTCTATGTGAGATCTGACGTCTGTCCAGCTCAATCTGCTTTTCACCCACACCTTTATTGGCTCTGCTGCCGCCACCGCCGCTCTGACGGCCAAGGTGCTGCCACATACCTGTAAGTCTGGGGAGCATATACTGGAGATATGCCGATTCCACCTGAAGCCTTGCCTCACGGGTTCTTGCCCTTCTGGAGAAGATCTCCAGTATGAGATTTGTTCTGTCCCATACCGGAACCTTTATGATCTTCTGAAGATTCTTCATCTGTGCGGGTGAGAGATTGCCGAGACATACAACGTGTTCAGCATCATTTACCCTTACTTCCTCAGCAAGCTCTTGAGCTTTTCCCGAACCTATCCATGTGGCATTGTCGGGATGCTCAAGCTTCTGTGTCATGGATGCCAGAACTTCCAGGTCGCAGGCTTCGCAAAGAGCTACAAGCTCGTTCATCGCATGTTCGAATTCGTCTTCACGCTCTGTGGTTCTGAGACCGACGAGAATAACCGGGATCAGTTCATTATCATTTATCAGTTCGTTCAATACTGTATTCCTTTCTGTAAATGCGAGCACCGATTAAGCCTGGGCCATATTCAGATTATAATACAATCCTTTGCGTGCCATAAGCTCTTCATGATTTCCGCTCTCTGCGATACCACCGTTTTGAATAACGAAAATCCTGTCGGCATTTCTGATGGTCGAAAGCCTGTGTGCGATGACAAATGATGTTCTTCCTTTAAGGATTGTTGCGATTCCTTTCTGTACGAGGATCTCGGATTTGGTATCGATGGATGAAGTTGCCTCATCCAGGATAAGGATCTTCGGATCCGACAAAATCGTACGCGCAAAAGCAAGCAGCTGCTTCTGACCTGCGGAAAGTCCTCCGCCTCTTTCGGTAAGCTCCGTATCATAACCCTTTTCAAGGTTCATTATGAAATCGTGAGCATTTACCTTCTTGCAGGCTTCTTCTATCTCTTCGTCAGTGGCATCAAGCTTACCGTATCTGATGTTTTCTCTGATGGTTCCGGTAAACAGGAAATTGTCCTGTGTCATTATTCCAAGCTGACTTCTGAGGCTGTCTATTGAAACATCTTTAACATCGGTATCATCTACGATAACGGATCCGGTCTGAACATCATAAAATCTTGAGATCAGATTTACGATGGTAGTCTTACCGGCGCCTGTAGGTCCGACCAGTGCTATTGTTTCTCCGGGTGTTATATCAAAGCTTACGTTCTCTAAAACGGGTACACCGTCTTCATATGCAAATCCTACATCCTTGAAGCGGACTCGTCCGGTGATCTCGGGCATAATGCCAACTTTCTCACCGTCTTTGATCTCGGGATCAAGATCGATCACTTCAAAAACACGCTCTGCAGCAGCCAGATTTGTGATGATCTGGTTGTAGAAGCTTCCCAGGTTTGCGATGGGCTGCCAGAAAAGTGACAGGTAGCTTGAGAAAGCCACAAGAAGTCCTACATTTGTCGCATCCATATGAAGAACCGTAACCGCTACATAAAGCATGCATATGATACTTACGGCGGTACTTAATTCGATAACCGAATTGAACGCATCGTTTACTTTTACCGCATCCATGAAGCTGTCACGATGTTCCTTGGTAAGTTCGTCAAATGTCTCGAGGGTTTCATCCTCTGCCGCAAAGGTTTTGATGATCCTTATTCCCGAGATATCCTCGTGAAGGAATGCGTTCAGGTTGGATGACTTCTTTCTGTGGATCTGCCATCTTACGCGGCACATATTCTCTATAACGAGAAGGCCGACTATAAGAATGGGAAGTCCCACCATTCCGGCAAGTGCAAGACGGAAATTCTTGATGAGCATGATCACCATTACCGCTACAACCGTAATAAAATCGGGGAGCAGCGTGATGACAAAGTTCTGAAGCACCTGCTTGAGTGAATTTACGTCACCCATTACGCGGGAAAGAATCTTACCCGTGGGGCGTGAATCAAAGAATTTAAAACCCAGTGTCTGAAGATGGGTAAATACTTCTTCACGAATTGTCTGAATGATTGAGTTGGTCATCTTACTCATCACATACATTCTGACCTTCACGAGTATTACTCTTAACGCGTTCATTGCAAGTGCGATTCCCACAAGCACAAATACGCCTTTGATATTTCCGGGTGTAATGTAATCATCAATGGCTGATTCAATGATAAGCGGGTTGATAAGGCTTACCGCTACGCAGTATGCCATGATGAACATTACTATTACTATTGTCTGTTTGTATCTGAGAAGGTAACTGAGGAGTCTTCCTATGGTCACCGACTTTTTGACTGTCGATATATCCTCATCTTCTCTTATGGAATTGGCGGCCATTAGATCACCTCCTTTAATACGGGCTCACCGTACTGAGACACATAAGTCTCGTAGTAGAGTCCCTTAAGTGCAAGCAGCTCTTCGTGGGTTCCGCGTTCCGCGATCCTGCCCTCGTCGAGCACTATGATCTCATCCGCATCCTTAACGGAGCTGATACGATGCGCGATGATTATTTTAGTCATTTCGGTAAGGTCCTTTAATCTCTTCTGGATATCACGTTCCGTCTCCATATCAAGTGCGGAGGTGGAATCATCCATTACCAGAATGGGAAGTTCCTTGGCAAATGCTCTCGCAATGGAAATACGCTGCTTCTGTCCGCCGGAAAGGCCTACTCCGCGCTCTCCGATAACGGTGTCGTATCCCTTATCCATCTTGTCGATGAATTCACTTGCTCCCGCATTTTGGCTGGAACGTCTTATAACCCTGTCACTAATGTTGTGACGGCGGCCCATCTTGATATTTTCAGCGATGGTATCCGAGAAAAGGAATACATCCTGCATTACAAGCGAGATGCTTCCTCTTAACTGCTTAAGAGTCAGGTTCCTGATGGGAACTCCGTCAAGCCTTATCTCTCCGTCAGTTACATCATAAAGTCTTGTGAGAAGTGAGACGATCGAAGTTTTTCCCGCGCCACTTGCACCCATTATTCCCAGGGTCTTTCCGGCAGGGATCTCAAATGATATTCCCTTCAGAATATCGTGCATGTCCTCTTTATGAAATCCGACGTTATCAAAGGTAATGGTGCCCTTAACTTTCTCGAGGACAACGGGGTTCTCGGGATCGTTAATGGTCGATACTTCGTCATAGATCTTATTGAGCTTCTTAACAGAGGCAACTGCTTCCGAGAAGCTGTTGGTAAGCCATCCCAGCATTTCCATGGGCCATACGATGTTGTTCGAATAGGTTATGTAGGCGGTTATCACACCCAGAGTGATACCGAACATTCCCTTTACATAGAACACACCGCCGATAGCGATAACGATAAGCGGAACTATTCCGGAAACAAATGAAAAGAAGGGATAGTACTTTACGAAAACCTTGGACAGGTCTACGTTCAGTTCCTTGTACTTATCATTGTGCTTCCTGAACTTGCTTATCTCATGTCCTTCCCTTGCAAAAGCTTTGACGGTACGGACACCTGCGATATTCTCCTCACAGGTTGTATTGAGAACCGCATTCTCCTCGGAGATCTCTCCGAATACCACATCAAGTTTCTTATCCATCTTTACCGCAAGGAATCCGCAGACCACGATGGCGATAAAAGGAATGATGGCCATGTAGGCATTGAGTCTGATCATGCACACCAGGATAAAGACCGTGTGAAAGGCAACCTCAATGAGAAGCATTGAGATAAAAGAAAGAGCTTCCCACACCTTGTCGATATCTTCCTTGAGTCTGGCCATGATCTCTCCGGTATTGTTTTTATCAAAGTAACTTGTATCAAGACCCTGGATATGTCTGAACAGGTCACGTCTTACTCCGACGACAACCTTGGAAGACACCGAGTCAAAAGAGTACTCTTTGATGTACTGGAAGAGCGCACGGGATACGCCCAGACAGGCATAGATCACAAGGAGCTTAAAGAGCAGCTCGATCCTGCCGTCTACTATGACATCATCAACTATGTGTCTCTGAACCTCCGGCACGATCATGGATACAGTGACCGAAAGTATCAGTGATGTAAGCGCTATTATGTACTGCCATAAGTGGCGCTTGATATGTTTGAATAAACTGAATTTTTCCCTCATTTTTTGAATCACATCCTATCTCAAAACATCCGAAAAGGTAAAAAAATAGCCGGAAGCGCTTGCTTCCGGCATTATGGTAAAAACCGCTATACAGTTCATATATGGTCGCAAGACCACATTATACCTGCATAGACCCTTTCCGGAGGCTGTAAGTATTGTACATAAATAGATTATTCTGATTATTTCTTAACTTAATCATTTTTGGTTGCCTCCTTTCTGAAAATCACGGTTAATAGTTTCAATCTGTCTCACAACGGACACTATGTAACATAACCAATTAAAAAATGTTTGTCAAGATATTAATTGTTGAGAATTTACAACTTTTATTTGAGCTGACAATAGTGATTGCGGAACAAAATATGTTATTATATTTGCATATAATATATGGGAGATGCTTATGGCTCAAACAGATATCGGACAACTCATAACCGAGTACTGTAAGAACATGGATCGTCAGGAAGAACTGAACGAGGCCCTATTTAACAAGCTCCCGAAGAAAGAATGGATCGGGCGGCTTGCGGGTCGTGCACGCGAGCTTACCGAGATTGCGACCAGGGATGAACAGATCCTCGGTGAGATAAACGATCTCCTTACCCGTGACCTCTCCGAAGAAGAAACTCTTGCTCTCTATGACCGCGTTGTCGAGATGTACAACGGCGACTATGACGACTATGTCGTAATTTTTCCCCTTCTCAAAAAACTCCTTGAAGCGTACGAAGGAAGCACTGATTACGAAAAGCTTATCTTCGTTTACAAAGCAATATTCTATGAAATCTGCGAGATAAGAAACCGTGGCTCGGGTCAGATGAAAATGAGCGACGAATATCTCGAGAAGATCTTTGCACTCTGCGATCATTACAGTGAGTTTTCACCATCGGCAAGACGCGGCGTCTGGGTCGCATGGTACAACTATGTAGTCATCGATACCGAAAATCCCGATTTTGATATAAACCGTTCATACCTACGTCACAAGACAGCCAACGAGTTTTGGAACAGTGACGTTGTTCAGGCACTCGACAAGGATAATCAGGAAGTCTCCGAACTTGTCGATATGATGAACAAGGACTGGATGTGCGTTGAAGAGCATATCGAAAAAGCAACCGATGAGGTAAAAAAATACCTCTACGATTATGCGGGTAAATACTTCGAAGAAGATACCCGTAAGGCAAAACACATCACGGACTACAATGACCGCGTCTATGCACTGTACCTTCGCACCAGGATTGAAAGCGGAGAGGAAACATTCGAGGGCGCACTTGATAAATATCTCGAGTACTATAAAGCATGCGTCATAAAGTTCGAAGCTACGGGTAAGACAAGCACTGAGGAACAGCATTTCTTAAACAACGGTCCTCTCCTTATGCTCCGCCTTGCCAAGCATGTCGATGATAAGAAAAAAGTGGACAGGATCGTATCCTATCTGCTCAAATCATCACGCACCAATCTCTATAACAAGTACAAGGATTTCCCTTCACAGTTCATCAACGATGTTCTGGCGAAATGGTGTTATAAGACTCTCGAATATCTCGGCTCGAGAAAAGAAAAAGAAGACTACATCCTTGACCTTATAGTCAAGCGCCAGCTTCCCACCTACCTGCACTCCGTAATCGTCTCGGAACTGGCAATGGTTTTTGCGGAAAGCGCCCTTATCTACATGCCGGAATTTTTTGACGATCTTCCGATCAAAGAAGATATTCCCGAATACCTGCGTCACTGCGGACTCTTCCACGACGTTGGCAAAACGAGGATCGCAGACATAATAAATCTGCAGTGTAGAAAACTCGGGGATGAAGAATTTGACTCAATTAAAAAGCACCCTGAATACGGTGCCAAATTCATGGAGAACGATCCGGACCTTATCATTTACCGTGACGTGGCTGCAGGCCATCACTGTTTCTATGACGGGTCGGGCGGATATCCCTCTGATTACGATCACAACACGCCCTACCGTGCTGCAATTGATGTTATAACAATCTGTGACTGCCTTGATGCGGCCACGGATCAGTACGGCAGAAACTACAAGAAAGCTAAAACGCCGGGCGAAATCTTCGAAGAACTCAAAAAGTATGCGGGAACTCGTTACAATCCCGACCTTGTAAATCTTCTCGATCTTGATCCCGACCTCAAATCCCGTATCGGATATTTCATCGGTTCAGGCAGAGCAGAGATCATGTACCAGGCGTACAGAAGGAAAATTTAAATAATAATCCGGCGGGGGTGATTCTCTTGATACAAGAATCATCCCCGCCGGATCTTTCTCTAAACTATATATTTCTTTACTTCTTCAGCCGTGACGGCAATATAAGTCGCTCCGGCTGTTTTAAATTCCTCTTCGTTTCCGTATCCGTACAACACACCTACGGAATCTATACCAACTTCTCTTGCGGCATCGATATCGTAATGTCTGTCCCCTACCATGAGAACCTTACTGAGGTCCGTGATGCCGTACTTATCAAGGACATATCTGATGATATCTTTCTTTTCCTTGCGGTCGGTATCATTACCGCATCCGATAACATCAAAGTATTTGGCCAGATCAAAATGATCAAGAACGATCATGGTTCCTTTTTCAAACTTTGAAGTCGCAACGGCTACATGCAATCCCATTTCATTAAGATCTTCGAGAAGCTTTACTACTCCGGGATATACCTCATTCTCAAGCACACCGCCCATCTGAAAATAATACTCTCTGTATGTTGCGATGGCCTTTTCCGTATCTTCGGGTGAATATCCGAGCATGGTTCCGAATGATTCAACCAAGGGAGGTCCTACAAATCTCCTGAGCTGAGACCTGTCTTCCACTGATCCGCCCATCTTGGTGATGGCGTATTCAAAACCGTTCATTATTCCCGGGCCGGAGTCGGTGAGAGTTCCGTCCAGATCAAATAAAATATGTGTGTAGCGCAAATCATTTCTCCTACTTTATCTTCAGTGTTTTCAGATACGTCTTCTGCTCATCGGTGATGCGATAGCTTTCGACGGATTTTTGTATAGCTTTATTGTGTGTCCACTTATCGAGTTTCTTCTTCTCGATGTAGGGAAGTATGCTGTCGTACTGTTTTGCGAGAGCTGTTGCAAAATACCATGCGATCATCATATTGACGTAATACTCATCCGATCTTATCTTAGCTACCATCGAAGCATACTTTACATCATAATCATCATCGAGGAAGTGCTCCATGAGCATACCCACGCCAAACCTTATGGTATAGGGTTCATCCGATGCGATCCACACTTTTACTAGCTTAAGCAGTTCCTCCTTATGCTTCTTAAAAACCTTCGGTGACATCTGATCGCAGGTTGCCCAGTTATCGACATAGGGAAGGAACTTCTCAAGTTCTTCAAAGCATGCATCCGCATCCTTCATGCCGGATATTATAAATGCATGGAGCTGGTTTTCCTCGAAATACTTATGGGGAAGGTCATTTAAGAAATCAGCGTAATCTCCGGACTTTAGAATCTCCTTTGCCATGGCTTTAAGCTCGGGAGTTCTTACACCAATGATGGATGAAGGCTCCAGATTGGGAATGATCTTAACCTGCATATCGCGGTATTTTAAGTCCTGAAGCTTTTTAAGATTTTTGTACAGATCAGATTTTTTCATTTAAAACTCCCTCAGTTCGAAATGCCCCGGATTGCTTCCTCCATTTTATCATAATTACGGTATCAACAACGAGAAGTGCAATGACCAATCCGATAAATCCCGCATTTCTTCCAATGAATGTGTCCGGAGCAAGATCCGGGTTTATGTATCCCACAAGTATCGATGGGCCTGCATTATTTACCGCGTGCATGATCGCAGCCGGCCAGACAGATCCGCTTTTTTCGGTTACAAATGTGAGGATGATTCCCATAAGCGTGCACATTATGCACATTTTTAATATTCCGACATAAGGAAATCCGGGGTAATCCGTCCCAAAATTATGTCCGATGCAGGTAAGAGGAGCATGCCAAAGTCCCCAGATCATTCCTCCGACTATAAGAGCCTTGCCGCGTCCCATGATCTTTATGAGCTTCGGCATCATATACCCTCTCCATCCGCCCTCTTCCCCGAATGCGGCAAAAGAGCCCACAACACCTGATACAATGGCTGCCAGCGGAAGGAGTAGCAGGAGCCTTTTTTCAATTTCGAGACTGATGTAATATTCGGAATCATATGTGGCAGGCGAGAGCGCAATCTCGATCAGACTGCTCAATTCCGTATAAAACCAGGGAATAAGACCTGCGGCTATGAAGAAGACCCACTTTCTGTCTCTGAAAGTGATACCAAAATATGAATTATCTTCTCCGCCGAATTTACAGCCTTCCTTCGTGATAACTCTCGTAAGCACATGGGATATAACCGGAAACATCATTCCAAGAGCGACAAAAGACTGCCTCATCTGCCCCATATCTTCCCAGGTCGATCTGTCGGGATTTGCGATAAAATACCAGATATAAGTAAGTGTAAAGGTAAGCCCCAGATAGATCAGCAGTCTCACGGTATCACTATATTCCCGTACACTTCTTTTTGCATTTTCACCTGAAATATTCAAAGCCTTTACTTCACTCATACTCCCTCTCCTTTCTCTCATATATCCGCACTGAAATACGGAACGATATGTAATAGATCGAAAGAGTTATAAGCGGGGTAATGACCGACATGAATGTAAGTGCAAAAGAATGTGTTTGGGCCCATTCCATGATCTTACCTATATCCACCTTTTCAAAAACACTCAGGTCTCCAAAGAACAGATATGCCGTCACGCAACATGCAATCACCTCAAGTATGGCTGTCTTGATCATCTGCCCTTTTTCTTTCCCGAAGGCAACAAAAACCGGAAACTCTATGGTTGCACCGATAAATGCCAGGGAGAAAAACTCAATTAATATTGACGAATATAACATCAAAAGATCAAGTACAAAACCATCAGGTAAAAATGCCATGGAAATGATATTCCATACCATGCTGAGAGAAAAACATATGTAAATACATATGCCTATAAATACATATTTTTCCGCGATATAAGTACTCTTTGAAACAGGCATCGCTGACAAAAACGAATGTATCTTGCTCTTCTCGTCATTTTTCAGCACGTACGGGACACAGCTGGAAATAAAACAGAGAAACATGATCGGCATCATCTGAGCCGGCATTGAAATAAGATATTCGAGGAATGAAAAGATCTCTCCTTCATCATTTTCCACAATAAGTCCGATTGGGGTTCCGACACTTGCCACGATCAGTTTTATTATGATCATAAGCAGAGTCAGCACCGAAAAACCGGTGACCAGCCTTTTACCTCTGATAGAAATAAAATCCTTATATAATAATCCTCCCATCAGATGACACCTCTCTTTCTTTCCGCAAAGTATAAAGAAAGGCAATAAGAAAAAACACTCACAAAAAGCGCGATCAAAAGGAAAACATATCCCTTCTGTCGAAAATAATCCAGAGGCTTCCAGAATACAGAAGAATCAAAACCGACGCCGTCACCAAGTACGTGGATTATCACGAATTTCACGCTCTTAAACTTTATGATCACAAAAGATAAGGCAATTGTAAGAAGTGAGAAATACTGCGCATATTGCTCCTTACCGTATCCGAGTATTACACAGTAGAGGATCAGAAAAGCACTGTAGATACTTAATAAAGATGCCGATGAAACAATGATCCCAAGAAAGCTTCCGAATCCCATAATATCGGTAAGTGAACTCAGGACCATGGCAAGAACGATATCCACTGTAGCACCTATTGCAAACAATGCATAAATCGTCAGAAATCTTGACAACATTCTCTTTTTCATAGAGACGGGAAGAGAAGCGGATACTTTGAAAAAACCGGCCTTGCCGTCAGCTATGAATACATTCACCATATCTCCCACACTGACTATAGGGATCAGCATTGACATGATAAGAACCATGGAACCCAGATTTTTAACATCAACCTGAGTCATATTATTATTTTCATCAAGCAACACTTTTCCGACTTCCGCAAGATTACCGAAACGGCTGCTCAGAACATAAAGAATCGATATGACCACCACTCCCGATATGACATAAACAAAAGTGGTGAGCTGTTTCTTAAGGCACATAATGTCCTTAATTATCAAACCTTTCATGGTATTACCTCACGATTTCACTTTCATCTTTTTGCGTTGACATAGTGGATCATAATATCTTCAAGCAGTGCTTTTTCAATCACCATACCGGGATAGAGCTTCTCCGCTGTGTGTCTGTCATTAACCAACATCTCTGCACCATAATCGCTGACTTCGGAGTGCACTATAAGAGATTCACTCACACGCGATGCGTCATCTTTTCTGCACTTTAGTATGCCGTGCTTTTCAAGAATCTCATCCTTATTTCCGGCAAGGACTATTTTTCCGGCGTTAATGAATACAACCTCATCCGCAATCTTCTCAAGGTCGCTTGTGATATGCGAAGACAGAAGGATCGTGTGGTCCTCCTCTACAACAAATTCCCTGAAAATATTTATCATCTCGTTTCTTACGATAGGATCCAGTCCGCTGGTGGGTTCGTCCATCACAAGAAGCTTTGCATGATGTGAAAGAGCCACTGCGATCTGAAGTTTCATCCTCATACCTCTGGAAAAAGCACCGCACTTCTTCTTTGAAGGAAGCGAAAAATTCTTCAGATAATCAAAGAATGCATCTTCATCCCAGTTTTTGTAGATGTTCTTCATCATGATATTGATATCGCGTCCGGTCATGAATTCATGAAATCCCATCTCATCGAATACGACACCGATATCTTCGCGTAAGTATGATGTATCCTTATTTACCGGTTCGCCGAAAAGAGTGATATCTCCGGAATCACGTCTTATCACATCCAGGATCAGATTGATGGTGGTAGTCTTGCCCGCACCGTTCTGCCCGATGAATCCGCACACTGTTCCTTCGGGAACAGCAAAACTTATATTATCAAGTTTGAAATCACCGTAATCCTTGGTGACGTTCTTAAGCTCGATTACGTTCTTAACTTCGTCCATTAGTATTCACCTCATGAAACAAAATATTCTGTTTCAATCCTTGTTTGCTTTTTCCTCATAAATGATCTCAAGCATCTCTTTGAGCTCATCAATGGATATCTTACCCATGACCGCCTTATCAGCAGCCTTTTCAAGGTATTCCTCGATGGCATATCGCATATTCTCCTTCATGAGTTCGGGATTAATGCCCTTTACAAAGCTCCCCTTTCCCACAACGGATTCGATGTAGCCGTCACGCTCAAGATCTTCGAATGCTCTCTTGGTTGTAATGACACTGATCTTAAGATCTTTTGCAAGTATCCTCATTGACGGAAGGGCGTCCCCTGCCGCAAGCTCGCCTGTCATGATCAGGCTCTTGATCTGTTCCTCGATCTGCTCATAGATAGGCACACCGGAGGTATTGCTGATGATAATGTCCATATAAATTTCCTTTGCGCGCTCGGCGTTTGGGTCTGCGCTAACCCTTTCCGCCTTAATGATCAATCATTGTATATATTCAATATATACATTATATATATACCTGTCAACACAAAAAAATCGCCGGCGCTTGGCCGGCGATTCATTATCTACAGTGTATTATGCTGTTTTGAAGTATCTGTCCAGGAAGAAATCGATATACTTCTCGACCTTTCCCATAACTTCATCTTTTCTGTCGGGCTCTCTGTCGCAGAGCTGGATAAGAAGCGATACGGGAGCGTAATACTCCATAGCCATCATCTCTGCATCATCATTTTCCAGAATTCCCTTATCCATCAGGTTCTTGAAAATAGCAGTAAACTGTCTCTGCATATTGTCAAACTGATGCTCTGATGTCTGTCTGCTGAAATGAGGATTTCTGAACTGCTCGATGGTGCCCATCTTCCTCAGTTTCTTGATCTTATCATCCTCCATGGTAAACTTGATCTGATTCATGCTGTAGGCTTTCAGCTCATCACGATTTGAAATGTTTGCTCCCTCCTCGGGATTCATCTTCATTCTCTGTCTGTAGCCCTCTTCCATCTTGACACTGAGCTCTTTCAAGACTTCCTCTTTGCCCTTGAAGTACTTATAAATATTGGGTCCCTTCATGCCAATGGATTCAGCGATTTCATCTACAGAGGTGGCGTCATAACCTTTTTGTGAAAAAAGATCGAGCGCCGCATTGATAATCTTTTCTCTCACTGAAGCTGTGCTCATAATACTATTCTTTTCCTTTCCTGCATTTTTTTAGTACTATATTTCCCTAATTCACCCCTAAACAAATAAACAGTACGTTATAAATGCTTTCCTACATTTTTATCAGATGAATAAAGCTTTTTCAACCCAAAAATTGCTAAAGATTATTAAACATTCCTAAACTTTCCAAAATCCTCAAAACCCCATGATTCATGCGCTTTTCCACTATACCGAGGTAGAGTGTTAATCTATCAGAATTTTATGCAACCTGCATAATATAATATCATTTTTCGTTTCTTTTTATACTAATCGTTATATTGCATATCTTATATTTTTTTACACAAAAAAAGTTGGATCCGACTATTCATCGGATCCAACCCTTAACCAACGAACAAATAATAAGATAATCATTTGCACTTACGGAATTCTAACATATTTTGAGAAAAAAGCCATACCTCCCGGTAAAATTTTAGAAAAATTATATAATCCGACTCTGCAACCGGTAAAATGATCCAATCTGAAACGCAACGGATGCTCTTCGGGGAACATTTTCAGAACATCTCCTTCATATATTCCGGCTACGGCAATATCCCTGTCTCCGGTCTCATCATTAAATACCGCAGTAAGTCTTACCCTCAGAATATTACCTTTAAGTTCAAGCTTATGGATACTTTTCTCAGGTCCCTCACCAAGCTTCCATATATCGCCCGAATCGTTGGTATATGCGGATACCTCGGCATAGAGTCTGCCGTTTTCCTTGCATATCCCCACCATCATATAATCGCCTTGAAACGCTGAAAGACCGGCATGGTCACCGTCATTCATAAGTGAACCGTCGATGGTAACTTCGGCAGTACATGAAGGAAATGTCATCCTCTGGGTAAGTGTGTTCGAAGCATGGAATATGTTCCCAACCGTCTTATCTGTCCTGATCCAAAGGCTTTTGTTTTCTTTATCTATACCGACAAGATCAAGATCGGGTTCATGATTAAACTGCCAGAAGCTCTTAAACCCAAAGCTTCCGTAATGCTCTTTATCCTCTTTACTCTTTTCCGAAATATCGTAATCAAAGTCATCGCTTCCGGTAAGCGGTGCATACTTATATCCGGGTTTAAGATCCGTGGTATTAAAGCTGCGGGAAGCTTTTCCGCTATCCCCGAATACGGGATAAGGCTTGCCTTCCGTATTATTTTCCCAGGATACGGGGACGAGTACGGGTATTCTTCCGGATGCGCCATTGTCGCGGAACATGATGGAATGCCACACACCTTCCGGCCCTTCTACGATACCGCCCTGTGCGATACCCGAATTTCTAAAGCCGAGGTCGTCGTCAAAAACATCACCTCCCGTAAATTCACCCTCAAGCGAATCGGCGGAAAAACATGCTTCAACCCGCCTCCATGCTTCACGTTTTGAGTGGATCATAAACAGGTAATATCTGCCGAATATCTTATAGATGTGGGAGCCTTCATATCCCAGGTTGGGATTGCCCTTATCGCTTACCAGAAGCCTGTGAAGTCCGCCCTTCAGAGGTCCCGTAAGATCTTTATCCAACTCCGTCAGATAAATATCTGTGTTTCCGTATACGAGAAATACCCTGCCTTCGTCGAAAAGCAGTGAGCAGTCGTGATAAAAGCCTTCGATCTCAGATTTTGCCCAGGGTCCTCTTATATCTTTGGATCTGTACAGGTACGTCTTATGGGTATCGTTGCACACAAACACAACATAGAACATTCCTTCGTGATGCCTCAGACTGGCGGCCCACATACCTTTTCCGTAGATATATCCGCCGTCCTTAAGGCGCTGCGCGTCGGTGCTGTCCAACCGGTCAAACACATAACTGCAGTGCTCCCAGTTAACCAAGTCATAAGATCTTAAGATCTCCCCTCCCGGGAAAAAATGCATTGTGGTGCTTATCATGTAGAATGCACCGTCCGCAAATATCACATCAGGATCGGGATAATCCAAATTTGTGATCAGCATAATTACTCCTTAAATGACAACGGGGACGCTTCATTTATGTCACCAGGTGACATAAATGAAGCGTCCCCATTGTCATAACTATACTTAGCCCTGAAGAGCTTTAATGATATCGGGAAGCTTTGCATCAACTTCGTCATTGGCAAGCTGGCAGGTACCTGCTGCTGCATGTCCGCCTCCGCCGTACTCAAGGCAGAGATTTCCGATGTTAACGGTGGAAGCCTTGTTAATGATGCTCCTTCCGATCATGACTGCGGTGTTCTGTTTCTTGAAGCCCCATGCTACATGCACGGATACTTCAACTTCGGGATGCATAGCGTAGATCATGAAACGGTTGCCGGCGTAAATGGTCTCTTCGTTACGAAGATCGATGATGACCACCTTTCCGTCGATCTTGGCAATTCTGTCAAGCTGAGCCTTGAAAAGCTCCTGCTGCTCGAAGTAAAGGTCTACTCTTTCTTTTACATCGGGAAGTTCGAGGATCTTATCAATGGGATGATCTACACAATAAGTGATGAGTTCCATCATAAGATCGTAGTTGGATACTCTGAAATCGTGGAATCTTCCGAGACCGGTACGTGCGTCCATAAGGAAATTAAGAAGAACCCATCCCTTGGGATTAAGGATCTCGTCGGCAGTGAAATCCGCGCTGTCTCCCTTGTCGACTGCGGTCATGATCTCTTCCGAGACTCTTGAGAATGTCTTGGGTCCGCCATAGTAGTTATAAACAACCCTTGCAGCAGACTTTGCTTCGCCTTCGATGATAAATTTCTGCTTGAGCTCTTCCGATTTTACTCTGAGAAGCTCGCTCTCATGATGGTCAAAAGCAAGTTTGACTCTGGGATCAAAAGGAAGGTTAGTGGTAATATCATCACCGGTAATATCAACCTTTCCGTCCTGGACATCCTTGGGGTGAACGAATTTGATCTCATCGATCATATCCATTTCCTTCAAAAGCATTGCACAAACCAAACCGTCGAAATCGCTTCTAGTGATAAGTCTTCTGCTCATAGGGATCTACCTTCCTTGAATTCGATTTTTATTGGTGAAAACACCATTACTACTCTATTTTATCATCTATTCATGCATTATCAACAGTCTTTCCGTATTTGACCTTCTGAAATCCGAGGTAATATGTCAGGTATTTTACGGGTCTTTCTTTACGGACACGCTTTAAGAGCGTATTTCTGTAGGAATATGCCTGTTTTTCGTACTCTTTGGCGCCCTCTTTTCCGGCGTACAGATACAGGGTCAGATTACCGATAAAGTCACCGATTTCCTCGCCCCCGTCTGCCCCTATACGCTCTCCGTATTCGGACAGTGTTTCACCCGGCTTCGTACCCTGTCCCAGGACCGTCAGAAGGCCCAGGATCTGCCTGCATAGGATCTTATATCGCTCTTCGGTATCTTTTCTCCTGAAAACATAAGTAACGATCAGATTTCCGGTCAGAATAAACAGGACGACAAATAAAATGCCTGAAACGGGAGGTACCACGATCACAAACCATGGAATATGTGCTTTTTCAGACTCCTCAGGCTCCGCTTCGATAACCGCCTCCTCAGGCTCAGGCTCTTCCTGACCGTTATATCCTTCGTAACCCGCCCCAATATTGGACACCATCTCACTGTTTTCCGCCTCGGTTCTCCAGTAAGATCCCGTACCGTATCCCGGAGTGGGCTCGTAGGTTATCCAGCCGGCTCCGTCAATGTAGATTTCGGGCCATGCATGAGCCATTGAGGTATACAGGGTGACATCTCTGGTGCCGTTTGTCGAAACATAGTAGCCTTGCACAAGTCTTGCGGGAATGCCCTCGGCACGAGCAAGGAGCACGAAAGTGGTGGCATAATGAGTGCAATAACCGCGCTTTGATTCCAGCATGAAATAGTCCAACATGGACGCAGCATCCGTCACCGTATCGGGTAAAGGTCCCGGTGAATCCGTGTATTCATAACTTTTCAAAAGAGAACATAACTTTTCCGCTTTATCGATATCATCTTCACAGCCCTCGTATACTTCATCCATAAGTGAGCGAAGGTCTTCGGAAAGTTCTACCGGCTGAGCGTAATACTGCCTTACTCTTTCGATATATTCCAGATAATCCTCATAGCTTATTCCCGGTTCACCCGTAAGGGACTTGTCCGCAAGCTGCTCTTCATAAGAAGTACGTGAAGGAACATCCGCATTCTTAAGGAAATCCGTAAATATTGGATTTCCGCTGTTTAATCTGTAGTAGTTAAGATAATAGGAACCCGGAATATTCCCCTCTTCCCAGAGCATATCTCCGCTCTCGAACATAACCGGATTTCCGTCCGCTCCCTCAGGACCTATCAGAGATTTCAAAGGTGCGAACACATACTGCGAATTAAGGTCCTTATACTCGATGGTGAGTATGGTCCTTTTGCACAGATCCGCGGGAACTTCCGTATACTCCGAAACAGTTGCAAGAAAAGCCATGGTATCCATAATGGCATCATCTTCGGTCGAAGGATCGTTTGAAAACCACTGTCTTCCGTCAAATGTATCAAATGTTTTTCCGGCCAGTCTTACGTTTCTTATACTTGATGAAAGATCGTGCAGTACCAGAACTTCATCTCTGCGGTGCGCGATATTTCCGTTTATCTCTCCCCTTCCGGAAAAGCCTATGGAAACGGCAGTAGGATCGTATACGCCGTCCGGAGTAATCTTTCTTTCGATATCAAGAACAAGCTCATATGCGGCTTTCGCTATTCTTTTTACAAACTGCCAGTCGTAAGGATCTTCGGGTGCGGGACATATCAGGATTAAAAATACCGTTACGCACACAAAGGGAAATACATATACCAGATGCTTCCGTGCGTCGGTATCTCCCGTTTTGGACCACCTTTTCTGCATCTCCTCAATGACGGTTATGATGATCATCAAAGAAACGCACAGGATCATGATCTTATCAACAGGCAAGGTCTTAACACCTGCAATTACCATATATGCGATAAGAAGGATCGTAACAGGTATCTTAAGCGGTTTTATATAGGCAAGTGCTTCACCGATAAGAACAGCCCCCAGGGATATCAGAGGCACATAAATGTATTGCCTGTAGCCGTACATAAACTCTCTTACCACATCATTTCTGTACAGGAAAAATCCGGCTACGGAAAGTGCGATAAGTATTCCGGCCACGATAAGTCTCACAGTCCATCCGCTTTTTCTGAGAACCGGAATGACGGATGCGATGATAACCCAGTTGAAGTTGGGTGTCGATTTCTGCAACTCGGCGCGACTGCGCTTATTGTACAGA
>JAEEXJ010000091.1 GCA_016291475.1 Lachnospiraceae bacterium | reverse complement strand
TTGTTGATGCCGCAGGAACCGAGGGCAGAAATCCCCTTGATGATGTAAAGCAGATAAATCTTGAACTTGAGAAATACGATCCCGAGCTTTTAAAGAAGCCTCAGATCATTGCTGCCAATAAGTCCGATCTCTTTACATCATATGAAGAAGCCGAAAGCAATGTACAGGCTCTGAAGGATGAGTTTGAACCTCAGGGAATCAAAGTATTTACCATTTCGGCAGCAACGGGAGACGGTATCAAAGAGCTTTTGAGAGCGGCTCGCGACCTTCTTAAGACTTTGCCCGATGAAGTAAAGACTTTCGAGCAGGAATACGATCCCGAGATCAGTCTTAAGAACAACGAAGATCCTTATACTGTATACTTTGATGATGAGGAAGATGAATATGTCATCGAAGGACCCAGGATTGAAAAAATGCTCGGCTATACCAACCTCGATTCTGAAAAGGGATTTGCTTTCTTCCAGAGATTTCTTAAAGATAACGGTATGCTGGATCAGCTTGAGGCACTCGGAATAAAAGACGGTGACACTGTAAGACTGTACGGTCATTCATTTGAATATTATAAATAGGTGAGATATGGAATTAACCAGTAAACAAAGAGCATATTTGAAGGGCCTTGCAATGGATATTGATGCTGCGTTTAATCTTGGCAAATCATCCGTTACTCCGGAGACCATTGCAGCGCTTGATGAGTTTTTTGCGAAGAACGAGCTTCTCAAGATCTCTGTTCTTAAGAATTGTGAAGATGATGCTAAGTCTCTTGCGGAGATCATCGCAGGAAGAACAAGATCTACTGTTGTTCAGGTAATCGGACGTAAGATTGTTCTTTATAAGCCCAATAAGGACAAGCCTAAGATCGAGCTTCCCAAGGCTAATAAGAAATAATGAATAAGGATATCATCGAATACAGGAAAACACTTGAGAAGGATCTTGAACAGAGCAGATTTGAGCATTCGCTCGGTGTAGAGTATACCTCTGCCTGTCTTGCTTTTGTACATGGATGTGATGTTACAAATGCAAGGATAGCAGGATTGTTACACGACTGTGCAAAGTGCATTCCCCACAGTGAGCAGATCAGGATCATGGAGAAAGCAGGGCAGCCTCCTCTTAAGGAAGAGCTGGATAATCACTCGCTTCTTCACGCAAAATGCGGTGCCATAATTGCTCATGATAAGTATGATATCGATGATCCCGACATATTGAATGCCATCAGGTTTCACACTGTGGGAAGACCCAATATGAGTCTTCTTGAAAAGATAGTCTATGTCGCGGATTTTATAGAACCTACGAGAAAAGAACTGAAGATAATGGAGCGTGTCCGTAAAGCTGCCTTTACAGACATAGATCAGGCTCTTTTATGGATTATGGAAAGTGTTCGCGATTATGTTACTTCCAAGGGATATGAACCCGCACCATCATCCATAGCCGCTCATGAATATTATAAGAACCAGATCAAGGTTAACGATGATCTGCGAAACGGGAGGATTTAGTTTTTGACCGAGAATATCACTAAAGAGATTAAAACCGTAGTTGATGCACTTGAAGATAAGAAGGGTACCGATATTTCCGTTCTTGATCTCAGCAAGGTTTCTGATGTGACAGATTGTTTTGTCATCTGCTCGGGAAGCAACCGTTCTCAGATTCAGGCTCTTGCAGACGGTGTGGAAGATGCACTTGGACGTAACGGTCTGCTGCACAAAGGTATCGAAGGATATGATACCGCAAATTGGATACTCATTGATTACAATGATTTTGTCGTTCATATCTTTGATAAGGATTCCAGAGACATGTATGATCTCGAAAGAATCTGGAGCGATGCGGATAAAGTAGAGGTTTAATGATTACAGGAACCAAGCAGCCCCTTCCTGATATTTTTGTGTTATGAAAAAAGGGATTATTTTTGATATGGACGGAACCGTCTGGGATTCGTCCGAAAACGTTGCAAGATCTTGGACAGTCAAGGTTCATGAAGCCGGATATACCGACAGGATAATAACCCGTGATGATATTAAGAATGTCATGGGTAAGACCATGGATGTCATAGCCGATATTCTGTTTCCTTTTACGGAAAAGGGACCTGAACGTGATACGCTCAGATACTCCTGTCAGAATTATGAGATAGAATATTTACGCGAGCATGGCGGCCTTCTGTATGATGATATATTTGAGACCTGGAGAAAGCTTAAAGATTTGGGGTATCATAACTATATCGTAAGCAATTGTCAGGCGGGGTATATTGAGTGCTTTCTCAATCATTACAAGATTCCATACGGTAGTGAGAATGATCTGATAGAAGACATAGAATGCTATGGTAATAATCTCTTGCAAAAGGCAGAGAACATCAAGCTTCTTGCAACCCGTAACGAACTTACCAATGCGTGTTATGTCGGTGATATACAGGGCGATTATGATGCCACGGTTAAAGCAGGATATGAGTTTATCCATGCAAAATACGGCTTCGGCAAGATTGATACAAAAGTGCCTTTTATTAATTCTTTTCCCGAACTGATCAATGTTGTTCCCACAGTAATTTGAATTTGAAATATATATGATTTTATATCCGTCAAGGACCGGCACGTTATGTGCCGGTCTTTTTTTGATTAATACATATTTCGTTGTATCGGGCATAGACAATTTATATTTTTTTAATTGACATATACTGATATAGTTTTTAAAATGACACTGTGTCACAATGACACGGTGTCATTTTAAAATGGAGGTGCACACCAAATGGCAAAAGTAACAGAAGCGTATTACGCACAGAAGAGAAAAGAAATACTGGATGCGGCATACAGGGTATGTGTAAGGAAGCCGATTACATCAGTAACAATGAAGGATGTAATAGCTGAAACAGGATACTCACACGGGGCAATATATAAGTATTACAAGGATCTTGATGAGATAATCAGAGATCTCCTTATCACTATTAACCGTACATATACTTTTGATGACCTTGAAAAGATAATCGAAAAGCATGGAACAAAAGACTGGGAAAATGCCCTCAGAGAGATTTTTTC
Organism: Lachnospiraceae bacterium; assembly: GCA_016291475.1. The sequence goes on along the minus strand of JAEEXJ010000091.1, from coordinate 10,265 downwards.
CATGCTTGCTGATCATATGATCGGCGTAGGAAAAGATGTGGTTAAGATCTCTCTTTATTGTGCGGTATTTGCCATGAGTGAACCAGAAAGGGCAAAACAGATATCCGAGAAGATCGGTGAGGAGAGTGTAACACCCCTTTTGAGTGCCATTAATTCCCTGAGTGTTTATCTCAGCGAGGTTATAGGGGCCAATAAACTCCATCCGGTCAGATCCGTAGAAGAGATCATACTGTTCATTGTTACTTATTATGGCGGCATTGAAGATTCGTTCGCTCTTTCCGATGACGAGGAATCTTCAAGCGGTTTCACAAACGGAAATCCCAAACTGCATTTTTCAATATTGGCTGATTCAATAATACTTATGCTTAAAGGAGTAAAGAAGTGAAGACATTTTTGAAGATATTTACGAAAGCTCTTAAATGGACATTGATTATTGCTGCAAGCCTTATAATTCTGGCACTGATAATCAGATTTATAGGTCAGCGTGTGCTTGCAAGAACTCCGGAAGGCGGTATCAACGAATCAATGTATGTTGATATAAATGGTTCAAAACAGTGGATCAATATTTACGGTCAGGATAAAAATAATCCTGTTTTATTGTTTCTTCACGGCGGTCCCGGAGGCGCACTTAGTTACGAAGGTTATCCTGTTCTCAGAAAAATAAGCGATATATATACCGTTGTTTACTGGGATCAAAGGGCCTGCGGACTCAGCTGGAGCGAAGATCAAGCCGGAACTCATGTCAGCTTTGAGCAGCTTTTTGATGACGGAGAAGCGATGACGGAATTTCTGCTGGATTATTTCGATGTTGAGAAGATAAGCGTTATGGGAGTATCCTGGGGAGCTGTATTCGGTGCAAATCTTGTACTCGATCATCCCGAGCATTACGACAGGCTCTATGCACTGAGCCTTATCGTTGACGGCATGGAAACACAAAAAGCATATAAGGAAATGGTTCTTGAGATTACCAAGGACGATCCCCAGATGCATGCAATTGCCGAGAATATATTAACCGAACAGTCCCAGTATGATGCATTGACTTACGATGAGCAGATTGCCGCTACATTAGAGCAGGTGAAAATCGATGAAAAATATGAGCTTTATGATTCGTATGATGCCGATTTCAATACCGGACTTGCTATGTTCTTCAATCCTTACTATTCATTGAAAGATTACTATAATCTGTTCAGATCGACTCCGATGGATATTGACAGTCTGGACGAATCTTATTGTTATTACTATTTATTAAGCAGCGGATCCTATGAAATATTTTCCATACTTGACCGAATCGATTATGAAGTTCCGGTTTATATTGTCATGGGTGATAAAGATTATAATGTTATGACTTCTGTTACCAGAAATTATTTCGATCGCATAAATGCTCCATATAAAGAATATTTCGAAGTTGAGGGCGGACACGGAGCACCTATGCTGAATTCAGAACAATTCAAGGAAATCATCCACGGTATAGTTTCGGAAAACGGATATTGATATTTTTGAGGGATATTTATGGGTAAGAAATATATAAATGGAAGTGTCAAAATCGGAGATACGGAAATGTATTATGCTTCCTTTGGCTCCGGCAAAAGAAAACTTGTAGTACTTCCCGGATTATCAGACGGTCTTGCTACCGTTAAAGGTAAAGCGTTTATGCTTTCCGGTCCCTATAAAAATTATCTTCGTGACTACACTGTATATATGTTCAGCAGGAAAAATAAAATGCCTAAAGGTTATTCCATTAAAGATATGGCTGATGATCAGGTATTTGCCATGAAGGAACTTGGAATAGACAAGGCTGATCTGTGCGGCGTTTCTCAAGGCGGAATGATCGCACAGTGCATTGCCATATTTCACCCTGAGATCATAAATAAGCTTGTTCTTGCGGTTACAGCGCCTTATGCAAATGAAACAGCGGGAAGTGTTGTATCCGGATGGCTGGATATGGTGAGAAGCGACGAATATGTAAAGCTGATGACAGATACCGCAGAAAAGACATATACCCGAAAGTATCTTGATAAATACGGAAAGATGTACAAGTTCTTTATAAGATTTACCAAGCCTAAGAGCTATGACAGATTTATCAGAAATGCGGAAGCTATACTCCGTTTTGATGTGAAAGAAGAGTTAAATAAAATATCGTCTCCGACACTTATAATAGCCGGAGACGATGATAATACCGTTGGAAATAAAGCCGCATATGAACTTAAAGAAGGTATTGCAAACAGCGAATTGTATGTATACCGCGGCCTGGGTCACGGACTTTTTGATGAGGCATCCGATTTCTACGATCGAGTATTTAAGTTTATTATCTGAATATCCTGATAACTCCGTATACTTTGCCAAGGATCTGGCAGTTGTCTACGATTATGGGATCCATGGTGTCATTCTCGGGCTGGAGACGGATGTGGTCCTTTTCCTTGTAATAAGTCTTAACGGTTGCGGAATCATCAATAAGGGCAACAACCATTTCGCCGTTCTCTGCTGTGCTTTGCTGTCTGACGATGATCCTGTCGCCGCTGAAGATACCGGCATTTATCATTGAATCTCCCTTGACGTTGAGCATAAAGGTGTTTCCCTTTGTGAGCTCGGATGCGGGAAGAGGGAAGTATTCAATGATATTGTCATTTGCAAGAAGAGGCTGACCGGCTGCCACATTTCCGTATACCGGAACGCTGGTCATCTCGGTTCTCACCATCTGGAAGGAATCGTCGCAGATTTCGATGGCTCTTGGTTTGGAAGGGTCTCTTTTGATATAACCCTTGCGCTCGAGTGCCTCGAGGTGTGAAAAGACGGAAGAGGTGGACTTGAGTGAAACCTTCTCACCGATCTCTCTGACAGTTGGAGGATAGCCCTTTGCAAGTATATTTTCCTTAAGATACTCCAGTATCTGTTCCTGTTTTGGGGTTAGCTGGCTGAAATCGCGCATGTGCACTCCTTTCAAACATCTGTTTGTATTAAATATAGCACATTTGTTCTGAAAAGCAAACATATTTTCGAATAAAAAAGACCCGGAATCAAATCCGGGTCTTTAATATATTGGATTTTAAATCAGCAGAATGTTACGAGCTGCCATGAATCCGCGGGAATAAGTCCGATGTAGGTTTTTCCGGGATTAACGGTAAGAACGGATCCGTCAGTGTTGAAATATACGGTATGTCCGACTGCATCCTTAGCCCAGGTAATGGCAACAGCCTTGCCTCCGGTGAGATAGTAGCCCACACCTGTTCCAATGACACCGTAGATCATGTATCCGTTTCCGTCATACTCCTGAATGGGAGCACACTGGATAATAACGTTCTTGAAAGTAACCTGTGCAAAATCATCGCCATCCTTAACGGGAGCACCGATCTCATACCAGTCATAAGTTGCGGTTACGGCGTTGTACTTAAGGAAGGTTGAGTTGTGAGGGAAAGGAAGGCTGCAGGTTCCTGCGGGAACTCCTGCAGGAAGAGTGTTTACACCAAAGTTGAATCTGTTCTGGGCACAGGCAACATTCTGATAGTAAGGTGAAATGCCAGCGCCGACCATTCTTCTGGAAGCTTCGCCCGCAAGACAGTACTCGGTATACCAGCTGGGTTTTCCGTTGGGAATTCTGCTGAATCCGCCGGAAAGTCTGGGAAGTCCGTAAAGAGCGATAAAAGGATTGATATATACGGGACCTCCGTCATGAACCAGAACCGCATCATACTCATTAGCCAAAATGATGTTGGTGGGACGAGCGGAACGAATATTTCCGATACGGGGAATGTTCGCATAGTCCTTGTAAATAGCCATGAGCCTGGTAACTCTGTTATTTCTTGTGGAGTTGATCATCTCATAGACGATGTCCGCCTCGGAAAGACCGTAATGAGGGGATGCAATCTTGTCGTTATCGATCATTACTGCAATAGGACGCTGAAGCTCCGGAGCCGTAGTAGGAAGTCCGGTAAGTTCATTGATACCGGCAACGGCCTGAGCGGGAATAACAGGTGTAAGTAAAAGTGCGCCTGCGGTCATTGCGGCAAGTACAGCGGATGTGACCTTCTTAATAAGATTTTTTCCGAATAACATAATATCCTCCTGAATATATTATTCCGAACATTAAAGTGTGGAATATAACTTGATTATATAGCAAGAATCGGCAAGATTCTATATAAAAAAAAGGAATTATAAAAAAGTGTTGACACTCGAAAATTTGTTCGATATAATACGAGCAGAACAGATGTTCTGAACATATATTCGGAGGGAATCATGAGAGCATTGATCAGCTTAAACAGAAGACGGGCACTCACTTTTGCTATAATTCTTGTAATGGTTATGATATTCTTTATAGGCGCATTTGCTATCAGAACAAAAGCCGGATCACCTGCCGAGTATGATGACACTGTATATTATAAATATACGACAATGTACAGAGTATGTGCCGGTGATACACTTACTTCAATAGCTGAACGGTATATGGATGAAATCCACTATTCATCGGTATCGGATTATGTTTCTGAAGTGCGCAAGATGAACCAGATGTACTTTTCGGATGAGATAAAAGCAGGTGAACTTATCAGTATTTGCTATTATTCAACAGAGTATAAATGATAGCTATGCACTACAAAATGATATATAAATATAACATTTTGGAATAAATACATATCTTTTGGGAATGAATATCTCACATAAATAAACGGATCTCCTTTTCGGAAGATCCGTTTTATTATGTCAATCATCTTTTGGTTTCTTTTTACTCTTTTCGGGAGCCTTTTCCCTTAGAGTTACTGCATTTGCGGCGTGTTTCCTGCTTTCTTCAAACTGGGCGGCATAATGTTTTCTGGTGGTATTAACGTCTTTGTGCCCAAGAACATCGGCGACCAGATAGATATCCCCGGTTTCTCTGTAAAGAGCGGTACCGTATGTGCTTCTCAATTTATGAGGGGTTATCTTCTTGAGAGTAGTAAGTCTTGATGAATACTTCTTAACCAGTTTCTCAACCGCTCTTACGCTTATTCTTTTATTCTGAAGAGAGAGGAAGAGTGCGTTTTCCGATCCGCTTTCCGTGTTTATACGTTCTCTTTCTTCCAGATAATCGTGGAGAGCTGCTTCCACTTCGTCGCCAAAGTATACAATGGCTTCGTTTCCGCCTTTTCTGGTAACCTTTATTCCGCCGTTCTTGAAATCCAAATCATTTAAATTGATACCTACGCATTCGGACACACGGATTCCGGTTCCGAGAAGAAGAGTAAGTATTGCAACATCTCTTGTCTTGGTCCGTGAATGATAGATCAGCTCTTTATCTGTGAGATTCTCACCGGTTTCAACCATATCCAGAAGTCTTGCAACCTCATCGGTATCAAGTCTTATTATCTCTTTTTCATGAATCTTGGGAGGGATGACAAGATCTGCGGTGTTTTTGGAAACACGTTCCGTTTCGAAAAAGTATTTATACATACTCCTTAATGCAGAGAGTTTTCTTGCCTTGCCTCTTTCTCCGTTTATTACGGTCCTTCCGTCTTTTTCATACAGAGAGATGTTTTCGAGATATTCTTCGATATCGCTTCGCGTAATGCTTTCAAGAATAGAAATATTAAAATCAGGTATTTCCTTGTTTTTAAGAGAAGGATTGTTTTCTTTGAGAAATTCAAAAAACATCCTTATGTCGTAGGCATAAGCAAGCCTGGTTCTGGCTGATGTGTTTGATTCAACCGATCTGAAATATTCTTTGAGCCATGCAGGCAGAGTTTCAAGGACAAGACGCATTTTGCGGATATTGTCCCTTACCTGAGCCTCATGATAGTTTTCGTTATTAAGTACTGCCATAGTTAGATTTTATCACAATTCTTTAAGTCAAAGTGATGAAATTTGATGCCCTAAATGTTATAATTACTTAGTTCTAAAGGGGTGACAACATGACCAATTTCAAAGACGACAGAGAAGAAAAAGATATAATCACAGTCAATTCCGAAGGCAGGATCCGTAACAAAAATAAGAATCCTAAATTCGACAACCATTATTTCAAATGGGGACTGACATTCTTTGTTACTTTCTTATGTTGCATTCTGTCTATCTACATTGTTTTTTATCATGACGAATTCAAGGCAAGTATAAAACATATCAATAAGATCCTGTCACCCGTTTATGTAGGATTTATTATTGCATATCTGTACAGCCCTTTGTTGAACTTACTCGAAACAAAGGTAATGTATCAGATATATAAGAAAATAAAGTTTATAAAAGATGATAACAAGATGCCCCTGGCAAGAGGCACTTCCATTATCATAATCATTATCTTATCTATGTTATTGGTATATGCGATCATTCAGATAGCCATCAAACAGGTTATTCCTTCAATGAAGAACATAGTCTCCAATATCGATATATATCTGAATAATATAACTGTCTGGTTTGGTGAATTTCTTGAAGATAATCCTTCTGTTAAAGCCTTTGTGGTGGATGATCTTAATAACTTTTCGGATGATATCTCCAGCTGGGTAAATGAGCTTTTTAAATCACTTACCGGTAATGTTTTCAAGTTCCTGTCTCAAAGTTTTCTGACGTTTATAAAAAAGCTTTGGAACTTCATAATAGGATTTATCATATCCATTTATGTGCTCTGGAGTAAGGAACATCATGTGGGAAGAAGCAAGAAAGTTATCTATTCGATTTTCCCCAGAGAGACTGCAAATGCTCTTGTTGAGGCCTTCAGATACACTCACAGAACCTTCATCGGTTTTTTCTTCGGAAAGATAATTGATTCGATACTCGTGGGATTGATCTGTTTTATGGGCTGTACTTTGATGCAGATTCCGTATGCGATCCTTATCAGCATTATCGTAGGTGTGACCAATATCATTCCTTTCTTCGGACCGTATTTCGGAGCAATACCTTCCACTATACTTATATTTGCTTTTGATCCTCTGCACCCAGGAAAAGCTCTTGCATTTGTTTTATTTATCCTTGCGTTGCAGCAGTTTGACGGAAATGTTCTTGGGCCCAGGATCCTGTCTACATCAACAGGACTTACGGGATTTTGGATCATTTTTTCTATCACGTTGTTCGGCGGACTTTTCGGTGTTTTCGGAATGGTCGTCGGTGTTCCTGTTTTTGCCGTTATCTATGCAGGGCTTAAGCAGCTTGGCAGAAACAGACTTAAGCAAAAAGGATATCCTTACAGAACCAGAGATTATATAGATCTCGGTTCCATTAATGAAGACGGCTCCGTAAATCCCATTCCCCCTATGGAAAAAAGACCGGAGAAGAAAGCATTCATATCAACGGTAATAGATAATTTCAAGAATAATAAATCAAATAAAAAAGATAAAAAGAAGTAATGAAGTTTGTAATTCAAAGAGTTTTAAATGCATCGGTATCGATAATTGAAACTTCTCAGGACAATAAAATAAGTGAAAGAATATCAGGATTCATCGGTAAAGGATTCCTGGTCCTTTGTGGTATCACAAAGGAAGATACCATTGAAACGGCTGATAAGATGGTCAAGAAACTTCTCGGCCTCAGGATATTCGAAGATGAAAACGGAAAGACCAATCTTGATCTGAAAACTGTCGGTGGAGAACTTCTGATAGTTTCCCAGTTTACTCTTTGCGCCGATTGCAGTCACGGAAACAGACCTGCATTTATAAATGCCGCGAGACCCGAACAGGCAATTCCTATTTATGAATATATAGTAGAAGAGTGCCGCAAAGCAGGGTTCATGACCGAGACAGGAGAGTTCGGCGCCGATATGAGAGTGGACCTTACCAATGACGGTCCCTTTACCATCGTTCTAGATTCCGATGATCTTAAGACAAATTCTGTTGATTCAGGTTCCAAGATTCTTGATAATCTGTCCAAAGAAACCGCTGCCGATGTTTTAAAAACATGTTTTAAACTTCGTGGTGCCGAGGATTTCGGAGAAGCCATTAACGAAGTTATTATAGACATCAGAAGAATATGCGAAGCCAAACATGTATGTCTGCTTCTGGTAGATAAGGCAAATCGCAAATGCTCAATGCTCGCCCATTCCAAATCAGATGATTCAAATGAAGAGTGGATAGATTGGCGCGGTGAAGAACAGTTCAGACTTGTTGAAACCTGGGGTAAGGTCGTTCACGATGATTCAAGCCTGATAATAAAAGATGTAGCTGATCTTCAAAAGATCAATTTGACGAATCCCGCATGGTATAAGTCACTTACAAAATCTCATGTCTACAATATTGTGCTTTGTCCCCTGAGTTTTGAAGGTGAACTTATAGGCTATATATGGGCTTCAAATTTTGAAACGGCTAATACAGAACGTATTAAGGAAACCCTTGAGCTGACAACCTTTTTCCTTTCGTCCGAAATATCAAGATTCAGATTGCTCAACAGATTGCATATGCTTAGTACGGTTGATCTTCTTACCGGAGTTTTCAATCGTAACGCAATGAACGACAGAGTTGACTCCCTTGCCAAAGACAAGTCCGGACATTCATTAGGTGTTGTTTTCGCTGATCTGAACGGGCTTAAGAGGGTAAATGATACCAAAGGCCATGAAGCAGGAGACCTGCTTCTAAAGAATGCAGCTCTTATTCTTCAGCGTGTATTTGTCGGATATGAGATATTCAGAGCAGGCGGAGATGAATTTTTTGTTCTTCTCAAGGATGTAACCGAAGATGAAGTTCTTAATAAAGTTTCAGAACTCAGAGAAGCTATATCTTCAGACGAAAGCGTAAGCTTTGCTATCGGTCACAGTTTTGTCGAAAGCACCAGAGATGTACTCAGGGCTTTTCATGAAGCTGATGAATCGATGTATGCGGATAAGAGAAAATTTTACATGGAGCATAAAGAGTTAGACCAAAGACGCAGGTAACTCTGTTAATTAATTAACAAGATGAGAGAGTACGAGAATATTGTATTGATAGGAATGCCGGGAGTCGGCAAAAGCACAGCCGGAGTTATTGCTGCCAAGACTCTCGGCCTTAAATTTGAAGATACGGATCTGATAATTCAATCCAGAGAAAAAAGACTTCTTAAGCAGATAATTGCCGATGACGGGGTTGAGGGATTTCTTAAGATTGAAGAAAATGTACTAAATAGCCTGGATCAGAAAGGCTATCTGATTGCCACAGGAGGCAGCGCCGTATACGGATCCGAAGGTATGGATCACTTACGTAAGAATTCACTGATAATATATCTGCATTTAAGTCTTGAGGAACTTACGCACAGATTAGGCAATCTGCAAAACCGAGGCGTCGTTTTAAAGCCCGGACAAACCCTTGCAGATATTTATGATGAACGGTTACCTCTATACAGACGCTTTGCGGATATAGAAATTGATGAAACCGGACTTGATATTGAAGCTACAGTTGCACGTATATGCAGTGGGGCATCCATATATAACTATTCGCAAAATGCGGATTTAACGAACAGTTAATACCGCAGGATCATTAAGAAAGGAATCAGGGTATTTGCATACATGTCCGATTATTTTAAACAACTATTGATTCATCATATTATTTTATCTGGAATTATTATTGTTATCTTGATAATTATATTTGTATATAGACAGAGAATAAAGGCAAAACATCCGCCATATTATAATATTAATAATGTGGAGGGCAAAAAAATTGCTAGTGTATATATTTGGCAAAACGGAACAAGAAATACAAAAGGTCATTATTCATGCTATAAGTTTGAACAGATAAATGATGAATGGGCTTTGATAGATATCAAAAATCATACACTTACCGTAATTTTTTTCCTTGTGTTTATATTTATTCCTTCATCAATCGTTATCATTATTAAAGGCGAAAAAATTGTTCCATCAATCATTGCGATGGCTATTTTTACTTTAATCGTTATTTTATGTACCATATTGGAGGAATATTTAGATAAGAAAAGAGCTCGCAAAAAATTTCTAAAAATGTTAGATGATCCTAATAATTATATGCACTATTGATTTATTGGTAAGAAATACAGAGGTTTAATAAAATGAAATTTGCAGACAGACTTAATAATTTCGGTGCTGAGATATTCGCGGCACTGAATGAAAAGAAAATCGAATGTGAAGCTAAAGGTCAAAAGATCTATAACTTTTCGGTAGGCACACCTGATTTCCCGGTACCTGAGCATATTAAAAATGCGCTTATAGAAGCTGCACAGGATCCGAATAATTGGAAATATTCCCTCAGGGATATGCCTGAAATGCTTGAGGCTGTCTGCACATATTTTAAAAAGCGTTATGATGTAGACGGAATAACTCCGGATATGGTCATGAGCTGTTACGGAACCCAGGAAGGATGCGGTCATCTTGCACTTGC
>JAEEXJ010000090.1 GCA_016291475.1 Lachnospiraceae bacterium | reverse complement strand
ACTCTTCAGAATCGGCATTAATAAGGATCCTGCAGATATTTACGAATACCTTCTTGCAAGCGATAAATTCTGGATCACCGGCGGAGAGTTCGGTATCGAATCCGCGCTTCCTTCCGTCATCGGATATACGATCGTTGCGGCCATCGCATTTATGATGCTTCGTAAAAAGAATAAGACAAAGTAAAGTTATCATATGTTTAAAGGGCAACCTGAATTCAGGCTGCCTTTTTTATATTTTAAATATATGGTAAATCTCTTGCGAATCGGAAACTATTTGTTTATACTAACGAACAATATACTATTTAGCGCAGGGGTTATAGAAACGGATTACAATGGGTGAGGTTGAAATGGCAGAAAAGAAGAAACGTGAGATCACACGAACCAGAGCCATAGCCAACAACTTCTTTGCTCTTGGGCTGGTGTCCGGGATATGTAAGAAGTTTGTGGTTCACAAGGCAGTAAGTAAATTCCTGGGCTATTTTGAATGGCTTTTCTACAGTGCATTCTTCATGCGCTTTGTCATCAATTCTCTGGAAAAAGGCGATGCATTCTCACATATCATGATCTTCATCGTGATCGTCACGGTGGTCTTCGCAGGAATGAGTCTGTATAACGCAATACTTGAGGGAAATATCATCCCTGTCAGTTCGGCGATCATTAACAAAGGTCTTTATACCAAACTCTTTGCAAAATCCAGAAAAGTAGAGCTGGAATGTTTTGAAGACAGCGAATTCTATGATAAGTACACTCTTGCCATGGAGAAAGCAGACGAAAGGATGCTGAGCACCGTAGATGTCATCTTCGGTGTTATCTTCGGCGCCATTGCAAGCGTATGTGCTTTTGTCTTCATGTTTCAGGTGGATAAACTCTCGGTTCTGTTCATTCTTTTCCCCATAATCGGAAATTTCGTATTCGGAAGAATGAATTCGAAAGTCGATTATATCAGGAATAAGGACATGGTTCCTTACAACAGAAAGAGTGCATACGTAAACAGAGTCATGTACCTGCCTGAGTATGCCAAAGAGATCAGGCTTACCAAGGTCTTCTCCCTTATGAAGAGGCAGTACAGAGATGCCATTAAGGGCATAGGAGAAGTTGCGGATAAGTACTGTTTAAAATCTGCGGTACTTCACTGGCTCTATGTCATGTTTACTTTTACCTTCATATTCGAAGGCCTGCTTATGTACGGAGCATACAGAACTCTCGTAAGCCACACCATGACACTTGCTCAGCTTGCGGTCATCACCAGTATGATGGTTTCCACAACATGGATACTCATCGGATTTACGGATTCCATTACCGCTCTTTTCAAAAACGGATTGTTCATCGATTACCTCAGAACTTTCCTGGAGTATAAAGAGAAGATCCCCGAAGACTGGAAGGGTATGGATCCCGGCAAAGAGATCAGATCCATTGAGTTCAGAGATGTATCTTTCTCATACAAGGATAAGGAAGTTCTCTCACATTTAAATATGGAATTCAGAGGCGGCAAGACATATGCGCTTGTAGGACATAACGGTGCGGGCAAGACCACACTTATAAAGCTGCTTCTCAGATTCTACGATCCCACAGACGGAATGATCTTACTCAACGGACGCAATATCAAGGACTACGATCTTCAGAAATACCGTGCACTTTTTGCGACCGCATTTCAGGATCACAGAATGTTCTCCATGTCGGTTCTCGATAACGTAGTCATGGGAGAAAATATTCCCGATGAGGAAAAAGAAAACAAAGTAGTCGAAGCGCTTAAACTGTCCGGTGCTTACGATAAGGTAATGTCGCTTAAAAAGGGCATCTATACAACTCTTACTCACGAATTCGATGATGAGGGTGCTGTGCTTTCCGGCGGTGAATTCCAGAAGATCGTCGTTGCGCGAGCTTTCGTTAAAGACTGTCCTTTCAAGATCTTTGACGAGCCTTCAAGCGCACTTGATCCCATAGCGGAAAACAAACTCTTCGACAATATCTATGATTCATGCAGAGATAATACTCTTGTATTTATCTCACACAGATTATCGTCGGTTCAGAATGCCGACTATGTATATCTGCTTTCCGGCGGATGTGTCAAAGAACAGGGAAATCATGCTTCCCTTATGGCACAGGGCGGAATATATGCGGATATGTATAACAAGCAGGCGAAGAATTATCTGGCGTTAAGTGAGTCAGGAGAGGAGGTGATCTGCAATGGCTGATAATAAGACTTCCAAGAATCCTAAGAAGAGCGCGAAGAACGTTTGGAGAAATCAGCTATTCCTCTGGAACATCTGCTTTAAGACCGCTCCCGGATATATGATCTATTTTCTCTATGATGCGTTCAGATATCAGGGCGTCATATTCATAGAGCATGTACTGGGTATCAGATATGTGTTAAGGTGTGCTGAATTCCAGGAGCCTGTGTGGAAAGCTCTTCTATATATCGGAATAGTACTTGCGGTAAATATCCTGCAGATCATTCCCGACGGATTCTTTATCTACAAATGGTCGCCCAAGACCAAGCCGAAGCTCTATCAGGCTCTTAAGGAGCAGATGTATAAGAAAGCCGCTCAGATCGATCTGTCCTGCTATGATGATCCGGAATACTACAATGATTTTGTCCTTGCGGTTTCCGAAGCCGAGAGCAGCATAGACAGATTCCTCACTATGTGCAACGGAATCGTACAGGCACTGACCATTATCTTCACCACCGGTATCTTTTACCTGGTTACGGATGCAGCGGGAATCTTCTTCGTACTTGCGTCCCTGGTGCTCAGATTCCTGGTTGCCAAGGTACTGAACAAGCTGAACTACGATCTCAGGATCAAGACCAATCCTCTTGAGAGAAAGAGAAATTACGTAAGCCGCGTTTTCTATCTCAATGATTTCGCCAAGGAACTCAGACTACACAAGAATGTCGGAGATGCTCTGGAAAAAGAATTCATCGAAGCAAACGATGAGATCATCAAAGAAAGAAAAGCAGTGGCCGGTAAGAAGTCCTTCCTTCTTTTCACCAGAAATTATATGGTGGGAGATTTCATAATGGACGGACTCTACATCACATATCTGGTCTTCCAGGCTGCTGTGCTCCATACCGTTGCATACAGCGATGCGGTTGTACTCTTTAACAGAACCGGAAGCTTAAGACGTGCCATGGCGGGAATCGCGGACATCTTCCCCCAGGCTCAGGAAAACAGTCTCTATGTCGATAAGATCAGAGCGTTCCTTGATTACGAGCCCAAGATGAATGTGATGGAAGGTGATATGGTGCCTGAGGGTAACGCGGATCTTATACTTGATCATGTAAGCTTTAAGTATTCGGAGGATGTACCCGAGACGTTGAAGGATATATCCATTAGGATAAAAGCGGGAGAGAGAGTTGCCATAGTAGGATATAACGGTGCGGGTAAGACCACACTTATAAAGCTTCTCATGAGACTCTACGATCCCACGGAAGGAACCATCAGTTATCACGGTAAGGACATTAAGACCTACAGTCCTTATGATTACAGAAGACGTATAGGTGTTGTTTTCCAGGATTTCCAGATGTACGGAGCGACTCTTGGCGAGAACGTTGTAATGGACAGGGCGCACAGTACGGATACAGAGGAGAAGGATAAGAAGATCATCTCTTCACTGAAGAAATCAGGCTTCGGAGCAAGGCTCGATACTCTTGAGAAAAAACTGGATACTCCCGTAACAACAGAGTTTGATCCGGAAGGAATTAATTTCTCCGGAGGCGAGAGCCAGAAGATAGCGATATCAAGAGCATTCTACAAAGATGCGGATATGCTGATCATGGATGAGCCTTCAAGCGCGCTGGATCCTCTGGCGGAGTATGAGCTCAACAAGGCCATGGAATCGGCTGCGGAAGGTAAGACGGTATTTTATATCTCCCACAGACTTTCAACTACAAGAGATGCGGACAGAATCCTCATGCTGGAGAACGGACGTATTGTTGAGGAAGGCGACCACGATTCACTCTTAAAGCTCGGCGGCAAGTATGCCGAGATGTGGAAGGTTCAGGCCGGAAGATACGAAAGTGCATAATGGATGAGCTCATGGGGACGGTTAGAACCGTCCCCATTGTAATTTCGCTTTATGGTATAATGTTCTAATCGTGCAAAAAGGCATTTAATCCGAGGCGGGCTAATAAATCATCGAAACCTCAAGCTTTATTAGCCAATTTGATGCAAAACGAGCCCGGATAATAGAAGCACGGCTAAAAAATCGAAGAATTCAAAGATTTTATTAGCCGGATTAATGGAAAACAAGCTTTGATATTAGAAAATTGGCTAATAAATCCCCGAAATCAAAAAATTTATTAGCCTTAGAGGTGAAAAATAATGATCTGCGATAACGTACTTGAATATATCGGACACACTCCGATAGTAAGACTTAACAGAATGAACGATCCCGATGCTGCGGAGGTTCTTGTAAAATACGAAGGCCTTAACGTAGGCGGATCCATCAAGACCCGTACCGCTTACAACATGATCAAGCAGGCTCTTAAAGACGGCATTATCAAAGACGATACCATCATCGTAGAGCCCACCAGCGGAAACCAGGGAATAGGCCTTGCACTCATCGGTGCGGTAATGGGCTATAAGACCAAGATCATCATGCCGGATAGCGTAAGTGCGGAGAGAAGACTTCTCGTTAAGCACTACGGAGCAGAAGTTATTCTTATCCACGATGCGGGTGATATCGGAGCCTGCATGGACGAGTGCCTTCAGACCGCTATGAAAATGGCTGAGGAGGACCCCAGAGTCTACATTCCCCAGCAGTTTGAAAATCCCGCAAATCCCAAGGTTCACAAGCACCACACAGGACTCGAGATCCTCGAGCAGGTAGCCGGACCCATCCACGGATTCTGCTCCGGAATAGGAACGGGCGGAACCATCAGCGGAATCGGAGAGACCTTGAAGGCTCAGTATCCCGATATCGAGATCTGGGCGGTTGAGCCCGAAAACGCTGCGATCCTTGCGGGCGGAAATATCGGAACTCATCTTCAGATGGGTATCGGCGACGGAATCATCCCCAAGAACCTTAATCAGAAGATCTATGATGATATCTATATCGTAACCGACGAAGAAGCAATTCAGACCGCCAAGGACCTTGCCAGAAAAGAAGGCCTTATGTGCGGAATCAGTTCCGGAACCAACGTAGCCGCAGCGCTCAAGCTTGCCAAGAAACTCGGAAAGGGCAAGACCGTAGTAACTGTTCTGCCCGATACCGCAGAGAGATATTTCTCAACACCTCTTTTCGAAGGAGATTGACAGATTACAGGGGGGACGCATGGAAAGATTTAAAATATCCAACACATCAAATTCAACGGGTTCAGTCATCATGTTTGCATCGGTGATTGTCAGTTTTCTTATCTGTATGGGATATTTAAACCATACCAAATCATCTGACGCCAATGCCGGAATGCTGGGATTTCTTATTCTTTTGCTGGGAGTGGTCGCCGGAGTTTTAATATTGCGTGGCAGAAATACCGAAGTTAATTACGACGGGTTTACCATCAGACTTAAATCCGTCTTCGGTAAAAAAGAGATCGACCTTTCCAAAGTGAAAAGCGTATCCTATGAATACCTCAAAGGATACGGAAGAGGAGCATACGATACCATCTGTGTGAGCCTGAACTATTATGAGCAGACCGATGGTGTGGACAACCACGATGACCTGCATGATATCGTTACAAGGGACAAAGTGGACTTGATATTTAAAGGAAATTACTCGAACTTTCCCCTTATGCAGATGTATGAGGATATTATCAGGAGATACCCCGAGAAGAAGGCGCCGGAGGTTACCGAATAATGAAGTTTCAGATCAACAACACATTCCGTTTATATAAGTTCGGAACCGTGCTGGGATATGTTATGGCAGTGTTTATTCTGGCGCTTGTTCTATCCTTGCGATTTTTCCCGGATTATTTCGGATTCATGTTTGGTATAGTCTGGATCATCGTTTTCATCTATTCGGTTTCGTATGTGATCCTAATCAGAAAAAAATACGATCTGGAATATGACGGACACAGCATCAGATACAAATCCGATTCAGGTGAGAAGACCATAGATCTGATGAAAGTAAGATCCGTAAAATACGGAGTTCAAAAAGGCTATCCCACTAGAGGCAGAAGAAGTTACATATATCTGGAATTTGAGGGATACGATTCATCGGAAAATCCTGTCAGGATCTATGACCACGTATATGAGAGAGAAATCGGAAGGCTGATGAGCGGGGAGCACTCAGGATATCCGCTTCTTCTTATGTATGACGACATAATCGCCAGATATCCCGAAAAGAGATAGATGACGCCGAGTTGAGATGAAACAGGGGGACAGAACTGTCCCCCTGTTTCATTACCCTTGACTCTGCCATTAAATTGATTATAATAAGTTAGGTTGGACTAACGATAACAAGGAGGAACAAATGGTATACGCTTTACTGCTCATAGTACTGATTGCAATACTGGTGATCATGATGAGTACCAAGCTTACCAAAGGTTCGTCCTGCTGCGGCACCAAAGAGCCGCCCGTCAAGCGCATCAAGCCGTCTGATTCCGACACTTCCCACTATCCCCATACTTACGAACTTAAAGTTGAGGGCATGGTCTGCGTCAACTGCGCAAGAAGAGTCGAGAATGCATTTATCTCACAGGGAGATATGATCGCCAAGGCAGATGCAATGTCTAAGGAAGTCCGGCTGTGGTCCAAAAGAGAACTGTCAAGGCAGGATGCCGCTTCTATAGTAAGTGAAGCGGGCTATACTCTTCTGGATATCAAGTAGGAGGATTAAATGAAATTAGGCGAGATAGGAGAAAACAAGAGCGCCGTTGTTGCGTCGCTTAACGGTGATTCACGCTTTATCGGCAGGATCACATCAATAGGACTTACACCCGGCTGCAAGCTCACTGTCGTCAAAAACGACAAGAACAGACCAATCCTAGTCTATTCCAGGGACACCATGATCGCTCTTAACAGAAAAGAGTGCGAAGGAATAGAAGTTACGGAGGTCACAAAATGAGTGAGATAGTAAGCATAGCATTGCTCGGACAGCCTAATTCGGGTAAATCCACACTTTTCAATGCATTAACAGGTCTTCATCAGCACGTGGGAAACTGGCCGGGTAAGACCGTCGAACAGAAAGAAGGACATTTCGCACACGACGGCAAGTTATATACCGTAACGGATCTCCCCGGTTCATATTCACTCTCCGCCAATTCCGACGAAGAGGTCATCACCAGAAATTTCATAGCATCGGGCAAGGCCGACGTAGTATGTATCCTGGCAGACAGCTCACAGCTTCAGAGAAGCCTTTTTATGACAGCTGATTTTGCAGGCATCACCGTTCCTTGCTTCCTCGTCCTCAACATGGAGGATGTAGCCCGGGATCAGGGCAAAAAGATCGATGCTGCGGAGATAGAAAAGAAGCTCGGTATTCCCGTAATCTTCATCTCAGCAACGGATAAAAATGCATATGATGATTTCTATGCGGCTCTCGAAAGAGCCGTAAAAGAAAAAACGATACTTAACGCTTCATCCCTTGAAGCAGGATATGAGAAGATTCCCGGATTTAATGAGATCAAAGCTCTTATCCCGGGGGATATGATCTCAGGATATTCTCCCATGTGGATCGCATCCAAAGCTCTTGAAAGTGATCCCGTCATCATGGCTGAGCTTAAGAACAGACTTTCCGAAGAATCCGTTAAGAAGATCACAGAATTAAAAGATGCCGTTCAGGGCGCGGTTGAAACCGGAAGTGCAAAGTTTGCATGGATCGATGAGATAACCGAAGGCTCCGAGACCAAAACCAAGAGCCCCGTTAAACTCGGCAAACTCGACAGGATCTTTACCCACAGAGTATGGGGAAAACCCGCGGTAGTTCTTACTATTTTGCTGGGACTTCTTTCTTCGTTTATACCTGCACTTCCTCTTATGGGAGTGGGACAGCTTATAGGAAATCTCAAAGGACCCGTAGGCTCTTCGCTGCTTAATATCGGATGCCCCGAGTTCATTGTAATGATCGTATGTAATGTTGTTATCCAGTCGTTTTCTTTTATCTTCCAGATGCTGGGATTCGTATTCGGTGTAACCCTGGTCTTCGGACTTTTGGAGGAAGCAGGCGTAATGGCCAGAATATCCTATGTGTTCGATAACACCATGGGCAAACTGGGACTTCAGGGAAAATCCGTAATGCCTTTCCTCGTATCCTTCGGATGTACCATGGGCGGTGCTGCCGGAACAAGAGTCATCGATAACTGGGGACAGAAAGTATTAACCGTCGCGCTTGCATGGGCAGTACCCTGCGGAGCCGCATGGAGCGTAGTTCCGATGCTTGCCACTGTTTTCTTCGGCCCGGGTGCCGTGCTTGTCATAATCGTTATCTTACTTACGATGATTCTTCATATGTGGCTTACTGCGAAGGTGTTCGGAAGGGGACTTGTTAAACAGGAAGACCGATACGGAATGATCATGGAGCTTCCTCCTTATCACAAACCCAAGTGGGGAGCGCTTTTCCGTTACGTATTCGGAAGAACCAAGGATACATTCTTCCGCGTTACCAAAGTGGTAATTCTTGTATGCTTTATTTTCTGGCTTCTGAGCTACAGCTTTGTACCCGGAGGAGAATCGATCCTCTATAAGATCGGAATTGCGATCGAGCCCGTTACCAAACTCTTCGGACTTAACTGGCAGCTATTCATGGCTTTTGTTGCATCGTCCATCGGAAAAGAAGGGGCTCTCGGTGTTATCTCCGCACTCTTTACCGGCGGCGATTTCTCGGGTGCATTCTTTGATGCAATGAGCGGAGGCGGTGCGGCTTCGAACTTAAGCGAGATACTTCTTGCAAATGTATCAAAGCCCGAAGCACTTGCGTTTATTTTTGCAATAACCTTTAACATGCCCTGTATCGTTGCTCTTGCGGCAACATATCAGGAAGTACATTCCGTAAAGTGGACCGCAAGGATCGCGGTATACTACACCGTAGTTGCACTTCTCCTTTCAGCTCTTGTCTACCACATCGGAATGCTCATATGGTAAAATAGTTACATGGATAAACTATTAAACTTATTGAAAGATGGTCACGTGCGGACCATTTTTCAACTATCTCAGGAATTAAATACCACCGTTCCCGACATCGAGCGTAAGCTTGAGTACATGGAGCACATGGGCATCATCCGCAAAGTGAAGATGAATAACCCTTCCTGCTCAGGCTGCAGCGGATGCTCATCAAACGGCGCCTCAGGCACCTGCCCAAGCTGCATGCCAAACGCATCCCTCATCAATATGGGAACTATGTGGGAAGTAGTAAAATAGTTCAGCTTCTTCGACTCATTTGACTTTACAAAATCAAAAGATTAAGATTAATTCACGGCTGATGAATGTGTTCTCCTTGAGATACGATTTCTCTATGGAACGAAGCATTTCATCAGCTTTTTGATATGAATAAAGAATTTATGTTAGGATATATACGTGTAGGTAATATAGGAGGAATGAATATGACTATTCAGGAAAGGGCCGACAAGGCCGTGTATTTAAAAACACAGGGCGGATACAACTGCTCACAGGCGGTGACCGCAGCACTTGCAGATCAGTCAGGATTAAACGAAGATCAACTCAAGGCACTTACCGCGGGATTCTGTGCGGGCATGGGTAATCTTGAGGCTACCTGTGGGGCGCTCCTTGGTGCGGGTATGATCGCGGGACTTAAATCCGAAGGAAACGGAACTCTTAAAATGACCAGATCAATGATCGAAAAATTCAAAGAAAGGTGCACCGCAACCAAATGCGGCGATCTTAAGTCAGTGGTAGACGGACATGTAGTATGTCCCTGCGAAGAATGTGTGAGAAACGCCGTTCTTATCTATGGTGAAGTAATGGGACTCGAATAAATGAAGAAAAAGATTTTTATCGCTATCGACGTTTTACTGATACTCTTATCTGTTACTCCTATCGGACTAGTACTCTATGATTGCATAGATAAAGCAATCAACGGTGTGGGACCTTGGGGCGACGGTTACGGACTGCATTATCACGGATTGATCTACGGATATGAAGCGTTCAGATATGAATTCAGGTTTGACGTCTTCTGGGGCTTGGCAGTTTTTGGTATTCCCTTGGCATGCCTGATCCTTACGACCATAATCTTTACCGTATTTACGGTTATGTATGCTAAGACTAATAAATAAGTGACAACGAGGACGCTATAGTTTTGTCATCGAACTCTAATGACAAAACTGTAGCGTCCCCATTGTCACTTTTACTCATTTTATCAAGAACTATTCCTTCGGCTCATATACTATATAGTTACGATATCGCAGAAAGGATAAGGGCATGGAAAATCTTCAGCTTCTCATAGGTGCTCTCGAGTACATCGAAGACAATCTCACAGAGCCTATCAAAACAGAGAATATAGCTGACCATCTCTATTGCTCCAAGTCCACCATTGAAAAGCTTTTCAGATACGTCAATAACATCAGCATCAGGGATTATATAATCCGAAGACGGATGAGCAAAGCTTCCAAAGAGATCGTAACCCATCCCGAGAAGTCACTCTTGGAAATCGGCATAGAATATGGCTATGGCAGCAGCGAAGCTTTCGGCAGAGCTTTCTACAGTGTATGGCAGGTGTCCCCTTCGGAGTTTCGAAATGATCCCTCGCGTTTCGAACTGTTCCCGGGCTTTAAGATTGAGCGGGAACTCATGGAGGAAAACAGTATGAGCGATAGGAAAAAAGTAGATATAAGCGAGCTTTACGATATCATCAAGGGCAGAAGAGGATGCTACCTCATCATCGGGGACATCAAGCACCTTATCCCCATCAATGAGATCTCCCATAAAGCCGGTGACCTTGCCATCATCACAGCCATGAAGCGCATGGAAGATGTTGCAGGTCCCGAGGACATAGTCTTCAGAGTCGGTGGCGATGAATTCGTTATCCTCACAGGTTCCTGTGAAAAAGAATACGCACAGCGCCTGTGCGATGAGATCGTATCCCACAATGAAGAAATAATTACCTGGGAAGGAAAAGAAATTCCCCTTTCCCTCTACGTAAAACCTGTATTATACGAAGGCGGATCAAACCTCAAATACGCCGAGTTCTTCAAGATGATCCACACCGAGATGAGCGACGAATACAAAAAAGATTTCTAAAAAAATGGGCGGTTCATATAGAACCGCCCACGGGTTATTTTCTTAGCCATAAGTAGATCATTTGCTCTCCTTTCTCCAGCACTCTATAACTTTCGGCAGAAATTTCACAAGTTTCTTAGCCGGATACTCTTTCAGTTCTTCGAACAGATTGTCCATGCCGGCTACAGCTTCGACACCTGTAGAGTCATAGAAATATGCTTTCTCTTCGGTGTAGTAGAATTTAAAATCCTCTGCCAGATCGTTTTTCTTATTAGCTTTATCATAACGACTGGCGAGAAGATAAGCTTTCTTAACGAGGGCTTCCATCTCTTTATCATCCCCCAGCGCGGCCATCACCCATGCTTTAAGCATGAGCTTGATGGCCTTTAGCTTGTCTATATATCCGACACTGCTGTCTTTCTTATATTCATCAAGCAGTCTGAGTTCATGATCTGCAATCTCCAGCGCATTCTCAAGAGACTCTTTCTTACCGTCCGCAGCAACCGCCATGAGCATGTAATTGATGGTGGTGTACTGCAGGGCAAAACATCTTATAACAGCTCTTGTACTGTAATCCAGCGACTCCTTATATTTTCCGGTAAAAAGGAGTATTTGTGCAATGACGGTATCATTAACACCGTTGTAATTGATCTTCTTAAGCTCCTCCAGTGCCTTTTCCGGTTCTTTCTCGCTGCGCAGATGTGCTATCTGAAGCTTGATGGTGAATTCATTGATATCCGTGTCGTCATTTTGAGAGATATATGACAGGGCCCTGTTATAAAGCGATATAGCTTCTTCACATGCCTCAGGGTCGTTATTTTGATGTTCTATATATTTATATTGGTACATCACCGCGCAGGTATGCAGGATCTTAAAAGTGTGAGGATACCTGGCCAACGCATTCTTCGCCTCTATGGTCGCTTCGTCGAATTTATGCTCATGGGTCAGATTTTCTATACGCCCTGCCAGAGCATCAACATTCTTCGTAGACTTATCGTATCCGAGAAGCTCATCCATGGAGATGTTATAAAGATTTGCCAGCTCCATGAGAGTCGTGATATCCGGAACGTTGCCGCCATTTTCCCATTTTGACACCGCACCTATCGTAACTCCCAGGGATTCCGCGAGTTGCTCCTGTGTCAGATTCATGGATTTTCTGTAACGCTTGATGTTTTCAGATACTTTCAGCTGCATTCAACTGTTCCTCTTTCATATCAAATTTGAGACTGCTTATTGCTACGAGTACGAAGAGTACTATTGCAAGGATCGCACTTACTGCAATCAAAAGAGCGGGATTAAGCTTAAGAGCCATAACCGATACAAGTACCGAACCTACGGGAGTTGCTGCGGTTGCCGATGCATTGAAGATCGCACCTGCTCTTGCAAGGTAGTTTTGATCCACTACTTTTACGAACATAACGCTGATCGCTCCGCCAAGAACCGAAGCTGCAAAACTGACGACTACGTAGCATGTTCCTGCCAGGAGATATCCGGGGAGAACTGCTCCATGCAAATATCTTCCGAGAGAGAGAGCATACATACCCCCACCGAGTACGAGGCCGAAGACTACAAGAGTGCTCTTGGCTGACATCTTCTCTGTGATCATGGGAACTACCGCAGATCCAAGGATTGCACCTAACGAGAAAGCAATACCTGCAACACTGAGGAGTTCACTTCCCAGTCCGTAAACATCCTCTGCAAGAGGGGCGAGGAGTGAGTTGATGGGAACAAGAAGGAAGTTAAGTATTACGGCGACGAAACAGTAATTAAGGATAACACGGTTCTTTGCAATGTATTTGATACCACCCTTGAGGAGTGACATATAGCTTTCCTTGGATGCCTGCTCGCAAGAATCCGATGCCTCCTTGCTATTTCCTACGGATGCTTCTACTTCGTTAAGTCTGCGTATTGTTGATGTACCGAATGCTGCGATGAAGAAAGTAGCTGCATCGATGAGCATTGCGGTATAAACTCCGAATTTTGCGATTATGATACCTGCAAGACCAGTTCCCACAAGAGCCATGGCACTTGAAAGCGTTGAGTTAAGGCTCATTGCATGAGTGAGGTGCTCTTTCTTAATGACACTCGGAATGAATGCTGTGGTGGCGGGCAGGTTAAAGGACTCAATGGTAGTGATAAGAAGAGTAAACCCTGCCATGATGAAAGGATTAACGATGCCTGCAAGG
>JAEEXJ010000089.1 GCA_016291475.1 Lachnospiraceae bacterium | reverse complement strand
TATATTAATCGCTGTCGGTCGGCATGTCGGAATTGGTAGACGAAGCAGACTCAAAATCTGCCGCGGGCGACTGTGTGTGGGTTCGAGTCCCACTGCCGGCAGGTAATGAAAAACAGGAGAGGGCATAAATGCCCGCTCCTGTTTTTTAGTGCCTGCCGGCACTATCCCGAACCCAAGGGTTCGTATCTCGGGGCACTGGGGAGTGCCCCTCGGTCGGCACAATACCGGCGTCCACCGGACGCCGTGTGCCCCACTGCCGGCGGCGGATCTCGATTAAAGCTAAAAATTTGTTGAGTTATTGAGTTTTATTAGCCAAAGAAACTTTGAAACAAACGATACAAACAGCTTTGGACTAATAAAATAGAAAAATCCGGTGTTTTATTAGCTGTTGGTTGTATTGATAGGCTGTTTGAACGGAGAAAAAGCTAAAAAAATGACAAAATCAAAGATTTTTTAGCCAGAGCTGAATCAAAAGATAAATCATAAGTCGATATTGGCTAAAAAGTGATGAAAATCCTTTGTTTTATTAGCTTCTGACAGCATTAAATCCTAATTATAGCTAACAAAATCCCCGGAAACTAGTACTTTGTTAGCCTTTTCGGAGATTTAGAGGGTATTTGGCAACTGAGTGGGCTAACAAAATCCTCGGAAATCAGCACTTTGTTAGCCTATTCGGAGATTTGGAGGGTGTTTGGCAAGTGAGGAGGCTAACAAAATCTTCGGAAATCATCACTTTGTTAGCCTATTCGGAGATTTGGAGGTTAGCTGGCAACTGAGGAGGCTAACAAAATCCTCAGAAACTAGTACTTTGTTAGCCGGCACCCGGAAGTGGGCGCAACTGAGGTAAATTGACTACACAAGTTTGAAAATTGAGTTTAAATTGACATAATTTGGGTGGTTTCACGGGGCGGGGGCAGGATATACTATGAAAGCATTTACAGGCTGTATTTTTAGGTGGTTTTGTAGTATTATAAATGTGTATGCGAGCATCTAAAAGGAGTGCCTTTGAACTGTAAGGAATTTGAAAGCCATATACCTGACTTCATAGATAAAAAGCTTGATTACAAGACTATGGAGGAGTTTCGTGAGCATTACGAATCCTGCAGTGAATGCCGCGAGGAACTTAGTATTCAATTCCTTGTATCCGTCGGAGTTCAGCATCTTGACAGCGATGATGATAATTTTGACCTGAGTTCCGAGCTTAAGAAGCGTCTTGCCAGCAATGATAAGAAGCTTGAAAGGCACAAAATCTACAAAGAATCGCAGAGATATGTCATCACACTTGGATGTATCCTTTTGGGATTACTTCTCATATGGCATCTCGGATAAGAGGAAATAGTGGCAGATAAGCTTGTTCTGATAGACGGACACAGCATAATAAACAGAGCATTTTACGGCGTTCCGGATCTTACCAATGCCGCAGGTGTTCATACAGGTGCCGTATACGGCTTTTTAAGCATCTTTTTTAAACTTCTTGATGAAGAAAAGCCTGATTACGTGGTTGTTGCTTTTGATGAGCATGCGCCCACTTTCAGACATAAGATATTTGCTGAGTATAAGGGGACCAGAAAGCCCATGCCCGAGGAACTTAAAACTCAGGTTCCTCTTCTCAGAAGCCTTCTGGATGCCATGGGTGTTGCTACACTTTCGATTCCCGGACTCGAAGCAGATGATATCATGGGTACCCTTGCCAAGAAGTCTCAGGCTGAGGGGATGAAAGTAAGTCTTGTATCCGGTGACAGGGACCTTCTTCAGATTGCGGATGAGAATATCCTTATAAGGATTCCCAAGACAAAATCCGGCAAGACTACCGTTGAAGACTACACTCCCGCAAGAGTTGAAGAAGAGTTCGGAGTTGATCCTCAGAAGTTCATTCAACTCAAAGCCCTCATGGGAGATTCATCCGATAACATTCCCGGTGTTCCCAAAGTAGGACCCAAAACCGCTGCTGAACTTATGCAGACCTATGGTTCGATTGACGGAATTTACGAACATCTTGATGAGATAAAAGGAAACTCAGTCAGAGAATCCTTAAGGGAACACAGAGATCTTGCGGATCTTTCACTTGTTCTTGCAACGATCGAGATAAATGCCGATATCACCTTAGATAAAGAAAAAGCCAAGAGGGGAGATTACTTTACTCCTGAAGCTTATGAGATCATCAAAGAACTTGGACTTAAATCTCTTTATTCCAGATTCGATGATGCTGCAAAATCATCCGCCTCGGCACCCGCTTCAGTTATTAAACGTCCTGAGGTTACTGTTCTTAACAGCGCTCTGGATTTAGCTAAGGTCATATATGATACAGATGCGGATATCTGTGGTCTTCAGTTTGTAATAGACGAAGGCAATGCTTTATCCGGTGCATTTGCTGTATCTGATAAGATTTATTACTACGCCGGAACCGATATAGAATGTGATGCTCTTAAAAGTTCCATACGCGTTCTGAGTTCAAAAAATACGGTTCTTTGTTTTACGGACATCAAGTCTCAGTATAGCGTTACGGGATACATTGATCCCGAAAAACTGTTTGATGCAGGTCTGGCTAATTACGTACTTGATCCGCTTTCGGCAGATCATGACATCGAAAATATTGCCAACGCTTATCTTGGATTTACGCCCCTTTCGGTAAAAGAAAGATTCGGCAAGATGAGCTTCAAGGAGAGCTTTTTTACCGCTCCCGATATTTTAAAAGAATACACATGTGACGGTGCCTTCATATCAATGGCTTCCCGTGCAAAGATCGTGGAAGAACTCGAAGCAACCGGCCAGATGAATGTATATGGGAAAATAGAACTACCCCTGTCCTATATTCTCTTCGATATGGAGAATCTGGGAATCCTGGTCAAGGCAGGTGAGCTTGAAGAGTACTCCGCAAGACTTTCCGGCAGGATCGATGAACTTGAAAAGAAGATCCATGAGGAATCCGGAGAACCTGACTTCAATATCAACTCACCCAAACAGCTCGGCGTGATCCTTTTTGAAAAGATGGGGTTATCCGGAG
Organism: Lachnospiraceae bacterium; assembly: GCA_016291475.1. Next base: position 10,326 of record JAEEXJ010000089.1, on the reverse strand, counting down.
GCAAGAAAACTAAGACGGGTTATTCCACGTCTGCGGATGTACTTGAAAAACTTGCTCCCGAAGTTCCTTTTGTAAGAGATATTCTTGAATACAGAGGTCTTACAAAACTGAGATCGACCTATGCAGAAGGACTTAAAGGTTTCATCGGTACGGACGGAAGAATAAGATGCAAGTTCAATCAGATGGTTACGGCAACCGGCCGAATATCATCATCCGATCCCAACTTACAGAACATTCCCGTAAGAACAGAGCTGGGAAGGGAACTAAGAAAAGTATTTGTTCCCAGGGATGGTTTTCTTTTTACGGATGCGGATTATTCGCAGATTGAGTTAAGAGTTCTTGCTTCGCTCTCTAAAGATGAAGCACTTATTGAAAGCTACAGATCCGGTGAGGATATTCATAAGATAACCGCATCGAAAGTGTTCGGTGTTCCGCTTGAGGAAGTTACCGATACTCTTAGAAGAAATGCAAAAGCGGTCAATTTCGGTATAGTATACGGAATCTCTTCATTCGGACTTGGTGAAAATATAGGTATCAGCCGTAAAGAAGCGGGAGAATACATCAAGAAGTATTTTGAGACTTTTCCCGGACTTAAAAAGTATTTGGACGGTCTGGTTGAATCGGCTAAAGAGAAGGGATATTCCGAGACGTATTTCGGAAGACGAAGACCGATCCCCGAACTTAAAAATTCGAATTTTATGACCAGATCCTTCGGTGAAAGAGTAGCCATGAATGCACCGATTCAGGGTACTGCGGCCGATATAATAAAGCTGGCCATGATCTCTGTCTGGAAGACGTTAAGGGATAAAGGACTTGAGTCAAGACTTATATTACAGGTGCACGACGAATTATTAATAGAAGGACCGGAGCAGGAAGCTTCGGAAGTAAACAATATTTTAACCGAATGCATGGAGAAAGCGGCGGATCTTGCGGTTAAGCTGGAGATTTCAGTAGATACCGGAAGAAGCTGGTACGAGGCACACTAATGAAGATTATAGGTATTACGGGCGGAATCGGCGGAGGAAAGACTAGCATCCTCAATTTCATTTCTTCGCACTATATCGCGGAGATATATTATGCCGATGAAATAGCCAAAGAGCTTGAGCAACCCGGAACAATGACCTATGACAGACTCGTTGCTCTGTTTGGAAAAGAAATACTTACAGGCGGAGAGGGTTCTGAGATTGACAGAAGCAAATTTGCTCAGGTCATTTATTCGAATCCCGATAACCTTGAGAAGGTAGAAGAGATCGTCCATCCTTCGGTTCAGGAATATCTCATTGAAAAGATGAGAGGTGCGGCCAAGATGCACGAGACCGAACTCTTTTTCATAGAAGCCGCTCTCCTTATAGAAAAAGGATACAGCGATATCGTTGATGAGATGTGGTACATCTATTCGGATGATGAGACCAGGATCAAACGTCTTATGGAGTCCAGAGGTTACAGCCGCAAGAAGGCTCAGTCCATTATGGACAATCAGCTTTCCGATGCGGATTTCAGAAAACATTCTGACGTGATAATCGATAACAGCGGAGATCTTGATGCTGCATTTGCGCAGGTTAGAGCCCGTCTGGAGGGATTTACATGGGTGGAGTAAAAAGCCAGGGAAGTCTGGTTTTCGGACTTGATATCGGTACGAGGAGTATTGTCGGAACCGTCGGATATAAAGCGGATGACGGATTCCATGTCCTTGCCCAGGAGATCAAAGAGCATGAGTCCAGAGCCATGCTCGACGGACAGATACATGATATCGGCAAGGTAGGAAATACCATACTCGAGGTAAAAAAGAACCTTGAATCAAGACTCGGCAAAGAGCTTTGCGAAGTATGTATCGCAGCCGCAGGCCGAGTTCTTCGTACGGTTACGGTTAATGTAGCCGAAGATTTCGAATCCGAAAAAGAGATAACCGATGAGGACATTTACAATCTGTCTATGTCGGGTATCGAACAGGCTTATACGGAATTTCAGGCTCAGAATGATACTGACATGAAATTCTACTGCGTTGGTTATACTCCTGTAAGATATTATCTAAACGGTTACCAGATCGGTAATCTTGAGGGACATAAAGCTAAAAAGATCTCAGCGGATCTTATAGCCACTTTTCTTCCCGATGATGTTGTGGACGGTCTTTATAAGGCTGTTGAGCATGCGGGTCTTCACGTTGCAAACCTTACTCTCGAGCCTATTGCGGCTATTCAGGTTGCAATCCCCGATAAATTCAGACTTTTGAATCTTGCTCTTGTAGACGTCGGAGCAGGTACATCCGATATTTCGATTACCAAAGACGGAAGCATTATCGCTTACGGCATGATCCCTGTTGCCGGTGATTCGCTTACGGATGTCATAGTCCAGAAATGTCTGGTTGATTTTGATATGGCAGAGCATATCAAAAGAAGTCTCGGAACCGGTGAACCCGAAATTGAATTCACCGATATAATGGGACTTCCCCAGAAGATCAAGGCAGCAGAGATTACGGAAGCAATTGCTCCTTACATCGATGACATGACTTCCAAGGTTTCCGATGAGATCAAGAGATTAAACGGAGACAAACCTGTCAGCGCCGTATTCGTGGTAGGCGGCGGCGGAATGGTTCCCGGCTATACCGAGAAGCTTTCCGAGAGTCTCGGAATCTTAAAAGAGCGTGTTGCGATCAGAGGCGAAGATGTTATGAAAGAGATCATCTTCGAAGATAAGAACGCTCACAAGGATTCCCTCATGGTAACCCCTATAGGAATCTGCTTAAGCTTCTATGCACAGAGTAATAATTTTATCTTCGTTACTTTTAACGGAGAGAGATTGAAATTGTACGATAACGGACATCTTTCTGTTTCGGATGCAGCTCTTCAGGTAGCTTTCCCCAATGAGGATCTGTTCCCGAAGCGTGGAAAAGCCATTACATTCAGCATTGGCGGTAAATCAAGGATCGTCAGAGGAACGGAAGGCGAGTCTTCTCAGATCCTTATCAATGATGAACCTGCCGATCTTTATACCCAGATCCACAGCGGAGATATTATTGAGGTTAAGGCTTCGACTCCCGGAAGCGATGCTGCATTTAAACTCGGTGATCTTCCGGAACTCAGGACTCCCATTAAGATCAACGTTAATGGTAAGATCTTTGAATTTCCCAAGAAGGCTCTTGTTAACGGACAGCTTCAGGAGACTTTTTATGAGATCAAAGACGGGGATGATATTAAGGTCAACAATTTCTACACCGTTGAACAGATCACGGAATTCCTCGATACGCCTGCTGCCGGAGACATCAAAGTAAACCAGACGCCCGCTGTTTTAAAGACCAAGGTGTATGAAGACTTTACTTTGGATTATACTATCGGAGGTCATTCTCATAAGTCTTCCAAAACAGAGAAGACTTCGGAGAAGAAATCCGAAAAAGTTCAGAAGATTCAGGAATCTGTAGAAATCCCCTCAGAGACTACCGTCGAAATGTCAGAGCATGAGAATGCAGAGGCAGGTGAAAATGTCAGAAATTCGGGCGGGGTTTCTTTTGCGGATCTTCCCGATGACGACGGAACCGCAGCTGAGATGAAAGAGAAAATGGCAGAAATGGCCGGCTCCGAAGAAGAAAAGTCTGAGGAAGTAAAAACTGCAGGCCCTGATCTGACCACCACCGTAAATGTTAATGCCAACGGACGTATGCTTACCCTTACCGGAAAAGAAAGCTATGTTTATGTTGACGTATTCGATAAATTGAATTTTGACTTGAAGGCAGGAAACGGCCGTAAGATCATCACCAAGCTTAACGGCAAGAATGCCCAGTATCTCGAGCCTATCAAAGACGGAGATGTAATCGAAGTCAGATGGGAGGAGAAATAAATGAGGATGTGTCCTCTGGCCAGCGGTTCATCGGGTAACTGTATTTACATTGGTTCGTCCGACACTCATTTGCTGGTTGATATAGGAGTAAGCGGTAAGAAAGCCGAAGCAGGACTTAATTCTATCGGACTTACAGGCAAAGATATAAACGGGATCCTTATAACACATGAGCATTCGGATCATATTCAGGGGCTCGGTGTCTTTTCCAGGAAATACGGTATTCCAATGTATGCAACCTGGGCTACCATCGAAGCGATCGGATCCATCAAGTCTCTGGGAAATATCGATTCATCACTCTTTAAGATCGTAAGGCCTAATGAAGTATTTCAGGTCGGAGATATTACCGTAAATCCCATGCATATATCCCACGATGCCGCAGATCCAGTTGCATACAGATTTTCAAACGGCGGTAAGAATATGGCGGTATGCACGGACCTCGGTTGTTATAATGATTATACGATCGATTGTCTTACGGGGATGGATGCCATGGTTCTGGAAGCCAATCACGATATAAGGATGCTTGAGCAGGGGCCTTACCCTTATCCTTTGAAAAGAAGGATTCTAGGGGAATTGGGTCATCTGTCCAACGAAGCTTCGGGCAGACTGCTTGCATCAGTTTTGAATGACACCATCAGGAAGATCTTTCTCGGTCATCTTTCCCTCGAGAACAATTATCCCGATCTTGCATTTGAATCCGTCAGAATGGAGATCACAATGGGAGACAATCCCTACAGAGCTTCGGATTTTGACATCAGCGTAGCAAAACGAGATGTACCTTCAGAGTGCATTGAAGTATAAAGGAGTTATCATTATGGAAAAAGTAATCATCACTGTAGTAGGCAAGGACACTGTAGGAATCATTGCAAAGACCTGCACTTTCCTTTCAAATGAGAACGTTAATATCCTCGATATTTCACAGACCATCGTTTCCGGTTATTTCAATATGATGATGGTAGTTGATATCTCCGGAGCAGCAGGTTCTTTTGAAAAGATCTCCGGCGGACTTGAAGAACTCGGAAAGAGCATCGGCGTTTCGATCAAATGTCAGAAGGAAGAAATCTTCGACATGATGCACCGCATATAATACAGGATCACAATTCAAAGATGCGATTAATGCTTGCATTAAAGAGCATCTTTGGATATGTGATCCGCCCGCGTGCACGAACAAGATTGTTTTTCGGAGAAAAACAAAAGATTGTGAGTGCAGGCGAGTGTTGCGAGAGTTGTGAAACAACGAAGCAACACGTATTATAAAATATATAGGAGTTTAGTTATGATAAACAGAATGGAAGTTTCCGAAACGAATGAAATGATCGAGAAGGAAAATCTTGATGTCCGTACCATCACAATGGGCATCAGCCTTCTTGACTGTATCGATTCGGATATAGATAAAACATGTGATAAGGTTTATGACAAGATCACAAAGAGCGCCAAGGATCTTGTTAAGACGGGAGAGGAGATCTCCGGTGAATTCGGTATTCCCATTGTTAATAAGAGAATTTCCGTAACTCCCATTTCTCTTATCGGTGCCGCAAGTGCAAAGTCGGAAGCTGATTTTGTGAAGCTTGCAAAGAGTCTTGATAAGGCTGCAAAAGAAGTCGGTGTTAACTTCCTCGGAGGTTTTTCCGCTCTTGTAAGCAAAGGAAGCACCACAGCTGATGAGCTGTTGATGAAATCCATTCCCGAAGCGCTTGCTTCAACAGATTTTGTTTGTTCATCGGTTAATCTTGGTTCTACCAGAACCGGTATCAATATGAACGCTGTCCGCCTTATGGGTGAGACTATTCATAAGACCGCAGAACTTACTGCTGACCGGGATTCACTCGGCTGTGCCAAGCTTGTAGTTTTCTGCAACGCTCCCGATGATAACCCCTTCATGGCTGGCGCTTTCCATGGTGTTACCGAAGCCGACCGTATTATCAATGTCGGTGTAAGCGGTCCCGGTGTTGTTAAATATGCTCTTGAGAAAGTTCGCGGAGAGTCATTCGAGGTTCTCTGTGAGACCATCAAGAAGACCGCTTTCAAAGTTACAAGAGTTGGTCAGCTTGTAGCAAGAGAAGCATCAGCAAAGCTCGGTGTTCCCTTTGGAATCGTTGACCTTTCACTTGCGCCTACTCCTGCCATCGGAGATTCGGTTGCGGATATTCTTTGCGAGATCGGACTTGAGAAAGCCGGTGCTCCCGGAACCACCGCAGCACTTGCGCTTCTTAATGACCAGGTTAAGAAGGGCGGAGTTATGGCTTCTTCTTATGTAGGCGGACTTTCCGGTGCATTTATTCCCGTATCCGAAGATCAGGGTATGATCGATGCTGCTTCATGCGGAGCACTTACTCTCGAGAAACTTGAAGCAATGACCTGTGTATGTTCCGTAGGACTTGATATGATCGCTGTTCCCGGAGACACCACTCCCGCAACCATTTCCGGAATCATTGCGGACGAGATGGCAATCGGAATGGTTAATGCAAAGACCACCGCAGTTCGTCTCATTCCCGTTATAGGAAAGACTGTAGGTGATAAAGTTGAATTCGGAGGACTTCTCGGATGGGCACCTGTTATGCCTGTTAACAAATATTCCTGCGAAGCATTCATTAACAGAGAGGGAAGAATTCCCGCACCTATTCACTCATTCAAGAATTAAATGAGACAATGGGGACGGTTCTTTCTGACTCATTTTTTATCTATTTGACTATAAGACTATAGTCTATAAAAATGAGTCAGAAAGAACCGTCCCCATTGACTTAAGTTACCATGTTTCACACAACTACTATGGGCCTCGACAGATCCGGTTTTACAACACTGCCGGACTTCATGGTCTGCACCGCAAAATAAAGATCCTCGATCCTTGATTCATTTCTGAAGATTTTCATCGGTTCCGAATAGAGACTGTTCGCAGCATCGTTGTAGCCGCACAGTACGGGAACCGATGCCTTTGTCTTGATCTCTGAGAGAAGTTCCTCAGATTCTTTTCTGAATCCCAGAACTCTGATGTATGGAATCGTTCCGGTATAATCCGTATCAGCTATATAATCTTTAGTTATATCAAGCAGGATGTGGAAGAGAGCCCTGCTTATTCTTGTATAAGTCATATTTTTGGTCTTGAGAAGATCACTGAACTGAGTAAATGAAGTGAACTTTTCAAGATTGTTGGATATTCGGTCCGACAATTCATCCGACACATCAAGATATTTGGTATAACCCTGTTCTCTTTCCGACAGAAGTTTGTAAATGAGCATTCCGGAGAAATCATTCTCATCTACAGTCATATTTTTCTTAACTGCATCTTTAAGGCGTTTGAATGATTCTTTGGGCATATAAGCTTTGAGGTTATCAATCTCGGAACCGTATCCGACTGCTTCCCTGATAGCTTTTGCGGATATACCCGGCTGACCCGGTGCGTAAGGATCGTTGTAACCGGCACCGACTCTTTTCATTGTAACCGGCTTGATGGCAGAGTCTGTTGAGATAAGACATTTCAGATATTCGATCGCCAGTATGTTATTGGGGGACGAAACAAGTTCCGACAGGTCTGTCATTTCAGGGTAGTAATCAATAAGTGCTTTAGCTCTTGCGGCAGGGAAAGCATTACCTGCCTTCAGATATTTCTGCAGGAGTTTCTTGTATTTATTCGGTTCTTCAACAAGTAAAGATGCAATCTTGTTCAGGCTTTCGAGAGTACCCGCTTCGCTTCCGAAGGAAAGGAAATTGATAAGCCCTGTATTTTCAAAAAGTGAAATGGCTCCCTTGGCATAGTATTCGGCAGATGAAAGAGAGTATACGGGGGGAATCTGTATTACAAGATCCGCGCCTTCCGCAAGTGCGCTCGCAGCTCTCGCATATTTATCGATCATGGCGGGAGCACCTCTTTGTACGAAGTTGCCGCTCATGGCAACTACGATGTAATCTGCACCCGTAAGCTTTTTTGTTTCTTCTACGTGATAATTATGACCAGTGTGAAACGGATTATATTCCGCAATGATGCCCGCTGTTTTCATTAAATTCTCCTGATGGATGGATCTTTTTGATTCTGTTATCAAAAAAAGTCTGCTAAAAAATTAACAAATTTAGCGTGGATTGTATGTGAAATAATACAAGAAAATGATGGACGATTTCTTGTCCGCGATATCTTAATACAGTATAATATATCTGCTTGTTTATGGCAAAAAAAACATCAATCATTCTGCGCATGGCGCATCTAATTTAAGGAGTCTTTATGGCATATATTGATCAGATCAAAGAAAGAGCAAAGATCGATAAGAAGACGATCGTACTTCCCGAAAGCAATGACAAGAGAACTCTTCTTGCAGCTGCCGAGATCATCAAAGAAGGCATCGCAAATATCATCATGGTTGGTAACGAAGAAAAGATCCGTGACGGCGCAGGATGGCTCGAAGTCGATCTTGATGAAGTTACTGTTATTGATCCCGATACAACACCCAAGATGGAAGAGTACATCAATCTTCTGTATGAGACCCGTAAGTCAAAAGGCATGACTCTTGAAAAGGCTTCCGAGATCCTTCACAAGGATTATCTTACTTTCGGAATCATGATGGTTAAAAATAATGATGCCGACGGTATGGTTGCAGGTGCATGTCATTCAACCGCAGATACATTAAGACCTGCACTTCAGATCTTAAAGACCGCGCCCGGAGTAAAACTTGTTTCCGCTTTCTTCATCGTTGATACAGTATTTAAAGATATGGGTGAGAACGGTGCGTTTGTATTTGCCGACTGCGGACTTAATCAGGATCCCGGTCCCGAGGATCTTGCTGCGATCGCTGATTCTTCCGCAAAGAGCTTTAAACAGCTTGTAGGTCCCAAGCCTGTTATCGCAATGCTCAGCCACTCCACCAAGGGTTCCGCTAAGCATGCGCTTGTAGATAAAGTCGTAGAAGCAACCAAGATTGCCAGGGAGCAGTATCCTCATCTTGTAATTGACGGAGAACTTCAGACAGATGCCGCACTTGTTCCTCATGTTGCCAAGAACAAGGCTCCCGGCTCACCTGTTGCAGGTAAGGCGAACGTTCTTATCTTCCCCAATCTTGATGCAGGTAATATCGGATATAAGCTTGTTCAGCGTCTCGGCGGAGCAGAGGCATATGGCCCCATGCTTCAGGGTATTGCAAAGCCCGTTAACGATCTTTCCCGCGGATGCTCATGGGAAGATATCGTAGGCGTAGTTGCACTCACCGCCGTTCAGGCTCAGATTTCTCAGTAATATATCAGGAGATAAAAGATCATGAAAATATTAGTAATTAACTGTGGTTCTTCATCACTTAAGTATCAGCTTATCGACTCCGAGACTGAAGAGTGGCTTGCAAAAGGTCTTTGCGAGAGAATCGGAATCGACGGACGTATCGTCTATACTCCCGCAGGCGGAGAAAAAGAGATCAAAGAATCTCCCATGCCCGATCATACCAATGCCATCAAACTCGTTCTTGAATATCTTACCAATGATAAGACCGGTGTTCTTAAGAGCCTCGATGAGATCGGTGCCGTAGGACACAGGATCGTTCACGGAGGAGAGAAGTTTGCTTCTTCCGTTGTTATTAATGACGAAGTTATCAAAGCAATCGAAGAGTGTAACGATCTTGCACCTCTTCATAATCCCGCAAACCTTATCGGAGTTAATTCGTGCAAGGAACTTATGCCGAACGTTCCGATGGTCGCTGTGTTTGATACCGCGTTCCATCAGACTATGCCGCCCAAGGCATTCCTTTACGGCATACCTTATGAATACTACAAGAAATACAAAGTCCGCAGATACGGATTCCACGGAACGAGCCATGAGTATGTTGCAAACAGGACCGCGGAATTTCTCGGAAAAGATATAAAGGACATGAAGATCATCGTATGCCATCTCGGAAACGGAGCTTCGATAAGCGCGGTCAAAAACGGCAAATGTGTTGATACATCAATGGGACTGACTCCTCTTGAGGGACTGATCATGGGTACGAGGAGCGGAGATCTTGATCCCGCGATACTCGAGTTCATCTCGCAAAAAGAGAATCTTTCATTCAAGGAAATGCTTACGATACTTAACAAGAAATCAGGTGTGCTCGGATTGTCCGACGGCGTATCAAGTGATTTTCGCGACCTCGGGGAAGCGGCCGGTTCGGGAGACAAGCAGGCTGCGGTTGCTCTCGAGACATATGCGTATCATGTTGCCAAGTACATAGGTGCTTATGTTGCGGCAATGAACGGAGTCGATGCCATCACTTTTACGGCAGGTGTCGGTGAGAACAACATCTCGGCCAGAGAACAGATATGCTCATATCTGACATACCTGGGAACCGAGCTTGATACAAAGAAAAATGAGGTAAGGGGCGAGGAGATCATCATCTCAAAAGACGGATCGAAAGTCCCGATCCTTGTCATACCCACGGATGAAGAGATGTCTATCGCGAGACAGACGGTGGCTCTTGTATGCTGATATCCCTTCCGGAAAAAGTTAAGACCGTGATCGGGAAATTGCAGGATAACGGATTTGAAGCTTAT
>JAEEXJ010000009.1 GCA_016291475.1 Lachnospiraceae bacterium | reverse complement strand
ACACCGTATCCAAGGAGCTTAAGAAGAAGGGTAAGGTTCAGCTTGTAGGCTTCGGTACCTTCGAGACCTCCAAGAGAGCAGCTCGTAAGGGCAAGAACCCTCAGACCGGCGAAGCTATCAAGATTCCTGCAGCTACCGTTCCTAAGTTCAAGGCAGGCAAGGCTCTTAAGGATCTTGTAAACGGCGCTAAGAAGTAATTTTGAACTACCTTTAGGGACGGGGCTGATGCCCCGTCCTTTTTGCGTGAAGCAATGAGCCATGCGTCTGCATGGCTCTTGATATCATCGGGGTAAAAGGCGCACGGGGGCAGATTGGAGGTACATGTATTATGGCAACTGATGAAAGACTGGTATTTGATTCGATCCCTGAAAAGTTCGATAAGTGGAGGGTTAAGTATAATCCCGAGCTTTTCGATTATGTAACAAAGGTCAGCGGACTCGGTCCTGACAAGAGCTGTCTTGAGATAGGACCTGGTACGGGACAGGCGTCCGATTTTGCTATAGAAAGCGGATGCGATTATCTTGCCATCGAACTTGGTGAGCATCTTGCAAACAAGATGAAAGAAAAGTATTCTTCGAAGCCTAATTTCCATATAGTGAATGCGGACTTTGAGACATATGATTTCGGTGATAAGAAATTTGATCTGATCTACTCTGCGGCAACGATCCAGTGGATCAAAGAAGATATAGCATATTCAAGAGTTTATGATCTTCTTAAAGATGGCGGTATCCTTGCAATGATGCTTATGAGAAGCGATTACAAAACTCCGAATCCCGCTATGTATGAGGATATTCAGAAAGTATACGATAAGTACTTCGTGACCGATCAGCCCTATAATCAGAAGTTTGATTACATGAACGGTGAAAGCTATGGTCTTCATTTCATGGAAGAGAAGTCATTTCCGGGAAGACGCGAGTACAATGCGGATGAACACAATGAGTATCTCGGAACACACTCAACTCATATTACACTGAAGGAAGAATATAAAGATCTGTTTTTTAACGGTGTAAGAGACGCGGTTATAAAACACGGTAATAAAGTAGTGTTTGAAGATCAGTACGTTGTGTATCTTTATAAAAAATAAAGTATGATAATGGGGACGTATCCTTCTGTCAGGAAGGGTACGTCCCCATTGGTATACATAAATGATCAATTAATGAGACAGGGGCCGGGAATATCTGAATCCCGCTTCGCTCATTTTCTTTTCAAATTCAGCCGGTGATATATCTAATTTTATTGCAGCTTTTTCTATGGGGAGATCACCATCCTGAACCAGGGAAAAAAGTGTTTCAATCCGGCCCTCAGCCTTACCTTCGGCTTTACCTTCAGCTATGCCTTCAGCCTTACCGCCGTTCCATAAATAATCTGCGACTTCACACATGCTGGCAACCTCCTTTGCATCAGGATTTGTAAGTATATTTTCGTATCTGTTATCTCCGGTAAATGCAGACATTAACTTAAGAACTTCCTCGATATGCCTGATTTTTGTTTTATCCTTTGATGAATAGTGCGGATTAATCCGCCGGTTTACAAAAAACTCCGCAACCATTCTGAAATCACTTTTAAACATTTGTATCTGTTTTTCGTTAAGCCGGGAAATATCAAATACATTGATATTATAATCGCTGACAAATTCATCGATTTCTTCCGGGATTGTCAAAGCGGATTTCAGGTTTTTCGGTGCATTCCATTTTTCTTTACCAAAGTATAACACAATTGTTATCACAGGCACGATTTTTTTATTGTCTGATATTAGCTGACTTTTGTAAGACGCACCATCATATCCGATCACTCTGAATGGCATGAGCCTGTCAACGGATGTCTGGTTTTCTATGCCATATATTGCAAGCATTGCATCGCCGTCTATCCAATGTTTGGCAACATCTCTTTCTGACTCATGAATCCTTCCGTCTTCGGCCTTATACTGCGAGTGTACGCCTGCATTTTCAAGAGAGTTTTCTTTTACGACTTCGCGTCCGTCAAAAAGCAGACCATTTACAATGTCGGCAAATACATCATTATAATCTTCCAGAAGTTTCTCTGTTATGTCTTTTTCTCCCAATCTTAGATCACCTCTTGTTGTTCGGTATTTGTTGCAGTGAATATGTCGATGATGGTCATGAAAAAAGAATACCGGACGGCCCGGCCGATCAGCTTGCGTTTTTACCGATGGATGAATATTATCACCCTTTGAAATGCATGTATATTGACATTAGATACAAAAATTTTAACTGTCAGAAAAGCCGAAGAATAAGGGACTTTGTCTTGGAAAACGACACCTGTGTCGCAGAATTTGCGGTTGCCATTGTACGAAATTGACAATCAGCCTGACATTTCTTTTTTGATATATTTTATGTATACTTATATCATGATCCTGACGCCCAAAGAGAATCGTACTCGATGGCCCCAAGCGGCCCCGGCGTCAGATAGAAGGGGTAGGCGAAATGATCAGAAACATAACACTTGGAAGAACCGAAATCACGGTTCCTCAGAACGGATTCGGGGCTTTGCCTGTTCAGAGAGTTTCAATTGAAGAAGCTGTTAAGATCCTCAGAAAAGCATACGACGGCGGTATGAGGTTTTTTGATACCGCAAGAGCTTACAGTGATAGTGAGGAGAAGCTCGGTGAGGCTTTCGGAAACGGTTATGCAGACCGTGACAAGATCATAATCGCTACCAAAACACCTGCCAAGACTCCGGAAGATTTTTGGAAGGATCTTGATACTTCGCTCGAGAAACTGAAGACTGATTACATTGATATCTATCAGTTTCATATGATGGGTGAGTGCTGGAAGCCCGGCGAAGAAAACGGAATGTATGAGTGCATGGTCCGCGCAAAGGAGCAGGGTAAGATCCGCTTTATAGGCGGAACGGCTCATAAACTGGGAGTTGCACGTGAGATTGCGGAGTGCGGTTTTTACGATACTCTTCAGTATCCCATGTCCTATCTTGCGGATGATAAGGAACTGGAACTTATAGATATCTGTAACAAAAATGATGTGGGCCTCATCGCAATGAAGGGGCTTGCAGGCGGCCTTATCACCAACTCCAGGGCTGCAATGAGTTTTGTTTTGCAGTATGACGGAATCGTGCCCATCTGGGGAATTCAAAAAGAAACCGAACTGGACGAATGGCTTTCCTATATGGAAAATCCTCCCATGATGGATGAGGAGATCAGGGCATTCATTAAGTCCGAGCAGGATGAATTAAAAGGAGAATTTTGCAGAGGCTGCGGATATTGCATGCCCTGCAGTGTCGGAATTCAGATAAATCAGTGTAACCGCATGTCCCTTATGCTTCGCCGCGCCCCGAGTGCTTCCTGGCTCGGTGAGTATTGGCAGGCCGAAATGGAGAAAACAAAAAAATGCGTTGAGTGCGGAAAGTGCCTTCCCAAATGTCCTTACGGATTAAACATTCCGGAACTTCTGAAGAAGAATTATGAGGATTATCAGGAAGTACTTGCCGGAAACAGAAGTGTAGGATGACGGCCGGACCATTGGGGAAGAAAACATTATGCATGATGTATTTATAAGCTACTCATCCAAAAATAAAAACGTTGCGGATGCGATCGTATCCGACTTCGAGCAAAACGGGATCAGATGCTGGTATGCACCCAGGGATATCCGTCCGGGTGAGGAGTGGGTTACGGCCATTACAAAGGCTCTTGAGGTTTCCAAAGCTCTTATTCTCATTTACACGGACGAGTCCAATAATTCCCGGCAGGTCATGAATGAGATCGCAGTGGCTTTCAACGCAGGGATCACCATCGTGCCATTCAAGCTTTCCAACGAGCAGATGAACAGGGAACTGGAGTATTATCTCACCAGAGTTCACTGGCTTGATGCAGTATCAAGACCACTCCTGGAAAACATAGCTACACTTCGTAATTATATCTCTGTGATCATACTTGCCGGAAGCGGAGAGGCTCCCTCAGGCTTAAAACGCGGCGGAGCTTTTGCATCCGCATCTCGTGAAACGAAAAAAAATATCATTCTTGGAGTTATCGCACTATTTTTACTCATCTTTTCAATGATCCTAAAAGTGGTGATTGATAAAAGGCGGGAAGAGAGCATAGCTCAGAGGAGAGCCGAAATACTGATGGAAGAATCCGCCGTGGAGGAAGATGAAGAGTCCTTGCCTGTGGATGAATCGGTTTTATTATATGAAGAAGGATTGACCTTTTATTCGGAAAGTAATTATGCTCTTGCCTATGACAGGTTCATAAAGGCATCGGATGCCGGAAGCAGGGAAGCAATGAAAGCGGCCGGTGATATGTTATATGAAGGCATCGGAGTCGAGATTGACGAAAGCAAAGCGGTGGAGTTTTACCTTAGAGCCGGCGGTTTTTCACGTATCGAAGCTGAGCCTTACTTTGAGAGATCGGAGGACGGTCTTTCCGACGAGGATATGTTTAACAGACTCGGTCTTTCGTATTTCTATGAATATGATTATGACAGGGCGGCGTACTTTTTTATCCTGGGAGCCGAGGAATTTGACAGTGTAAATTGCATGGGCAATGCGGGAATCACCTATGAAAGTGCCATGGACTGGGAGAATGCTTATAAGTGGTACAATGCTGCGATCGAGGCGGGCCACCCGGATGCGGAGAGATTTGAGAAGAAAGTAAAGCAGATGGAAGATGAAGGATTAGTGTGACGCTCATCATCAAATTTATAGTATGTGTTATAATAAAGTTTGCGAGATACTCGCAAACTTTATTTGTTTATGGGGATTTATTGAAATGAATCTTAAAAAGATCCTGGCAGGAGCGGCAGGTGCGTTGTTTTCCGCTACCGTTATGCCATTAATGATATCAATGACTGCCCGCGCCGCGGTTGAGATAAACGAAGCTAATTTCCCGGATCCTGTGTTCAGATCGGTGATAGCCGGTGCGGATTATGACAGGGACGGAAATGGTATTATAGATGATACCGAGATAGCACTGACCATCAACATTTACTGCGAAGGGATGGGAATCACTTCTGTTCAGGGTGTGGAGTATTTCACCTCGCTTCAGGGACTGTGGTGCAAGGATAATTACATTCAGACCCTTGATGTGAGTAATCTTAAGGATCTTCACGGGGTGTGGTGCTCCGGTAATCTTTTTACGACGCTGGATTTTTCGGGAAATCCGGAGCTTGAGTGGGTTTATTGCTATGACTGTAACCTCACTTACCTGAACGTATCAAACAATCCCAAGATGGCGTATCTTGAGGTGAACACCAATCCTCTGACCATGCTCGATGTAAGCCATAATCCGCTGCTTGAGCATCTGACTTGCGGATCATGCGAGCTTACAAGCTTAAACCTTGGCAATAATCCTAACCTGACCCATCTTGATGCTTTCAGAAATCATCTGACTTCCCTGGATGTTTCCGGGTGCCCCAAGCTTAAGCGCCTTGATATCTGGGACAATGCGGGACTGGGCAGCATTGATATCAGCGCAAATACCGGACTTCAGTATTACAACTGCGCCAACAATGATGTGGTCTCAATTGATGTAACTCATAACTCCGAGCTTCAAAAACTCATCTGCAGTTACAACGATATCGTTAATTTGGACCTTACCCACAATCCCAAGCTGGTGTACCTGGATTGCGCGTGCAACAATATCACATCCCTTAATCTTTCCGGTAACCCTCAGCTTTATTTTCTGCAGGCATTTACGAACCCTTTTACCACCCTTGATATCGGCTCCAATCCGCTCCTTATCCAAACCTATCAGACAGGTGTCAAAAAGAATGAATCCGCGGTCTGCCAAGGTCATTCCTGGACTCTTGATTACGGCGGGGATACATCCACGGGTGGAGACAATATCTGTTTTCTTTGTTTTGATGACAAGGTAACACTGGCGGCGCTTCCTGCTGACGGAACAGCAGAAGCCGGAACAAGTCCTGCTGCGGCAAACGGTCCAAACATACCTTATGATCCGGTATTTGTGACCAGGGAAATGGTGCTGCAAACTCTCTATACCCGTGAGGGAAGTCCCAATGTTAACGGGATTGGCACAAGGTTTACCGATGTTGCACCGGATTCCGAGTACGCTAATGCTATCATATGGGGTGAAAAGAATTCGATCGCGGTGGGTACACCCTTTATTTCATCATCAACCTTCGGTGTGGGTCAGCCTGTAACCAGACAGGATCTGCTCCTGATGCTGATGCGTTATTCCGAATATAAGAATTACAAGAGAGCGATCGACTTCGGAAGAAGCGATGATTATCTTGATTATTATGATATAGATTATTATGCGTGGGAAGCGGTCACCTGGGCCGCCACCTGGCATATCATGGAAGGTTACGGAGAGCCGGGGGCTCCCAAGACGGAGCAGAGATTCGAACCTCACGGAACCGTAACAAGAGCGGATTTTCTGGCGGCCTTGTACAAGCTGATGGAAGTCAATAATGTATCGAATCTTTCGTTTACCATTCCGGAGAGTGCGGGCGTTCCCGCAGCGGCAGGTTCCGAAGGAGCGGTTGGAACAACCGCAGAAACACCGGATGCGGATGGAGTGCAGCCCGGGGAAGAGCCTTCAACCGAAGCTCCGGACACAGATCAACCGGTGCTTATTACTCAGGAAGACGATCTTCCCATTATCCGGGATGACAACGTTCCGGGAAATGCACAGCCGCAGGATCTGTCACCGGAAAGCGTCGGAAGCGGCACAGGAGGAAGTGTTCTTAAAATATTCATACCGATAATACTGATCGTGATAGTAATAGCTGTGGTAGTTCTGAGACGAAGGAACCGACAGTGCGGATCGTCAGGGACCACTGTCAACTGAGACCGGGGATACGAGGAGGGCACGGATGGGTTTATGTATCGCTTTCGCAGTATTTGTTCTTATTGTTCTTTTTTCCGTGACAGTGAGTTTGCGGCAAAAACATAAGAATGCGGGATTTATCATCACATCCTGTGTACTGGTCATTTGTGATGCCATGTGCATCATGACTTTGTTAAGCGATACATCCGAGCAGGCCAGGCCTTTCCTTGTCTGGTACTATATTGTCTATGGATGGCTGTTTTTCGGTGCTTTGCTTACCATACTTCTGACTCATTCCAAGAAGATCTATCTTTCTCTTTTTATTCCCGAAGCCATGATCTGTATCATTCAGTCGGCTTTTACCGTTCCCAATTTTTATACGGATGCTTTTTCGGTTATCTCTACAAAAGAAGTATTCGGAACCGTTTACTGGGTGCTGGACATAAACTGGGATTCCAGGTTCTGGCTCATAGCACGTCTTTACAGGGATTGCTGCTATATGAATGCGGTTATCATCCTGATCGCAATGATCTATATTGTCATGCATGTTCCGAAGGTTTTCAGACCAAAGTATTATGTGCTCATGATAATGCAGGGCATTATGTTCGGTTTTATTCTTATGTCATTTACTTTCGGATGGCCTGTCTGGCTTCAAACCGTAGTCATGAACATCATTTGCTACATGACTTTCTATTACGTATTCCTTTATTCCGATTTCAAGCTGCGTGATACCGTCATGAGGGATTTTGCCAATCAGATGACGGACGGTCTTGCCATCTACAATAAATTCAACGATCTTATATTCCTCAATGACAGGATCAAAAGTGTTGTTACGGCAATGAGTCTTAAGAATATTGAAAGGATGGAGGCCATTGAAGAATGGGCTTCCACATCGGAGACCATTGAAAATATAGAAGTAATCCCTTATGTGAACGGTGATCAAAAATATTATTACACTCTTAAAAAGACTGTGATAGGCCAGGGAGACAGCCATGCCGGAACTGCGTTTATTTTCCATGACTGTACCGAGTCCATAGGCAGACTGAAATTAATGGAGGAGGTAAACTCTGAACTTGAAAGAACCGCCAGAATGAAGGCAGACTTTCTCGCCAATATGAGCCATGAGCTGAGAACGCCCATGAATGCAGTCATCGGTCTTGCGGAGATCGCACTCCGTGAAAAAGAGATTCCTTCCAATGTCAGGGACTGCCTTAAACAGATCAATTCTTCCGGAAGAAATCTTCTTAATATCATCAATGATGTTCTGGACCTTTCCAAGATCGATTCGGGAAAGGTGGAGATAATTCCCGAAAAATACGAACCCTTATCCGAGGTTAATGATATCTCGCATATTCTCCAGACAAGGATCGGGGACAAGAACATCGAATTCTTTTTCACTGTTGATACCATGCTTCCCCATGCGCTTTACGGAGACTGCATGAGGATCAGACAGGTTCTCATCAATCTTGCCAACAATGCCATCAAGTTTACGGAATACGGAATGGTCAAAATAGAACTGACCTGCCATGAACTTGATGATGAAATGATAGAACTGGAATTCCACATCAGGGATACGGGACGCGGCATTAGGAAGGAAGATCTTGATAAGCTCTTTGTTTCTTTTCAGCAGGTTGATACCAAAAGAAACCGCACTGTGGAAGGAACGGGTCTGGGACTTGCGATTTCCAAGAAATATGTTGAGGCAATGGGCGGAAGTATAGGCGTTTCCAGCGAATACGGTAAGGGCTCGGATTTCTGGTTTAAGCTTCATCAGAAAGTTGTTAACGGCGCAAGGGATCTTTTGGTTGATGATGCAGACCGGAAATTTGCATATTGTCTGAATGAAAATATGGCAATGACGGATGAATTTGCTGTTGAGATGAAGTCCCTCGGTATGGAAGGAAAGGTGATCTCATCGCTTAGATCCTATGAGCCCACGGGTAAGGAGGAGTTCCTTCTATTTATCAAAGAATATTACAATGATGAGCTCAAAAAGTTTTTGGATGAGCATCCGGATGTTCACGGTATTATTTTGGAATCTTATGATTCCGCATTCAAACCCGACAAGCCCAATCTCAGCGTTATGAAAAAGCCTTTGACCACCCTTTCCATGGTGCTTGCTCTTAACGGTAAGACCATAGAAGACCTTCATTTTAACGGACGGGAGGCTAAGTATGTCAAATTCACCGCACCCGATGCCAAGGTTCTCATAGTCGATGACAATACTATCAACCTTTCCATCGCCGTGGGGCTTTTGGAGCCTTTGAAGGTAAAGTGCGAGGTCGCACAGTCTGGAAGAGAGGCCATAGATAAGGTGCGTGAGAATCAGTACGATCTGATACTTATGGACCATATGATGCCCGAGATGGATGGTGTCGAAGCTTCCGCGGAGATCAGAAGGACTATACCCGAAGCTGACTTTACGCCCATAATCGCTCTTACCGCCAATGTTTTGGAAGGCAGCAAGCAGCAGTTTTTGAAAGCCGGAATGGTTGATATGATCGCCAAGCCCATCGACATAAGAGACCTGAACATGAAGATGATAAAGTGGCTTCCCAACTATCTGGTCCATGAGGAAAAAGAGGAAGAAGCCAAGACAGACGAAGGCGCTGAGGAAAATGTAAGAGAAGAAGAGCTCTATGACTGTCTGGATTGTGAAAAGGCTATAAAAGGACTGGGAACTGTAGCTCTTTTTAAGAAGGTGGTGGAGGATTATTACAGAAACGGGCCCGATACTCTTGAAGTCATAAAGCATGCTCTTGAGGAGAAGGATTTCGACACCTACGCCATCAAAACCCATTCTCTTAAGAGTACCTCCAGGCAGATAGGCGCAACGGAGCTTGGGGATTATGCCGAGAGGCTTGAAAAGGCCGGTAAGGCATCCGATGAAAAAGAGATCGCCAAATACCATGATGAGACCATGGCGATGTTTGAGGAACTTCTTACATCCCTGACTAAATATTTTACGGGGAACGGCATGAGGAATGAGGATAAAACACCGATAACTGCCGAAAAGACAAAGGAGATCTTCGAAAAACTGGCCGAAGCCTGTGATGATCTGGATATGGATGCCATGGAGGAATGCAGACGTGAACTGGAAAGCTATTCCTACCCCGAAGGCGCCGAAGAGATCATGGGAGAGCTTATAACTGCCATTGGGAAAATTGACCCGGATTCGGTGACAGGATTTATGGCTGAGTACAGCGAAAAGTTTACTTAACAATTATTAAAAATTTATTAAAATTCTAATGGTACAAAAGGATAGGTTCTGTTATAATAGGTTTTGGTATTTTTTTATTCTATTTCTCACAGGGGAGGAGTTAAGTAATGGATTTTAAAGAACTGGTTGAATACGCCAAGAAAATGGACTGCTCTGATATTCATATCACAGTAGGTACCAACGTAGCTATCAGAAGATACGGCGAACTTGAGATCCTCGAGCCCGCACCTTCTGCCGAAGAATCCAGAAACATGATCTTCTCCATACTTAATCAGGAGCAGGTTGAGAAGGTATCCGGCGGAAGCGACCTTGACGTAGGTGTAATGCTTTGGGACGGTACCAGAATCAGAGCAAATGTTTATCATCAGAGAAACAATCTTGCCTGCAGTATCCGTATTCTGAACCAGTTTGTTCCTTCTTTTGAGGAACTCGGACTCCCTGATGTCTGCAGAGAACTTGCAGAGATGCCCAGAGGACTGGTTCTTGTAACAGGCCCCACCGGTTCCGGTAAATCCACAACCCTCGCTTCGATGGTTGAATATATCAATAAGAAGACTTCCAGACATATCCTTACGATCGAGGATCCTATCGAGTATGTATATCCTCACAACAAGGCTATGATCCATCAGAGAGAAGTCGGAAGAGATGTAACAAGCTTTGCTACCGCTCTTCGTTCCGCAATGCGTGAAGACCCCGATATCATCCTCGTAGGAGAGATGCGTGACTTCGAGACCATTTCCGCAGCTATCACCGCAGCTGAGACAGGACACCTGGTTCTTTCGACTCTGCATACCACCAGTGCCGCACAGACCGTAGAGCGTATTATCGACGCTACTCCTCTTGACGGACAGGATCAGATCAGAACCCAGTTCGCAAACGTTATCAGAGGCGTTATCACACAGACCCTTATTCCTACCGCAGATATGGACGGAAGATGCTGTGCAACGGAGATCATGCTCGGAACTCCCGCTATAGCAAACCTTATTCGCGATAAGAAGACGATTCAGATCCCTTCACTTATCCAGGCAGGAAGAAGCCTCGGAATGCACCTGCTTAACGATGACCTTGCATCCCTTGTGGGACGCGGAAGAATCTCCAGAGAAGATGCTCTGTGGGTATCCAACGATCCTACAGCACTTGAGAAGATGTGTTAATTAATCTAAATTTAAAGAAAGTATAAAAGTCCTTAAAGCGATTGTATGTTATGCTCCGATGGGAACGGCCAACGCCCCCACCGGAGCTTTACTTTTGTATGGAGGACTGTATGAAGAAAGGACTTGACGCATATAAATTAAAAATAATTGCTTTGATATTCATGTTACTTGATCATGTGAATACATATCTGGGTTATGCTACCCATACATATCTCGGATGGCCAAAGTGGCCTGAGTTTATCGGTATGATCACCAGATTTGTTTCACCCCTCTTTTTATATCTGATGATCGAAGGCTTTTATCACACAAGAAGCCGCGTGAAATACCTGACCAGATTATTTACTGCCGGGGTTATCATGATGGCCGGTAACGTAACTATAAATTATCTGTTCCTTAATGCAAAGGGACATACGGATGAGATCGGCTTTCGATCTTTGATACAGGGCCATGATATTTTCCTGACACTTGCATTTATATTTGCAATCGTTTGGTGTCTTGAGAATCTGAAAGATCGTAAGAATATTTTTAGGAACATTATTCTTATTGCTGTCTTTGCATTCTTATGTTTATTTAATGAAGGCGGAACATTCCTGCTTCCAATGTCATTTATTATCTGGTTCTTCCGTGAAAAGAAAAAAACAATGTGCCTCGGCATCCTTGTTTTCGCTTTACTGCTTCTGTTAAAAGCATTAGTCACATATAATCCGGGTTCCGTTGATTCGTTTTATTCATATATTTGCTTTGACGATCAGTGGGCAATGGCTGCTGTAATTCCTTTTATACTCCTGTATAACGGAGAAAGAGGAAAAAACACACCTGTTACCAAGTACATGTTTTACGTGATCTATCCCGTACATTTGTGGGTCTTGATGATCGCAAGATTCATGATCATGCCTTAAAGTGACAGTGGGGACGTTTCATTTTTGTCACCTGATATAATGTAATCTTAAAGAAACTTAAAGAAAGCGTAATGATACTTAAAGTGATTATCTGTTATAGTGTCTGCAGATGACAGACGGTTACATCTGGCACAGTTGCTGCGGGGATGCGCACCCGGTTATCGGTCTCGGTGTCAGACCCCTGTCATCACCAAAAGGCTTTTTAAGGATGCGGTCTTTTTGCATCCGGTAAGGAGTTAATTATGAAAAAAAATATTTTGATCTCTATGTCACTTTTAATGGTTATTGGAATCACTGCATGCGGAAATGCAAATGTTTCAGATAATAATGTTGAGATTCCCGAGATAACCGCTGAGCCCATAAACGGACAGGATGATGCGGATATTGATTCCGATTATGAAGATCCGCTTCCCGCTATAGAAGATGATGGATCGGATTCTCCTGATGTTATAACCGACGAAGAGGCACTTGATGCTGTTATAAACTTTATGTCTTCGACACAGCCTGAAGTTATAAGCAATGATGATTACACAGAGTATCTTATTGTTGAATCAAGTACCCCTGAGCAGATCGTAGTTCTTTACAGATCATATACCGCTTCTCAGACCAGATTTTACATCGACCGTGCTACCGGAGAAACAAAAGTAACCGAGCTTGTTCCCGGTATCATCGATGAAGAGACTGAAACGGGAGAAGCGTTTAATATAAAAGACTACACGGATGATGTGCAAGGAGCGGTCGCAGCTTATTCCGATGATTCTCTTATGAATTACACCTGGTACACCGCATCTGTTGTGACCGATGCAAGCGGTAATTCCCGTCCCGAGTGGGAAGTCCGTTTTGCGGAAGATGCAATTGAGTATGGATATGACAATGGTGAAACATTCGTATTGGATCATTCGGATAAGATCTGTTCGTTAGAGCGGATTTCTGAGCACGGTTTTATAGTTCAGGCTGAGACCGCAAGCGGTGTACAGTATACCTATCGTACCGCTGAGAGTGATGAAACGATCCTTGAGTATTACGGAACCTGGGATGAAAAAGAGTACGCCGATAATTACAGCGGAAGTGCTTCTCTTTTCAGATAAATTTTTCTAACATATGATGGTAGGGACGTACCCCTAAGTCAATGGGGACGGTTCTCTCTGACTCATTTTCATTAATTTGACTATAAAGTCATGGCCTTAAGAAAATGAGTCAGAGAGAACCGTCCCTATTGACTTAAGTGACAAAAAAGAAGCATCCATATTGTTATATATACATAAAGTAATCTTAAAGAAACTTAAAGAAAGCGTAATGATACTTAATGGGATTATCTGTTATAGTGCCTACATGGTAAGAATTGCTTCTTGCCATTTGCTTCGAAGCATTAAAGCAAAAGAACTAAAAAGGAGTACCACTATGAAAAAACAAATCGTAACATTGTCACTTATGTTGGCCATCGGCCTCGCAGGATGCGGAAATGCAACCAATAATACCGCAGACATTCCCGAAGGCATGGCTCTTGATGTAGAGGAACTTACAGTTGATACCGAACCTGTTGCGGAAGATGATTCCGTGATCGATGAAACTGTTTCTGATGGTGAGAACACCGGAAACCTTACGGAAGAACAGGCTCTTACTGCAGTTAAGAATTATTGTTACTCTATTGATCCTTCTATTGAGAAGATGGATCAGTCCGGTAAAAATGAGGTTTCTTTTGATATTGAATCCAGCAGCGATGAAGAGATCGTTGTTCTTTTTAAGGCTAATACCGGAGAGGAAGCAAGATTCTATGTAGATCCTGTTTCCGGTGATGCTACCATTACATCCTTTATTCCCGGTGAAGACACTCAGGAGGAGACTATTGATGAGATAGCTCATTTAAGAGACTACCTGAACGGCAAGGTTGAAGTTGCCGGTTCCGTTTCTCTTGAGGGAATGTGGGTAACCGCCTCCATGGTACCCGATGCTGACGGTGAAGTAGCTCCCGAATGGCATGTTGAATTCGCCGGTGATGTTATTAATTACGGACATCTGAAGGACGAAGAGTTTGCAGTAGATCACTCCGATGAGGTAGAGTGTCAGACCGCTGATTCCGAGGGTAACGTTATGGTTCAGGCAGTAACTGCTGACGGAATTCAGTACACCTACAAGATCAGCGCTTCCGATAAGGACGTTCTTGAGTATTATGAGTCCTGGAATGAGGATGATTTCGATTCAACCTACAGCGCTAGCGGATCTCTCACCAGAATGTAATTTTTAAAACCGAATAAAAAATGGGCAATACATTCCAATTTTTCGGAAGTATTGCCCTTTTTTTTGCTATAGAATCATATAGAATCACAGGGGTGGTTCCGCGTGACTCACAGGAGGTTACTAATGGATAGAAACAGTACATATAAACTTTCAAACGGCGTTGAGATTCCTGTCATCGGATTCGGAATGTGGCAGACTCCCGACGACAAGACCGGTGTAAATGCTGTTGTAAGTGCGATAAATGCCGGATACAAACACATCGATACCGCAGTTATTTACGGAAACGAAGACTGTGTGGGAAAGGGAATAAAGCTGGCGGGTGCGGACAGAAAAGATCTTTTCCTTACCACCAAGATCTGGAACGATGCTCACAGTTATGACGGAGTAATGAAGTCTTTCGATGAATCCCTTAAGAAGATGCAGACGGATTACGTGGATCTGCTTCTTATCCACTGGCCCAATCCCATCGCCATAAGAGACAGATGGGCTGAGGCAAATGCGGACACCTGGAGGGCTATGGAAGATCTATATGAAGCAGGCAAGGTAAGAGCCATCGGAATCAGCAATTTCCGCCGTCATCACATCGATGCACTTCTTAAAACCGCTAAGATCGCACCTATGGTAAACCAGATAAAGCTTTGTCCCGGCGAAACTCAGGAAGATGTGGTGGCATACAGCAGGGAAAAGGGAATGCTTCTTGAAGCATACAGCCCTCTGGGAACCGGTCAGATATTCGAAGTCCGCGAGATGAAAGCTCTCGCCGCAAAATATAACAGAACCATCGCACAGATCTGTATAAGATGGAGTCTTCAGATGGGATACCTTCCTCTTCCCAAGTCGGTAACTCCTTCCAGGATCGAAGAGAATCTGAATGTATTTGACTTCGAACTTGATGAAGCGGATGTTAAACTTCTTGCGGGACTTGACGGCTGCGTAGGATACGCGAGCGATCCTGATACAAGAACGTTTTAATGTCATATGGTGAGCATGGAAAGCCGAGGGGTTGCGGCTTTTCCGGCTCACCTTTTTTATTTTTTCGGAACTGAAAGGAATTAATAATGGGTATTTCTGAAATTGATGTAAAGATCGATAAGATCTTAAGCGAGCTGACTTTGGATGAAAAACTCCATATGCTTTCGTCGGGATCCGGCGGCGTAGAGCGTCTTGGCATCCCCGATTGTACACTTGGAGGAGAGGCGGCTCATGGCGTTGTCGCAAGATCATGGAAACCGGGGGAGGTAGTTAAGGATACAACAACCTCTTTTCCGCAGCCTATCGGTATGAGCTCTTCATGGGATAAAAAGGCGATTCATGAAGCGGGTGAAATAGTTGGCAGGGAAGCGAGAATAGTTTATAACAAACGATCCCACGGCGGATTATCAAGATGGGCGCCCACTGTGGATTTACTTAGAGATCCCAGATGGGGCAGAAACGAAGAGGCTTACGGAGAAGATCCCGTTCAGATCGGCGCCATGGCTTCGGAGTATGTAAGAGGGATACAGGGTGATGATAAAGATCACCTTATGGCAGCTTCTACTTTGAAACACTTCTATTCCAATAATACGGAGATCGGAAGAGGATGGAAGAATTCAAGCATCAGTCCCCGAAATAAATATGAGCTTTACATAGAACCCTTCAGACGCTGCATTGAAGATGGCGGCGCTGAGGGTGTCATGACCGCATATAATCGAATTAACGGAACCCTCGGACTTTTTAATAATGAGGTAGATGCGCTTCTGAAAAAAGAATTCGGACTTACCCATGCGGTATCCGACGGCGGCGCAATGGAACTGTCCGCTGCTTTTGCTCATGCCACATCCATGGATGCGGAGACCATTGCAAAATCCGTAAAAGCAGGGGTGGATGCAATGAGCGGATGGCCGGATGCGGTTTATGCGGGAGCACTGGAAGCTTACGAACTGGGAATCCTTACCGAAGAAGATATAGATAAGGCAATCAGAAATGTGTACAGGACCAAGATAAGACTGGGACTTTTTGAAGAGCGAGGTGAAGATCTCGGAGAGCTGTGCAGTGAAGAAGCCGGTGAGGTTTGCAAGGATCTGACAGACAGATCCCTTGTGCTTCTTAAAAATTCCGGAGTACTTCCGATGGCAGATTCCGATTTGGAGGATACCGTCCTCATCGGACCTGTGGGGGATAAATGGTATAAGGACTGGTATGCGGGAGAGGTGCCTTCCGAAATCTCGCTTCTTGACGGGTTATCGGAATATGCCCCCGGGATTAAATATGTGGATGCATGTGACAGGATTGTCATAAAATCAGGGAATAAATTCCTTGGCGAGGATGAAGAGGGAAGAGCAGTTTTGGCGGATTCTCCGATGACTTATGTTTTGGAAGACTGGGGCGAAGGATCTTATACTCTTAGGAATGATGCAACAGGAAAGTATCTTTCAACCCATCTTGTATCGGAAGCCATAGAAGGCATTGCTGCGGCGGAAGAAGCGGGCGTATCAAAGGCTTCCATAACCGGCAGGGTCTATGCTGATTCCGACAGGATCTTCAGCTGGTTTGATCTCGAAGTGTTCAGGATGGATAAGACATCTTCCGGAATCGTTATGCGAGATCGTTTCGGAAACAGATTGTATTCGGATAAGGACGGATGCATTGTATCGGCAACCGAAAATGTCCCCGGTCTTAATGTGATAACTTTCGAAACTGAAGTTGTAAGATGCGGAATAGAGGAAGCGGTCTGCGCTGCCAAAAGTTCGGGCAATGTGATCCTTGCTCTCGGACATAACCCCATGGTGAATGCCAAGGAAGAGATTGACAGAGAAACCATCGATTTTATTCCTTATCAGCAGAAACTTTTCGATGAGATATATAAAGTAAAGCCCGAAGCAGTGGTTGTACTCATGAGCGATTATCCCTTTGCTCTTAATGAGATAGATGATAAAGCTGCGGCAATACTCTGGTCTTCAACCGGTTCACAGTGCATGGGATCATCCATAGCGGATGCACTTATCGGTAAGATTCATCCTGCGGGAAGACTTACACAGACTTGGTATAAGTCGGATGACGATCTTCCTTCAATAGATGATTATGACATCATAGGCAAAGAAAGAACCTACAGATATTTTAAAGGTGATGTGCTTTATCCTTTCGGATACGGACTTACATATACTAAGTTTAAATACAGTGATATGAAGGTTATTGCATCCGTGAATGCAAAACGGGTTGATGATAAATGTGAATCCGGGTTTGCCAAGGTTTACAGCTCCGTTAAGAATGTCGGAATAATTACCGCAGAGCTTACCGTTACGAATGAAGGATCGATTATATCAGATGAAGTTGTTCAGATCTATGTCAAGGCTCCTTCAGGAAGATGCAGGAAACCTTTAAAGCAGCTCATCGGATTTGAAAGAATAAGAGATATCGCGCCCGGTGAAGCACGTAAAGTTACTATAACCGTTCCTGCAAGGGAACTTGCCTACTACGATGTGATAAGCGAATCACTTATCATCGAAAGCGGTAATTATGAATTCTTCGCAGGTTCATCAAGCAGAGATCTTTCTTTATCTCAGACGATAGAGATAGAGGGTGTAACACCGGGACTTCGCGACATGAAGGACAGGATCAAAGCCGATCACTATGATGAACAGTCAGGTTCCCAGATAGTTGAAGGGCTCTACGGCTTCAGTGCACTGATGGCAGAAGGACCCAATGTATATGATCCTCAGGCAGACGGAAGATTTACCGCAACATATGACAGTTGTCTTATTCCCGGGGACGCTGATAAATTCAGAATCCACGGATATGCTTCAGGGGATGCGACCGTCAGGATCTATGTGGATGATCAAAAGGCTGGAGAGATAACTCTTAATACAAGAGATTATGAAACAAAGCCTTCGGAAACCAGGAACCATATGCCGAGAGCAGAGGTGTGTGAGGCACTTCATAAAAAGTCACGTACACTTATGTGGGCGGATATACAGATACCTTTTGATGAAGAAGTGATCAATAAGCTTGATCTTAAGGAAGGTCACACCATTCGTATAGAGGCCGATGGTCCCTTTAAGTATGACTGGTTTATGATCAGGACCAAAGAATAAAACCTTGCGGAGGTTATTATGGCTGCGGCTAAGAAATATATGTCGGATATCCATCTCGAGGATTATACCGAGCAATATGAATGTAAGAAGTCTGTGGCAGATTCGGGGATATTTACGGGAGGCAGAGAAAAGCTCTCTCTTAACGGAATCTGGAAATATGCCATCGATCAGTATGATACCTGTATCCGACAGAAATGGTTTCTGGAAAAGTATATAGATGATAAGGGCTTTACCCTTCCCGTTGATTATTCTTTTGATGAATGGCCCGAGACAGAACTTCCCGCATGCTGGAATACGGGAGATGATAGATTTCTCCTCTACGAAGGCAGTATGGTTTTTACCAGGACATTTAAGACAGACGTGGCGCCGGGCGAAAGGGTATTCCTCAGGATCGGTGCTGCAAATTACCTTCTCAGGGCTTTTTTAAACGGCGAGTATCTGGGACTCCACAGAGGAGGCTCCACGCCCGCATTCTTCGATATAACCGATTTTCTGAAAGAGGATAACCGGCTCATACTGCAGGTGGATTCCACCAGAAGACATGAACAGGTACCTACGGAAAATACGGACTGGTTCAATTACGGCGGAATATATCGCGACATTGAACTTATCAAAGTGCCTGAAGTGCACATTAAAGATTTTAGGATCTTTATGATCCCGGACGGAACATTTGGAAGGATCTGCGCAGAAGTATCCCTATCTGACAAAACAATGCAGACCACCGCCTTATTGTCCATCCCGGATCTGAAGATAGCGCAGGGGGTTGAAATAACGGAGGGCTATGGAAGATGTGAAATCTCCTGTAGCCCGGGGCTCTGGTCACCCGAAGAGCCTGTGCTTTATGACGTGACCCTTACCTGCGACGGTGACACGGTATCGGATCGTGTTGGCTTTAGAGAGATCAGGGTTCAGGGAAGAGATATTCTTTTAAACGGAAAGCCTGTTTTTTTAAAGGGGATCAGTGCTCATGAAGACAGCGTAGAACATGGCAAAGCTTTAACCACGGGTGAAAGAATTGAAAACATAAAACTTGCCAAAGAGCTCGGCTGCAACTTTATGCGAATAGCTCACTATCCTCATCATGAGGAAATGGCGCGTCTTGCCGATGAACTTGGTATCATGCTCTGGGAAGAAATCCCTGTTTACTGGGCGATATGCTTTGACAGAACAGAAACATTTGAAGATGCGGAAAACCAGTTAAGAGAACTCATTAAAAGAGATGCCAACAGGGCAAGCGTTATAGTCTGGTCCGTGGGAAATGAAAATGCGGATACCGACGACAGATTGTATTTCATGAAGAGTCTGGCTCTTAAGGCAAGGGTGGAAGATCCCACAAGACTTATTTCTGCCGCATGCCTTGTGGATGCGGAGGAAAACAGGATAGCCGACAGACTTGCGGAGTATCTGGATGTAATAGGAATCAACGAATACTGCGGATGGTATACACCTGATTTTACAAAGCTGCCACAGCTTATGGAAAACTCAGATCCCGATAAACCGGTAATCATAACGGAATTCGGTGCCGATGCAATGGCCGGATATCACGGAAGCATATCTGATAAAGGAACTGAAGAGTGCCAGAAGGATGTATACGAAAAACAGATTGAAGTTCTTAAAGGCATAGATTATATAAAAGGCATGACTCCTTGGATACTCTATGATTTCAGATGTCCCAGAAGGACTTCTTTTATCCAGAATTATTACAACCGTAAGGGACTTCTTGCGGAGGATAAGAAATACAAAAAGCCTGCGTTTTATGTACTTCAGGAATTCTATATGTCCATGCCATAAGACAGGAGGAAAAAATATGTCTGATATTGTAATGGTAACGGGATGCGGAAGAAATTATGCTCTCGGATATAACATAGCCTTGAGATATCTTGAAGCGGGTGATACGGTTATCGCAACCATCCGTAAACCTTCACCCGATATCGATGCGCTTAAGGAAAAGTTCGGAGATAAGCTTATAGTTGCAATGTTCGATCTCCTTGATACCGCATCTGTCAAAGAAGCAGCGGCCAAGGTGGCAGAGCAGGTAGATCATATCGATATTCTGATCAATAATGCGGTTGGAGTTGCACCTGATGTTGATAAGGGATTCTTTGATGCGGATCTTGATAACATACCACGTACACTGGATATCATATCTGTCGGTGCACTCAGAGTTATTAAAGCATTCTATTCATTGCTTCACTCAGCACCAGGAACAGCGCTTATCATGAACATCTCATCCGAAGCGGGAAGCATCGAGAAATGTTACAGAACAACGGGCATGGATTACGGAATGGGTAAGGCAGCTCTTAACATGGCCACCATGTATCTTTACAATACTTTCAAGGATGAGAAGAAGGTCAATATCTTTACGGTTCATCCCGGCTGGATCCGCACCAACGGCAAAGAAGACAATCCCGCGCCTCTTTCATCCTACGAGGCAGCAGGCATCCTCAAAGACCTCTTTGCCAAGAGACGCGAAGATTTTACAGGACACAGATTTATTACAAACGAAGGAATAGATTATCCGTTTTGAAAGGAGATTGGAAATGAACGAAACACTCAAGGTACTTGAAACCAGAAGAAGCTGCAGAAACTTCAAGCCCGATATGATCTCCAAAGAAGATCTCGAGGCTATCGTAAAAGCCGGAACCTATGCACCTACCGGAATGGGTAAGCAGAGTCCCATCATCATCGCAGTAACCGATAAGGCTACCCGTGATGAGATTTCCGAGGCAAACAGAAAAATAGGCGGATGGGGTGAAGGCTTCGATCCCTTCTACGGTGCTCCCGTAATCCTCATTGTCCTTGCCAATAAGGAAGTCGGCACATATCTCTATGACGGATCTCTCGTAATGGGTAATCTTATGAACGCTGCAGAAAGCCTCGGCATTAACAGCATTTGGATCCACAGAGCCAAGGAAGAGTTCGAGTCAGACTTCGGCAAGAGCCTCTTGAAGAAACTCGGTATCGAAGGCGACTTCGAAGGCATAGGCCACTGCGCACTCGGCTACGCCGCTGAGCCCGTTAAAGAGCCTGTTCCCAGAAAAGAAAACTACGTATATTACGTGTAATTCAATTACATCAAAGCGAAGATTAATGATGGCTTCAAAGCATCGAAAAGCGTAAGATTCTTGAATTATGATGCTCATAAAGCCCCAAAAGGTGGGCTCGGGCATCGAAAAAGGGGAAATCGAATAATTCTGATGCCCGGAAAGCCCTAAAAGGTGGGCTCGGGCATCAAAAAAGAGAAAATCGTACAATTCCGATGCCCGGAAAGCCCAATAAGGGTGGGTTCGGGCATCGAAAAAGGGGAAATCGAATAATTCTGATGCCCGGAAAGCTCAATAAGGGTGGGTTCGGGCATCAAAAAAGAGAAAATCGTATAATTCCGATGCCCGGGAAGCCCAAAAGGGTGCTTTCAGGCATCGAAAACAGCCAAAGTATGTCAGTTTCGATGCTATTTCATTATCGGCGCTGTAATTTCAGGATTAATGAATACACAATCACTTTAACCGGGCGGGGCTTTTAGCTCCGCCCGGTAGTTTATTCAGAGTATATGGATTTTTATAGGTAAGTTTTAGAAGCGATTGAAATCCATCGACTCTGATGGTGGCGGGAACCGTGAAATCAAACGGGATTTAGCGTATAATTGTACTTGATTGTTTCAAGACTGTGGGGACCTCAATATGGCTATCTGGAATCCCTGGCACGGGTGTACAAAACTTAGCCCCGGATGTGCAAATTGTTATGTGTACAGAAGGGATGAGAGTATCGGTAAAGATGCATCAGTTGTTACTAAGACAGGTGATTACGATCTTCCGGTTAAGAAAAACAGGAAAGGTGAGTATAAACTTACTCCTGCAGACGGCACCGTTTATGCCTGTATGACATCTGACTTCTTCCTGGATACTGCCGATGAATGGCGTCAGGGAGTATGGGATATGATAAGGGAAAGGCGTGATCTGCAATTCTTTATCATAACCAAGAGGATAGACCGTTTTGAAGAATGTAAACCTGCTGACTGGGGAGATGGCTGGGATCATGTGGCCATATGCAGTACATGTGAGAATCAGGACAGGGCAGATTACAGAATTCCTTTCTTACTAAATGCACCCATCAAGCACAGATTAATTGCTTCCGAGCCGATGCTTGAAGAGATACATATAGAAAAATATCTTGAGACCGGACTTATCGAAAAAGTTGTTTGCGGAGGTGAATCCGGTTCCAAGGCAAGACCCTGCGATTTCGAATGGATAAAGGAAATGCGAAAGCAGTGCGTGGAATATAACGTAGAGTTTTTCTTTAAGCAGACCGGTGCGGTATTTATCAAAGACGGAAAGACATATCACATAGAAAGAAAGTATCAAAGTTCACAGGCAAGAAAAGCTAAGATGAATTATCAACCATAAGGAGGAACTGTTATGACATTCGATGAACTTGTAACAAAAGTAAGAACCATGGCTTCAACAGTTGATGTATCTAATAGAGATTTCCTTGCTGTTCAGATCAATATCACGGGTAAGAACTCCGGTGTATTTTATGTGGAAGTAAAGGATCATATGATTAATGTTGAGCCCTATGATTATCATGACAGAAATTGTGCCATCACAATTGATATGACAAATTTCAATAAACTGATTGATGGAAAGCTTGATCCTATTCTCGCTTTCACAACCGGGAAGTTAAAAGTGGAAGGCGATGCCGGTAAGGCACTTGAGTTTTCAAATCTTCTTAAGAAGTAAGGACTATGAGATTATTTATCGCTATACAATTTGATCCCTCGATAATTGATTCTTTAACCGAATTTCAGAATGAACTTCGTGAAGAAGGCGTGACGGGAAACTTCACAGCTGCGGAGAATCTGCACTTAACTCTTTCTTTTATCGGAGATTACAATGATCCCGATGCGGTGCTTGATGCGATGGAAGAATCGAACTTCAGGCCCTTTGATATCAGTCTTGACGGAGTGGGGCATTTCGGAGACTTGTTCTGGATAGGACTTGCGGACAATCCCGCTTTGCATGCCTATGTTAAAAGGCTCAGGCATTGTCTAGCGGATGCGGGTATTCCATTTGATAAGAAACGTTTCTCACCCCATATCACTTTGGTACGGAAAATAGGATATAAGTACGGGGATGAGATTCCGGTATATCATGTGCCTAAGGGAAAGATGAAGGTTGAGAGTATTTCACTCATGCGTTCCGACAGAGGAAAGCACGGAATGATCTACACTGAGATCGGAGCTGTCTGATAAGGAGACGAATCATGAGACTTGCTACTCTTTCTGAAAAAGAGATCATCATAACTCTTATTGCTCTGGCACTTTTGCTTCTTTCGGCATTTGTGTTCGGAAGCCTTATGGAACTTATCAAGGGACCGAGAGTAGTCGGAGAGATCCTTGGCGGAATGATCATTGGAGGAAGCTGCCTTTTCCTTCTTGTGCCGGAGATGTCGACGAAGATCTTTTTTGCGTATGCTGAAGAAGGAAAGGTATTAAATATCTTCTATCAGCTGGGTCTGATATTTCTGATGTTTCTGTCCGGATACAATACGGACATCAGGGTGGATAAGTCCAATGCGAAGACCATAAGTCTTGTTTTTGTGGGAGCAACATTTCTTCCCATGATAGGAAGCATTCCTTTCTTCGGGATTTTTGAAGAGTATTTTAAGGGTCCTGCCGGAAACGAATTATCCTACAAACTTGTTTTTGCCATAGGAGTTGCTATCACCTCCATTCCTGTCATATCGAAGATATTTTTTGATATGGGGATCATGAACAAAGCGTTTTCAAACACGGTACTTACCGTGTCGACTTTCCAGGATCTATGCCTGTGGATCCTTTTAAATGTGGCAACGAGAATTGCTCAGTCAGGAGAGATTAAGCTTGCCGAGATGATCGTGATAGTTATCGTGACCATAGGAATATTTGCAGCTATTGCAATTATCTCCAGATTCATCAGGCAGGTTAAGAGTCAGTGGAAGGCAAACACTTTCTATTCGATTTCTTTTGCGGTGCTGATGTTTACATGCGGCCTTTTATATATGCTCGGTATCAACATCATGTATTCCGCATTTGTGGTGGGATATCTGATAAAGGCCATATTCGGAACGGAAGAGACGGTTAAGACGAGAATGCATTTCCTGGAAAACATAGCGTTTTCATTTTTCATTCCGATCTATTTTGCACTTGTGGGAATTCAGTTAAATGTGATTCATGATTTCTCGATCGCGAGATTCGCTTTGTTTTTCGTGATCGCGTTTGGACTTGAGTTTGTCGGAACCTTTGCGCTTCTTATGTTCTCGGGACTGAAGATGAGTACGAGGATGAACTTTGCCATAACAATGAATGCAAGAGGCGGCCCGGGTATCGTACTGGCGACAGTTGCGTATTCGTATGAGATCATCAGCCTGGAGTTTTTCACGGTGCTGATACTTACCACGATGGTCAGCTCTATGATCGCAGGATATTATCTGAGGCTTCAGCAAAAGAGGGATTCCAAAGTATTTGATGAATTGTGAGGAAGTTGAAAATGGAGTTGTTTAACGGAAGACCGGAGAGCATAGAGGGAAGGCTTGAAAGAGAGATCAGGACATACGATTATCTGGATGAGCTGGGAATTGAATATGTGAGAACGGATCATGACAGAGCGGATAACATGGAAGCCTGCAATGAGATAGATGCGGTTCTCGGTGTTGTCATGTGCAAGAATCTGTTTCTTTGCAACAGACAAAAGACTGCGTTTTATCTGCTTTTGATGCCGGGGGATAAGAAGTTTAAGACCAAAGAATTATCATCACAGATTAATTCCGCAAGACTATCTTTTGCAGATCCCGAGGATATGCTGAAATACCTTGATATTGAACCCGGCGCGGTAAGTGTCATGGGACTTATGAATGATAAGGGACATGGCGTACAGCTTCTAATTGATGAGGATGTGCTTGTGGGTGAATATCTGGGGTGTCATCCCTGCGTATGCACTTCATCCCTTAAGATAAAGACGGCCGATGTTATCGGAAAGTTCCTGCCTGCTACGGGACATGATTTCAGGAAGGTGCACCTGGTTGGGGAGGATTGACATGATATACAGAGAGATCAGGGAATCGGATAATGCGGCTATTGCTTCACTGATAAGGCGTACTCTTGAAGAATATAACCTCGATATACCCGGGACGGCATATTATGACGAAGGCCTGGACAGTTTCAGTAAGCTCTACGGACGCCCCGATGCAAGGTACTATGTAATGGAAGATGATAACGGCAGAGTTGTCGGAGGAATAGGCTTCAGCGTTTTCGATAAGATGGATGAAACCGCTGAACTGCAAAAGCTGTATCTTGATAAGTCGGTATCGGGTTCCGGACTTGGTTATGAGATGATCTCATATGTTGAAAAAAGAATGAAGGAAGCGGGCTTTAAGAAGTCGTATCTGGAGACTCATGACAATCTCGCCGCTGCGATCCACATATATATTAAGAGCGGATATGAGGAGATAGAAAGACCTTCTTTTGTGGGTCACAGTGCCATGAACAGATTTTTTGTCAAGGATATTTAATCGGACTTTGTAATTATGCCGGATAAAAATAAAGAATTGTATATCAAAGGTCTCTGCATCGACTGGAATAAGATCGGGGGCAGGAGTTATCTCAGAGGGATTGAATCTATAGCCGGAATGGATGAGTTTTCTTTTCACAGACCTGTGACATTTTTCGTGGGAGAAAACGGAAGCGGAAAATCAACACTCTTGGAAGCAATTGCGGTTTCCTACGGCTTTAATCCCGAAGGAGGAACAAAGAATTACAATTTCTCTACTTATG
Source organism: Lachnospiraceae bacterium (assembly GCA_016291475.1). The sequence continues at coordinate 22,407 of JAEEXJ010000009.1, read as the reverse complement.
ATTCCCATTCCGAGCTGTGCGATGCAATGAGACTTATCAGAGGTATTAAAAGACCACGCTTTGAGTATTTCCTGAGGGCGGAGAGCTTCTATAATGTGGCGACGGCTGAGGATGAATACAGCAGGGGACCCGGCGGAGTGCCGATGCATTTTCATGAAAAATCTCATGGAGAGAGTTTTCTGGCTCTAGCGCAAAACAGCTTTAAGGGAAACGGATTGTATTTGCTGGACGAGCCTGAGGCTGCACTTTCACCGCAAAGGCAGCTGACACTTCTGATTGAGATTGACAGGTGTGTAAAAGACGGAGCACAGTTTATAATCGTTTCTCATTCTCCAATCCTGCTTGGTTATCCGGAGGCGGAGATACTCAGTTTTGATAACGAACTGATCCGGGCGTGCGAGTATGAAGAAACAGATTCTTATCGTGTGACTGAAATGTTTATAAACAGCAGGGAGCATATTCTTAAGAGACTGCTGGAGGAGTAAAGCCGGAGGAAAACAGTATGGAAACATTTTATTATGAAGTTGTGAGCATAGAGGGAGATTATGCGAATCTTAAGAGGACGGATACAGACTCCGATGATCTGAAACTTGTGGCAAGAGCGCTTCTTCCCGCGGAGATCGTGGAAGGAAGCAAACTAAAATATGAGTGGATGCAGTATGAACTGATAAACTGAAGCTTTTCATGATAAAAAAATGGGCAATACTTTTCAATTATTTGGAAGTATTGCCTGTTTTTATGTTTTATGATGAATCTGTGAGAGTTAATAAGGAGGATGTATGAAGAATATAAATATAGTTAACGGACCTCAGAATGTTTCGGTTATCATACAGGGATGCATGAGAATGCCGGATCTTGATAAGGAGGCGGCTGCAAAGGTTATCCGCACTGCATATGACTGCGGTATTAATTTCTTCGATCACGCAACATGCTATGGAAACGGTGTTGCGGAAGAGCGCTTTGCCGAAAGTTTTCCTCTTACGGGAATTAAGAGAGAAGATGTATATATACAGAGCAAGTGCGGGCTTTGTTTTGACAGAAATGAGTTTGACTGGACCGGGGAAAACATCCTATCCAGCGTTGATGACAGTTTAAGAAGACTGAATGTAGAGTATCTGGATGCGCTTCTTCTTCACAGACCTGATGTGCTCTTTGATCCCGAGGAAGTTGCGAAAAGCTTTGATGAGCTTGAGAAGGCAGGTAAGGTTCGTCACTTCGGTGTTAGTAACCTTGTTCCCATGCAGATCGAGCTTCTTAAAAAGTATGTAAAGCAGCCCCTTGTCATCAATCAGGTACAGCTTTCTCTCGAACAGTCGCAGCTTATTGACCAGGCTCTTTATATGAACAATAAGACTACCGAGTATTCCGTAAATCGTGACGGAAATCTCCTTGACTATTGCAGATTGAAGGATATAACCATTCAGGCATGGTCACCCCTTCAGTTCGGAATGTTCGGCGGAACTTTTATCGATAATCCAAAGTTCCCTGAGCTTAATGCGGCACTTGAAAAGATTGCGGAAAGAGAAGGCGTATCAAAGGCGGCCGTTGCCATCGCATGGATCCTTCGTCATCCCGCTAAGATGCAGGCAATCATCGGAACCATGAATCCGGATCATATAAAGGATATCTGTGAAGCGGCGAAAATAGAACTTTCACATCACGACTGGTACGAGCTGTACCTGGCCGCAGGTAAGTTCCTGCCCTGAGTGGAATTCTTTTGACTCGACAATATAGCAAGCGTTATAATAATTTTGTTACCCGCTGTATTCCAAGGAGGATATTGCTATGTCAGCTTCTAAGAAAAACGAGACGATCGCAGGTTCTTTGCACAGCATGTCGGGTTTTACCAATCGAATGACCGTGGGTCTTTCAGTTCTGATGTTCATCTTTCTGGTGATCATAGGTGTAAATTTTCTGAATTTCTACAACGTTCAATATGTAACCGAGAAGTATCAGATGGAGATCAGAAAAGATGTTCAGACTATCAACAAGAGACTTCTTTTTGCTCTGGCTTCGCAGGATCCTTCAGTGACCGCGGCTCAGGCTGAAGATTTGGAGAAGAGATTTGCCAAGATCACTTCATATTTCGAGACTATCTCCGATAACCTCAATGATGAGGTGCTGGGATCTCAGCTTAAGGGTGCCTGGAACGATGTGAAGGATGCATCTTTCGCTATGCTCTCGCTGGTTGACTCCGGTGATCAGGAAGCTGCACTTGCATATTATAATGATGAACTCAATGAAAAATCCGAAGTTCTGGCAGATCTCCTGGATGCAACCGGAGAACGTGCGGATGCGGCGGTAGACGGCAAGTATAAGACGATCCTTGCAGTCTCGATCGTTGCCATAATCGTTTTGATCGCGGCCTGTGCCGTAAACATCATCATGAGTGGAATCCGAAACAGGAAGCTCATCGGAGAGATCGAAGGCGACCTTGCGATCCTTAAGAGCGCATCAGAAGAGATTGCAAAGGGCAATGTCCATGTAAATATAGATTATGACAAAGAAAACGAAGTAGGTGAAGTTGCGGAGCAACTTCGTATCGCCATAACTTCACTATCCGAATATATCGACAAGATCAGCGAAGTAATGTCTACAATGGCAGGCGGAAACTTCAATATCAGATTTGATAAGAGCTTTGAGGGTGATTTCGTATCCATTCAGAAAGCGATTGAAAGCTTCTCGGAAGAAATTTCCGAATCAATGCGTGAGATCATCGAAGTATCTGTAATGGTTTCTGCAGGTGCCGGGCAGCTTGCCGATGCGGGAAAGAATCTTGCGGATACAACTACCAATCAGGCTGATATCGTAAGTGAACTATCCAAGAAGGTTAATGATATATCGGATGAAATCTCAGGTAACTCCACAGATGCCGAGAATATTTCAAAGGATGTTGACGGTATCGTTGACAGCATAATCCAGGGAAATAAGAAGATGGAAGAAGTGGTTAAGGCAATGAATGCTATCGCCGCTTCATCAGAACAGATCAGTAATATCATTGATACAATTAATAACATAGCTGACCAGACTAACCTTCTGTCGCTCAACGCATCCATCGAGGCGGCAAGGGCAGGTGAAGCAGGTAGAGGATTCGCGGTCGTTGCTTCCGAGGTATCACAGTTGGCGGGTCAGACACAGCAGGCGGCACAGAACACAGCGAATCTTATCGGGGATTCCATCCGTACCGTGGGTGAAGGCATCGATATCGCAAATAAGACTGCAGAAGAACTTAACAGGATGGTGGGACAGGTTGAAGAAATCCGCGGACGCGTTAAGCAGATATCCGAAGCTTCCGTCACACAGGCAGGTTCTGTCCAGGAGCTTTCAACCAACATCGATATGATTGCGGAAGAGGGAACCAACAATGCAGCAACATCCGAAGAGTCACTTGCACTGAGTTCGGAGATGAGCGAGCATGCAGATTCGCTTAAGAACATGGTTAATAATTTTGAACTGAAGAAATAAATAATACAGTAAGAAACGCTTCTCGTTTATCATCTGCGGACGGTAAATGAGAAGCGTTTCTTTTGCTGTTAAAGGAAAAATATAAATAAAGATGTCGGGGCCGTTGAAATTACCAATGATACAAGTACAAGGGTTCCCGATTCCATTGCAATTCCGATGGTGTTTATAAGAGCCAGTCTGCGTGATGCAAGTAACCTTCCGAGGATTATGTAAAGACACATTCCGAGAAAACCGCCTGCGGTATTCGTAATGATATCGGTTATATCCGTTGCACCGATCGCAAAGAGCAGCTGGATAAACTCATAAGATATGCTGAGTATCATAACGGCTTTAAGGCCGGAAAACAGATTATGTGATTTATTGGTAGCGGTAAAATAAAAACCTGCGGGAATAAAAACCAGCACGTTAAACAATACCTCTTTAAGGTGGTTTGCAGATTCCGTCTTATAGTAGAAGGGAATCAGGTTTATCCCGCGCATATGAGGTATCATTTTAGGGTCTACCGCAAGCTTAAAGAGCACCAGCCATGTCAGAAACAGCAGGTAGACTATAAATACCGTGTAGGTTATTATCTTCTCCGTTTTGTTTTTATAGGTGTTCATATTCTGACTATAACAGAGGTACGGTTTAAGTATTATTACGCCTTATTTAAATTTCTTTAAGATTTTATTAGGAGTCAGTGGGGACCGGGAGTCGTAAAGAACCGTCCCTACTGACTCATCTCTTGTCATGTACCTGCAGGATGCGTTAGAATGGTAAATGCGTGGGGCATTTTACGGGGACAAAACAAAATGAACGAACAATTCAGTATTCTCTATCTGTATGATCTGAACCGTGAACCTGAGGATATTCCCGCTTTTTATCAGGATCTGAATCTTGTCCGTATCCTGGACAGGATATCTCTTAAGTGGGGTAAAAATGTCCGCAAATTCTACAGGCGATTTTCTGTGTGTTCCAATGAGGAACTGTATCGCAGGGCAATATATTGCGATATCAAGAAAGAAACTGTCTACAACGCTCTCATTACTTTCGTAGAAGATTTGGAAGCAGCGCATAAACTGCGCGAAGAAAAAGAAAAAGCAACCTACCCTGAACAAAAACAGGTTTGGCATATCAGGGAGATTGTTTCTTATTGTGAAGCGTACGAGAAATTGGATAAAGCTTTTTCCGAAACGAAGCTTGAATCTGAAGGAATGACTGAGCTTCACAAGATCATTTCCGAGGTTCTTGACTCCGAATACAGAAAGCTTCACTCCGAGGTCCTTGAAGTATTTAATGAGATCCGTAAACTTCGATTTATTTTAACTTACGATAAGGACAGGATATCCGTCTCTATCGGCACCGTTCCGGGAGAGGGTGCATATGAAGAGATGATGAGAAGCAAGTCTGGACGCAAGATAAAGCATTTTAACAATCCTTTTGTGTCGGAGACCAGACTTACGGAGATCGAGTATCAGTGCATTGAGATAATAATGAAAAAGAAACCTGAGCTCTTCGCTAAGATCAAGGCATTATCCGAAGATAATTCGGATTATGAAAAAAAGGCGCTGGTACGTTTTGAGGAAGAGCTGATATTCTACCTGTCATACTGCGATCTGCAGCATGATATGCAGAAAGAAGGCTATGCATTTACCACTCCGGAAAGATCCGAACAGGGTATCATGAGTGCGGAAGGTCTCTACGATCTTGCACTTGCCATTGCAAATCTCGGTTCGGATAAGGAAGTTATCTCAAATGATTTTAAACTGGATCAGGGAGAAAGATTCTTTGTTTTGACGGGACCCAATCAGGGCGGCAAGACGACTTTTGCAAGAAGCCTCGGTCAGCTGGTCTTTTTCACACGCATGGGGCTGGACGTGCCTGCAAAGTCGGCAAAAGTCCCGTATTTCCCGGATATACAGTCGCATTTTTCCGTGGAAGAAAGTGTTGAAACGGGATTCGGTAAATTAAAAGAAGAACTGTCACGTCTGTCTCCCATGATGAGAGATAACGAACGCGGAAGCTTTGTGGTGATCAATGAGCTCTTTACCACGGCCGCAAGTTATGACGCACTTATCATGGGAAAGCGTGTACTTAAGCATTTCATAGGGCTTGACTGCATGGGAATATATGTAACGCATCTTAAAGAACTGGCAGATGAGCAGGAGGGGGTAGTCAGTCTCAGGGCTATGCTGGATGATAAGAGAATGCAGACCTATGAGATCAAAAGAGGTGAAGCGGAGGATATACCCTGCGCGGAAAATCTGGTAAACAAACACAGGTTAACCTACTCACAGCTTAAGGAGCGTTTATGAAAGTCTGTTTATTATATGAAGATGTAGAGCGTGATAATCGTGATAAATATTATGATACCCCAAGTATCATTAAAGATCTTGGACTTAGGTCCATATTTGATGCAGCATCCAAGAAACTAATCTACGGGCGCGACGGACACCTTGTGAAAGCTGACGATCCCGATCAGTACCTTCAGGAGACATTGAAGGCCGTCATGATGACACCGCTATATACGTGGGAAGAAATCTCCTTCAGACAGGAAATGATCAAAGACTGCCTGGAACACGAGGATCTTACCCGTTCTCTTTATGAAGTGAGCAGAGATATGCTCAAAAGGTGGAGTGAACTCGGAAGAGTTCCTTCGGAAACTTTCCAGCAGGGTAATCCTGCAGCAAAGCTTTTAAATGAGATCCTGGTGCTTGAGCTGTTCATGAACTCACTTTCCAGAGTTAAAGAGCTTCTGACAGAGGCAGACGATCTTAAAGCCAAAGGATTTATAACCCTGAAAAAAGAATTTCTCGAGAAGTATTCTGAAGACCGCGAGCAGTACGTTAAAAGCGTACTTGAAGATATTGCTTTTTATACAGAGTCTGTCTCGGATGGTGAAGAGGAACGCAAGACAGTAACTAAACCCAGGATCGTATTGGAGTGCGGTCTTGAGGACGGTTTAAAATTTTCCTCTATGAAACTGGAAGAGATTTCTTCGGAAAAATCCAAGTATTATAAACCCGGAAGTACCATAGCGCTGTTTAAGGATATTGTTGAAGCAAGGACTCCGGATTCATTTTCAGCGGTAAATGATATTCGCGTAGCTGAACAGACGAAGATTTTGGAAGTTACGGTGGTGAGTTATCTTGCGGATGAACTGAAGGGGTTCATGGAAGAGTTCAGCACATTTTTCGACAGGCTCAAATACCAGATGGGATTTTATCTGGCTTCGGTTCAACTGGTCCGCCAGCTTGAGAGATTTGAACTTGAATGGTGCTACCCTACGGTATGTGACAGGAATGATCTTGAATTCGAAGAGTTAAAAGAATGCGTTATGGGTATGGGAATCCAGACTCGGATAGTCGGAAATACCTGTTCATTTGAGAAAAAAGATCTTCTTATCGTAACGGGGGCAAATCAGGGTGGGAAGTCTACATTCTTAAGAAGTATCGGTATCGCACAGGTTATGCTTCAATGCGGTCTTCCCGTCACGGCAAGAGCCTTTTCGAGCGGACTGTTTCCCAAGATATTCGTTCATTTCACCAGAAGAGAAGATTCCGAGATGAACAGCGGAAGACTGGATGAAGAGCTTGGACGTATGAGTAAGATCGTTGATGAGATAGGGGATGATTCTCTGATCCTTCTTAACGAATCCTTTGCTACAACCACGGAAAAGGAAGGCTCCGTGATCGCATACGACATCATAAAGGCACTGAGTGAAGCGGGAGTAAGGGTCCTGACGGTTACGCACCTTCTTTCTTTTGCAAGACGGATCTACGAAGAGAGTAAAGAAAACGAAGATATCGCCATCGAATTTTTGACTGCCGAACGTTTGGATGACGGCACAAGGACTTTCCGAATGATACGACACGAGCCCGAACTTACTTCATTCGGACTTGATCTGTACGAAGAAATTGTCGGCGATCATTCAGCATAAGAATAAGACAGTGGGAACGCTTTATTTTTGTCACCGGGTGACAAAGTGAAGTGTCCCCACTGTCTTTTTTCTTGACAGAATATATTGTGCACAATATAATATGGCAAAAGATATTTTTATGAGGTGGATATATGGCACAGGAATTCGAACAACTCTTACTTAAAAATCAGTTATGTTTTCCTCTTTATGCATGCGGCAGAAAGATCGTGGGAAACTACACTCCTTATTTAAAGCCTTTAGGGCTTACTTATACCCAGTACATCGTTCTGATGGTTCTGTGGGAGAAGGAGAGCGTTAACGTAGGACAGCTCGGAGAGATTCTTCATCTTGATGCGGGAACCCTCACCCCTCTTTTAAAGAGGCTTGAGAAAGCAGGGTATGTTACCAGGCAGCGTTCCAGGGAAGATGAGAGGATCACCAACATCGCCATTACTCCGGAGGGTAACAAACTCAAGAAAAAGTGTAAGGATATTCCCTTTAAGCTGGCGGCTGAGGGAATAAACCTTACCGAGAAAGAAGCAATGCAGCTCTATAAGCTGCTGTACAAATTTTTAGGATGACAGTAAAGTCACCGATGGGGATGAAATATGGATCAGGCATTCGATATACAAAGCTATATGACCAAAGGCGTTGAGAAGATCGTATCCGATGCTCTCAGGGCCACCATGCACAATCCAAGGGAAAGTGCATATATGCTTAAGTTTGCATCCGCCGGCAAAAAAGCTTCGAGAAAGAGACAGGAAGCTGAGAAAGCCGGCGAGCATATACCTCCTTTTTTGATCTCCAGTATTACTTCAGGATGCAACCTGCACTGCGCAGGTTGCTATTCCAGAAGTAACGGCGCAACCAATGACTGCGGCCCCAAGGATCAGCTGTCCGCGGCGGAGTGGAGGAAGATATTTGATGAGGCTCAGGATCTGGGCGTCAGTTTTATTTTGCTTGCAGGCGGCGAACCGCTTTTACGCTGGGATGTGATCAAAGAAGCCGCCGAAAAGCCGGATATTTTGTTTCCGATATTTACCAACGGAACATTTATCGGCGAGAAGTACATGGACCTTTTTGACAGGCACAGAAATCTGGTTCCCGTTATAAGCATCGAAGGCGATAAGGATAAGACGGATTCAAGGCGCGGCGAAGGTGTGTATGACAAGCTGATCTCGGCAATGGATGCCCTTCATGAAAGGGATCTGATATTCGGAGCATCGGTTACCGTTACGAGTGAGAATCTCACAGAAGTAACTTCGGATTCATTCCTCACTTCCCTTTCGGAAAGAGGATGCAAGCTTGTGATATTTGTTGAGTATGTTCCCGTTACCGACGAAAGCACGGATCTTGCACTTTCCGATGAGGAACGGGACAGACTTCTCAGAGAAGTGAGCAGAGTAAGAATGGTTTATCCCGAGATGGTTTTTGTTTCTTTTCCCGGAGATGAAAAAAGTTCCGGAGGATGCATAGCGGCAGGAAGGGGATTTTTCCATATCAATTCCCACGGCGGTGCTGAGCCGTGCCCTTTCTCGCCTTACTCTGATGTTAACGTAAAAGATACTTCGTTAAAAGAGGCCATGCGTTCCAAACTTTTTTATGAGCTTACGGCGGGGGGGATTTTAAAGGACGATCACAAGGGCGGATGTGTCCTGTTTGAAAAAAGAGAACAAGTAGAAAGCATATTAAGAGGCTCAAATGTCTAATCTTTCAAAACTGCAAAAATTTATAAGCTATGTGCTTAAGATGATCGTGGCATTATCCGCAATACTCGGAACGCTGATGAGTTATCTTGCGGGACGGGATTCTTTCATGGGCGGAAAAACCGTGTTCATGTATTTTACGATCCAGTCCAATATCGCGATCGCCATAATCTGTGTCATAGGTTTATGCAAGCTGGCAAAAGGAAGTGAAGTTAGTAAGGCGTGGTATGCGGTTAAGTTTGTGGGAACGGTTGCCATTACTCTTACCGGAGTTGTGTTCGGGCTTGTGCTTGCTCCGACTCTCGGAGCGGATGCATGGAATGTGCAGAATACTCTGACTCACCTTGTGGTACCCGTTGCTTCCGTAGCGGACTTTTTTGTTATCTCACCTGCTAATTCCATCAGAAAGAGAAATGTCGTTCTCGTTACCATTCCTCCCATTCTCTATGCGATCTATGCCGGGATCGGATATGTAAAGGGATGGCAGTTTGCGTCGGGGTACAATTATCCTTATTTTTTCCTCAACTGGGGAAGCAAGGCCGGAGCCTTCGGATTTGCAAATGAACTTCCTTTCATGGGCACCGCATGGTGGATCTTGCTTCTTTTGATATTTCTTATCGCGGTGGGTTACGGATATCTTGCATTAGCTGATATAATAAGAAGAAAAAGATGATCCTGTGACAATACATTGTCACCCAGGTCGGATAAGAGAGTGTGTTATGTCAGAGTCAAAAAAAATTGCGGTCATCATCCCCGGAATCGGTTATACCAAGGACAAGCCGATCCTTTACTATTCCTCTAAACTGTTAAAAGAATCAGGTTACGAGATACTTGATGTTTTCTTTTCCGGTATGCCGGAAAATATCATAAAGGATGACAGTCTGAAGCTTCTTGCGGTAAAGCTTGCTTACGAGCAGATAACCGCTCAGCTGTCCGATGTGAAGTTTTCGGAGTACGAAGATGTGGTGTTTGTGGGAAAGAGTCTCGGCACCATCGCAGCAGCAAAGTATGTTTCCGATAACGGTATAAAAGCAAAGCAGATCTGGTACACGCCTCTTGAGAAGACATTTTCTTATGACTCCCGAAACGTTCTGGCATTCATCGGTGATGCGGATCCCTGGTCTGATATAAACGCCATCAGATCCGAGGCGGCAAGGTGCGGCGTAAGCCTTGTGGAATATGAGGCCTGCAATCATTCGCTGGAGTCGGGAGATATTCTGAAGGATATCGTGACACTGGAAGATTCACTTAGAAAAGTGTGGGATTTTATCTGATGGTCATCAGTGTAGAGCGCATGCGGAAATGCGATGCATATACGATAGAGCATCTGGTTCCGGGTAAGGAGCTTATGTACCGCGCCGCAATGGGCGTATATGAATCTTATAAAGAATGGGAGTCCGGAAAAACAGCGATCCTGGTCGGCGGTGGAAATAACGGCGGTGACGGGTATGCGCTGGCGGGAATCCTCAAAAAGAACGGCATCTCATCCGATGTGATCAAAGTATCGGAGAAAGAAAGCAGCGACGGAAAGTATTACAGAGGTGTCGCCGAGGAATTGGGCGTCCCAATGTTTTCTTTTGACAAGGATACGGATCTGTCAAAATATAACGTGATCGCAGACTGCATTCTGGGTACGGGATTTGTCGGTGAAGTAAGGGGATGCGCACGTGATGCAATCGAAGCCGTAAACCGGAGCGGAGCCTTTGTTATCAGCGTGGATATTCCCAGCGGAATGAATGGCGACACGGGGGAAGCTTCCCTTGCTGTGGTCTCGGACCTTACGGTATCCATAGGCTTTATCAAGCAGGGGCTTGTGACCGAAGAGGCGAAGAAGTACATAAAGGTCTTGACAAATGTGGATATCGGAATAGTTTTGGTGTAGAACATCCTCATCTTGCGGATATTTCGTTATTTTCTGTTGAAATATACAATATTTAGGGGTATTATATCAGTGTTGTAACAAACTCCTGTACCACTAAAAAATATGCGAGGTGAATGTAAATGAACAGAGCAGAATTAGTTGAAGCAATTGCAAAAGAAGCAGGACTTACCAAGGTTGATGCTGACAAGGCACTCAAGGCTTTCGTAGGCACCGTATCCAAGGAGCTTAAGAAGAAGGGTAAGGTTCAGCTTGTAGGCTTCGGAACCTTCGAGACCTCCAAGAGAGCAGCTCGTAAGGGCAAGAACCCTCAGACCGGCGAAGCTATCAAGATTCCCGCAGCTACCGTTCCTAAGTTCAAGGCAGGCAAGGCTCTTAAGGATCTTGTAAACGGCGCTAAGAAGTGATTTAGGATTATTCTGAGGGACGGGGCTGATGCCCCGTCCCTTTTGCGTGAAGCAAAGAGCTATGAGTCTGTAAGCAGGCCGTGAACCTGTCCGCATGGCTCATTAAACCTTTTGATCAAACCGTCTCAGGGCCATGCTGTCAGATTGTTTACTTTTGTCAAATTGTTTACTTTTGTCAAATGTGGTAATATACAGCTAAGGGGTCCTATGAGAGGGGAGTTGTTATGGAATCAGTTAAGAAGTTGCGTTTTGGTGATAAAACCATCCCAATCGTCATTGCCATAGTTGCAGTGGTGATCGTAGGCATTATCGCCGCCGTAGTCCATCAAAAACAGGATAAAGTCGAAACACAGCGTACGGCAAGGACCATTGAGATAAACGGTCCCTGCTCTGTTTTGCGTGAGGGAGCAACCATCAATGCCATAATTGATATGCCCCTTTATTCAGGTGATACGTTCTTCTCCGGAGTAAATGCTTCGGCACGTATCATGGTGGATGATGATAAATTCCTGTATCTGGATGCTGCTACCAGGATCAATTTCACCGCAACCGGTACTCCCGATGAAACCCATACCATGATCTATATTGAGACGGGTTCTGTCAGTACCGAAGTTAAAGAGTTGCTGGCTGAAGGTGAATCTTTCGATATCGTAACCCCCAACACCATTACGACTATTCACGGAACACTTCCTTTGTTTTCCGTAACCCAAAATTGGGATGGTTCTGTAACGACCAGTATTGCATTTGCGGAAGGTGAAGGCACAGTCACCGTATTTGAAAGAAATCTCAATGGGGCCGTCAGTTGTACCGATATTAACATGGGTGTTCATGAAGGGGTTTCGTTTACCACGGCAGAAGATTCGCTTCTCACCGCACAGGATGTACGGAGTCTTTCCGAAACCGGTAAGACCGCAGGCGGTAAGGTGGCTCAAAATACTACTCTTGATAATCTTCAGACTGTTTCCGAGGAAGCTTCCTTTGATAACAGCTTCCTGGAAAATGCCCAGGCAGCAGCGCAGAGAAATACTCAGGATTACGTTACCAATCACAGCCTGGATTCCGATTCCGCTACATATCAGCAGGAGAATCTGGCAACAGTACATGCAAATGATATTATTGATGAATTCAAAGCAGGCGAAGGTAAGATCCCTGTAACGGTAGTTGAAGCTCAGCAGTTACCTTCACCCGAGTCAGTGTCCGATTCTGTTCCTTCAACGGCTCCGAGTCCGATACCGGATCCCGAGCCTGAGCCTGAGCCTGAGCCCGAACCGGAACCTGTACCAGAACCTGTGGCTGAGCCTGATCAGACCCCGGTCACTACGGCAGTTAACAATAACAACCACGATAACATTATATATGTAAACGGTATACCTCTTAACGAAGAGCAGCAGGTACAGGCTATTTTGGAGGCTCGTAAACTGGTTGAGGAACGAATTCAGCAGTTGGAAGCGGACAGACTGGCAACGCAGCAGCCTGAACAAGGCGGACAGAGTTCGGGAGGTAATCAGACGCCTCAGCAGCCGGCTTCCGGTCCTTCGCAGAGTTCAGACACGACTCCTTCGCCGAGCCCGAGCGCTTCGCCGAGCCCGAGCGCTTCACCGAGCCCGAGCGCTTCACCGAGCCCGAGCGCTTCACCGAGCCCGAGCGCTTCATCGAGCCCGAGTCCGTCAACGAGTCCGAGCACTTCACCCAGCAATTCGCCGAGTTCGAGCCCGTCACCGACTCCTGACCAGACTTCGGACACACACCCTACATCGGATGTTACCCCCAGTCAGAGTACAAGTCCGAGTTCGGATTCTTCGGATAATACCGAGAGCAGTTATATACCTACCGGAGCTTCTGCTAGGCCCGGTGCTAATGGAAGTCATAATCCCGGAGAAGGTTATATACCGTCAGAATCTGAGGATCCGTCTACGTCCTCAGAGCCTGTAACATCACTGGAGATTAGATCAGACGATGATGGGGCATATGTAATCGTAGACGGTGAAAGATACTCTGTGTATGAGACCGAAAACGGAAGAGATCAGTATTATGAAATAGACGGAGAACGAGTATATATCAAAGAATTGAGTTCTTCCGAATCCAATGAGAGTCCCGCTCCTTCGGGTACACCATGATAAGGTCTGAGCAATTGATATGAAACCATAATTAATCCCGATGTGTTTAGAAGACACATCGGGATTTCTTTTTTTATACATCTGATTGTATTATTTTATAGTGGACACTATAATTTAAATTGTATTATTGTCTTGTGGCGAACAATATGAAAAAACTCTGGAGGTAATTATATGAGTTCAAATTCCGCGAAAAAATCCGGTAAGATCAGTGTTCAGCTGCTGATGGTTCTTGTTCCCATGATAGCGGTATTTATCGTTATTCTGGCGACAGTTCTTTTTACTGTTTCTAAAAAGGCTATAGTGAGCGAAGCTCAGGAGAATCTTTATAACGATTCCAGGGCAAATGCCAACAATATTTCTTCCACCATGGTGGAAATAGCTGCATTTTATGACGGCGTTGCCGACATGATCGAAGGAACTCCATATTCATCCAAAGCAGAGATGATATTCTCGATGTGGATATTGCTTAATGAATTTGAAGAAACTCCTTCGGGTGCATACATCGGATTGGCCGATAAAGAATATATCGATCCATCAGGCTGGGTTCCCGAAGCGGGTTATGACCCCACGACCAGGGACTGGTATGTGTTCGGTTTGGACAAGGAAGCCATTACTTATGGCATTCCTTATATGGATATGGATACTCATCAAATGGTAGTTTCCGGCTCACGTCATATAATACTTGCTGACGGAAGACACGGTGTTATTGCTACCGATGTTCAGTTGGCTAACATTGCAAATGATGTAGCTGCATATACGCCCGGAGGAACCGGAGAGGCTGTTTTGTTTGACGGCGGAATGATCATAGCTTCCGGAACTGAAGGTTACAACGGTACCTATGCATCCGATCATGCGGATGATAAATTTATCAATCAGATAGGTGAGAAGGTTCAAAGCGGTTACTACGGAATCGATGTTATCAAGGGTAATAACGGTAAAGATTATTATGTATCCTTTAATGAGGTTTACGGCACTACCTGGACCATGGTTTCTTATGTTCCCAAAGCTGATGTTCTTGCATCATTAAACAGACTTCAGCAGATGACTCTTATATTGGTCTTTCTGTTACTCGGAATAAGTACTGTGGTCATAATCTTTATGGTTAACAGGATGATCACCAAACCCGTCAATGCTTTGACAGGTACCATCACCAGAATCGCTGACGGCGACTTTACCGTAGAAGTTGAAGCAAAAGAAAACAATGAGATCGGAACCATGAACGAAAGCATGCGCGATTATGTCGCAAGGATGCGTTCCACCATGAGCGATCTTAAGACGGTTACCGAAGAACTCACACATGAAGCCGAGAACAGCTCCACTGCTTCTCAGAGCATGAGTGCCTCGGCTGTATCGCAGAGTGAATCCATGGATCAGATCAATCAGGCCATGGAAGGGGTCGCTACCTCTGTTAACGAACTTGCAACAAATGCTACCGAGCTTGCTACCGCTGTTGCGGAAGTTACGGATCAGGGAAGTATTACCAGCGATATCATGAAGCAGCTCCTTGAAAAGGCCAAGCGCGGTCAGAAGGATATGGAAAACGTTCAGACCAACATGAACACGATTTCGGATTCCATGACAGAGATGACAGGCGTGGTTAAGACTGTTGATGAAGCTGCTCAGAAGATCAATTCCATCGTAGAGATGATCAATTCCATTTCATCCCAGACTAATCTGCTTTCGCTCAATGCTTCGATAGAAGCTGCAAGAGCCGGTGAGGCCGGAAGAGGGTTTGCGGTCGTTGCTACCGAGATCGGAAGCCTTGCCAATGAATCCGCAAATGCTACGACCCAGATCGGAAGTATTATATCGGAGATCACCGCTCAGATCCGTAAGCTTTCCGAAAGCAGTGAGGCGAGTGCGGGAAATATAAACACCAGTAACGAAGCTGTTAAGGCAACCGGTGAAAGCTTTGCAGAGATCTTTAACGCCCTTGATGAAGCCGGCGAGAACGTAATGGATATGATCGGTAAGATGGACAAGGTAAACGACATCGCAACGAATGTTGCAGCCATTGCTGAGGAGCAGTCGGCAAGCGTTGAGGAGGTTACCGCAACCGTTACCTCATCCGCAGAATCCGCACGTGATGTTGCCAAGGAGAGTGAAGGTGTTGAAAACAGTGCGAACACCGTAGCATCCAATGCGGATAAGATTGAAAATATGGTTAACGCATTTAAGATTTAATACTTTCATATGACAAAGGGGACGCCTCGTTTTTGTCATCAGCAGACTAGAGCCTGTTGATAGCAAAAATGAGGCGTCCCCTTTTGCCGACTATATTATCAGATGCGGATAAGCTGAAGTTCTCCGAATGATACGCTTCCGTTGATCACACACTGGACCTGATCTTCGGTTACTTCACAGAACTGTGAACATCTGTCGTCGCAATCTCCGAATGAGGCGTTAACTTTGTTGTGCACGTTCCAGTTTTTGGGAATGTAGAGATCCATTTCTCCGAAGGATGCACTGACGTTGATGGTTACGTTACCGGTAGGAACCTGGGCCTGATCGAAGAATACGGAGAGCTGTCCGAACTGTGATGAAAGATCTGCCTGCTCAAGCTGATTTGAACGGATGTACTTGGTGGAAGAACCGAATTTTGTAGAGTGCATGATAAACCGGCCGTTCTCATCTTCGGAAGAGTTTTCCGTGAACTTTCCTTTTGACCAATCGGACTGCTTTTTATGCCAGCCGTGCTTCTTGGTGGGGAAGATCATATTGAAAGCAATCGTAAGAAGGATGGCAGCGATAATAACGATCCAGGGGGTAATGGCTTCAATGCCGAGGGGCTTGTCGAATATGATGGCGATTACTGCAAGGGGGATGAATATTCCTCCGTAATTGAGATCGATTATATTCTGGATTACAGCAATTACCATGATGGCTGCGATGATGAGCCCGACAACGCTGACTTCGGCAAATGCTACAGGAAGATTAAAGATATTTAATTTCCACATGATAAGGCAGGCAGCAAGTACGATAAGAAGTATTCCGTTTAAAACTGATTTTGTTCTGTTATTCATATTAATTCTCCTCATGGGGCATCAAGATTTCCTTGAGTGCTTTGTAATAGTTTCTCGAACAGTAAACTGTTTTATATGTTCCGTAAAATTCGACCTTACTGGCGCCGGCCAGGTTTTTGTTGATCGAATAAACCTTGTGGGTATTAAGTATGGTGGATTTGGATATCCTCAGGAAGTAGAAGGGAAGTCTTTCCTCCAATTCGTAAAGCTTGTACTTCGCTTCGAATTCATCATCTGCCGTATGAGCTCTTATACGGCCTCCCTCCGTTTCGAAAAACAGGATGTTGTCGAGTGGGAGGAAATACTCCGAATCTTCCTTGTGGAATATGATCTGTGATGTTCCCTGCGCGCTTTCGGATAACATCCTCTGGATCCTTGCCACCTCTTCGTTTACCTCAGGGCATCTGATCGTGATCTCAGGATCTTTCAGCCCTTCGTCGATTTCGATTTTTATCTTTAACTTGTTCATGATTGTATTATACATAGACGGATGAGGAAAAAAAGGGCTTTTGACCAAGAGGTAGAAAAACGCTACTAAGAGGTATATAATTTCGTTGTTATGAGTCTGACAAGGGGGCGTCTCCTACGTCAGTTTTTTATGAAGGGGATTATATGAGGATCGTTTCCAAAGATGTGAAGGCAGCTGCTTCCGGTGCGGACAGGAGCATGCTTCCTATTTTATCTGCCGTTTCTTTTGCATTCGTTCTGGCCATCATCGTATCGATCTATTCACTGGCAAAACTCGCAAGGGAAAATACCAAAGAACTTGATACCATGCTGACTTATCGAATCTATGATTCGATATCCGGCACACTTAACGAGCCGATCATCGTAGCCCGTACCATGGCATGTGACGAGCTTCTTTCAGATTTCCTGAAGAATGAACAGGAGATGGATGAGGACGAAGCGATTGATGTAATGCAGAGTTATTTGAGCGGTGTAAAGTCCGGGCTTAATTATGATTCCGCATTCCTGGTATCCGAAGGGACGCATCGTTACTATACCTATGACGGTCTTAACAAGATAGTCGATCCCGTAAACGACGATCATGATATCTGGTATTCCATCTTCGTCGATAAAAACAAACCTTACGATCTTGATGTGGACAGTGATGAGGTAAACAGGGGCGTCTGGACGGTTTTTGTAAATGCACGTATCGAAGATGAAGAGGGAAATCTCCTCGGTGTCTGCGGCGTCGGTGTTCAGATGACGGACCTTCAGGAACTCTTTCTCGAATGTGAAAAAGAATACAACGTCAAAATCAATCTCGTTGATTCAAACGGTCTGGTACAGGTGGATACCGAAGATATAAACATAGAAAATGCCTGGCTCGATACGGATGTTTTGAACGCGGAAAATACTGAAGAATACTCCTATCAGATGACGGGCAACAATGAATTTGCCGTATCCAAATATGTAGAATATCTGGGCTGGTATCTGGTTGTCAGAAGCGCGCCCACATCCATCAGCAAAGAATTCTTTAATATAATCCTTCTGAACGTGGTTCTCTTTTTACTGGTCATGGGAAGTCTTATCCTGATGATCGCCATCATCATGAACCGTTCGAAGAAGGAAAGGGACGACAGGGAGAAACTTCTTATAGTATCGGAGCGTGCGGTTGCCGCAAGCGAGGCTAAATCATCATTTTTGTCCAGTATGTCGCATGAGATCAGAACGCCCATCAATGCGGTTCTGGGAATGAACGAGATGATCCTTCGTGAGACCAGGGATGAAAAGATACACGAGTATTCCTCCAATATAAAGAGTGCGGGCAAAACACTTCTTACTCTTATCAACAGCATTCTTGATTTTTCGAAAATTGAAGAAGGCAAGATGGAGATCGTCCCCGTCGATTACGAAACCGCATCCCTTGTGGCAAACATCATCATGTCGGTGGAAGAAAGAGCCGAGGCTAAGGGGCTGAAGTTTATTACGGAGATCGATGAGAATCTTCCCGCAAGACTTAACGGTGACGATGTACGTATCTTGCAGGTTGTGATGAACCTTCTGAGCAATGCGGTCAAATATACGGACAAAGGTCATGTGAAACTTGCCATTAAAGAAACAGGTCGTGAGGGAGACCATGCTGATATTTATTTTGGCGTGGAGGACACGGGAATAGGTATTCGAAAAGAAGACCTGCCCAGACTTTTCGAGTCTTTTGAACGCCTTGATGAAGTCAAGAATCACGGCATAGAAGGAACGGGGCTCGGAATGTCCATCGTTACAAATCTTCTCAAGATGATGGGCAGTGAGATACGCGTAGAAAGTGAGTACGGAAAAGGATCTTCGTTTTATTTTGTCATAAGACAAAAGATTGTAGATGCTTCTCCCATGGGAGATTACGGAATGGTTATTAAAGAAGCGTTACCCGGTGATGCGGGAAAGCTGCATGCACCGAATGCGGATGTGCTTGTTGTGGATGACAATACAATGAACCTGAAGGTTGCGGAAAGTCTGCTGGGGCTTTTCGGTATAAGGCCTTCGATAGCAACTTCCGGTGAAGATGCGATCAAATGTGTTAAGACAAAGAAATACCAGCTCATTTTGCTGGATCATATGATGCCGCATATGGACGGGGTTGAGACGCTGGCAAAGATGCGCGCGGACAATCTGCTGTACAAAGAGACCAGGGTCATAGCACTTACCGCAAATGCCATAAACGGAGCAAGGGAAGAGTATCTCGCAAAGGGGTTTGACGATTATCTCTCCAAGCCCATAGAGGTGAAGGCTCTGGAAGAAATATTAAGGAAATGGCTTCCGGATGGAACCGTTTCAAATGAAGATTCGATCGAGATTTCGGATGATGGCGAGATCATGGAGTTTGCACCGGCAGGTGAATCGTCTTCACCCGAGGAATCAGGTGAATTTGTGGACTGGCTTGGAAAAGCGGGATTCGATACGAAGGCTGCCATGACTTACTGCGCCGGAGATGCGGCGTTTTACAGAGAGCTTCTTGATGATTATCTGAATTCAAGGGATGAGAAGATAGCGGAGCTTGATAAGAGCTTTGAAGCCGAGGATTGGAAGGATTATTGCACAAGGATCCATGCTCTCAAGTCCGTATCCAGAACCATCGGTGCCGGGGGAATAGGTGAAAGAGCCTATGAACTTGAGATGGCTTCGAAAGATGGCAACGCGGAATTTGTAAGGGAGAATTATCCCGATTTCAAGAAGGCATATATTGCCGTGACTGAGCTTATCAGAAAAGCACTTTATTAAGTGAGGTGAAACAGGGGGACGGTTCTGTCGTTCCACATGATTCTTGTGGAACGACAGAACCGTCCCCCTGTTTCACCGTCCCCACCTGCTCGAAAATTTTTTTCTGAAAAACAAAACCATTTAGTCTTCTGAGAAGTATATATGTTGAAGACGTCTTTACGGAGAGAAATAAATGGCTATAGATATCATGGAAATATGTACAAAATACGGTGACCGACTGTATGCCGCTGCCTTCAACATAACAAGGCAAAGGCAGGATGCGGAAGATGCCGTACAGGAGGCTCTTTTAAGGCTTTTTAGAAGCGATAAGGAGTTTGAATCCGAAGAGCATATAAAAGCCTGGCTGATAAGGGTTACCATCAATATCGCCAAGAGCACCTGCACCTCATTCTGGCACAGAAACAGGGTTCCTTACGAGGATCATATGGATGAGATCCCTTTTGAGGATGAATCTGACAGGGAATTGATGGAGGCGGTGCTTTCGCTTCCCGACAAATACAGGATCATCGTTCATCTGTACTATTACGAAGGGTACAAGACCCGTGAGATTGCCGAGATTTTAAAACTTTCCGAGAACACGGTTAAAACAAGGCTGCTTCAGAGCAGAAAGCTCCTGAAGGCTAAATTGGAGGGATGGCAGGATGAAGACATCTAACGAAGAAAGATATAGGAAAAGCTTTGATAATTTGCATCTCTCCGGAGATTTCAGCTCTCGTCTTTCAGAGAGTCTGGAAAAAGGAAGAGAGGATAAAAAAGTGGTTAATCTTTTCAGTGCCGGCAAGATTGCGGCGGCAATTGCAATATGTTCACTTGCATGCGGAACGGCTTGTTATGCTGCGGATGTGGGAGGAATCCGTACCAATTTCAACATCTGGATCAACGGAACAAATCATGATATAGAGGTTCAGGATGATGGAAACGGAGGATATTCCTATATCGATGAGAACGGTCATGAGTACGGATTCGGCGGAGTGTCTTACGGCCCGGGCGGAGAGGAAGTTCCAATGAGTGCCGAGGAACTTGTGGGACTTATGAATAATGACGGAACGCTTGAGTTTACTGAAGATGGAAAGGTTATTTTCCACTATCGCAATCTGAGTGAGGATGTTACCGATCGGATCGAAGACGGAGAGCTTCATGTTCACCTGGAGGATCCTTCAAATCCTTACACTTATTTCGATTTCTCCGAGATCATTCCAAACGGAAGCTACTCGCTTGAGACCGGAGATTCCAAAAAAATGTTTAAGGATTATGTGGAGGTTGATGCTTCCGATCTTGCAAGCGGCGAGCAGGCGCCCGAACGCGGTGATGACGAAGTATACGGAACTTACATAATATCTGACTAAGGTGACAAGGGGGACGGTTCAAAAAGAACCGCCCCCTTGTTTCGTCATCCCAATTGTCACATATTTATGGTAAAATCTTTATGTTGTGACAAAAACGCAGTCGGAGGTTTTCATATTATGAAAGACAATTTTGTAAGATTCGATATGAAAGCTCCTCCCGTGCGTACTAAGTGGTACCTGAGGCCTCTTACTTACATCCTCAGTGCACCGGATGTGAAAAAGCATAAATGTATCATTACAAAAAAAGGCACGGAGGGGCTTAAGCCGCCCTTCGTGCTTTTGTGCAATCATAACGCTTTTATGGATTTCAAAGTTGCCACCAAGGCCATATATCCGTGGAGAGCCAATTATGTGGTTGCAATAGACGGCTTCATCGGAAGAGAAAAGCTTCTCAGGGATGTGGGATGTATTTGTAAGAGAAAATTTACCAATGATCCCACCCTTGTGAGGCAGCTGGTCCGCACTGTCAAAAACGGCGATGTTGCAATTATCTATCCGGAGGCCAGATATTCTCTTTGCGGAACCACTGCGGTTCTTCCTGAATCACTGGGCAAGCTCTGTAAATTACTCGGAGTGCCTGTAGTTACTCTTATCTGTCACGGACACCATGTAAATTCCCCTTTCTGGAATCTTCACGACAGAGGTGTTAAGCCCACGGAAGCGGAGTTTTCTCTTTTGTATTCCGCAGAAGAATTAAAAAAAGCTCCGGTGGATGAGATCAATGCAAAGATCGTCAGCGCATTTCAATATGATGATTTTGCATGGCAAAAAGAACGCGGGATAAAGATCACATATAAAGGCAGGGCCGAGGGACTTCATAAGGTTTTGTATCAGTGTCCCGCATGTAAGACTGAGTTTAAGATGTCATCCGAGGGATGCATTTTGAAATGCAATGCCTGCGGAAAAGAGTGGCGTATGACGGAGCTTAGTGAGCTTGAAGCGGTAGAAGGCGATACCGAATTTTCACACATCCCCGATTGGTATGAATGGGAGAGGAAAAACGTCCGCGCGGAAGTAAAGGCAGGTACATATTCGAGCGGAGAGCTTCCCGTGAGAGTGGATTCACTTCCGAATGCTAAGAGATTCATTCCCATTGGCGAGGGAACCATGATCCACGACATGGAAGGTTTCAGAGTCAGTGTTACGGATAAAGACGGTGATGTGCATGAGATGGTGAAAACAGTACCCTCCATGTATTCCTGCCATATCGAATACGAATATCTGGGAAAATACGGTGATTGCGTCGATCTGAACACACTCACCGATACCTGGTATACATATCCGGATCCTTCAAGATGCGAGTTTTCGGTGACCAAGATGGCACTTGCAACCGAAGAGCTATAT
>JAEEXJ010000088.1 GCA_016291475.1 Lachnospiraceae bacterium | reverse complement strand
ACTCAGCTTCATCGGTATCTCCGCCGTAAGCTTCTACCATGGTATCCCAGAAATCCTGAGCGGTAGCATCTGACTCAAGCTCGAATCCCCAGTTAGCAGCACAGTCAGCTACGGAATACTCAGCTGAGTTGTATCCGTTAGAGATACAGTAATCAACGATCTCCTGAGCAAAGTCAGCGCCTGCGTTGTTGTTATAGTAATCCCAGAATGCATTGTACTGATCTTCAGTGTAGAGATCGGTATCTGCATATCCGTCCTCGCCTGCTGCGAAGATAACGTTTCCTCTGGAATCCATGCCTCCGCGGTAGTCTTCCATTCCTTCGATGGGAAGTGCATAAATGGTAGACTGTCCGTCGTAAGTAGGATCACACATTACATAAATGGTGAAGATTACATCATCGATGGTAGCGTCAACGCCGTCAGAGAACTTAACGCCCTCTTTCATGGTAAGGTTGTAATCAACGGAACCGTCAGCGTTCTGAACAACTTCTACATCGCCCATTCCCTTGTACTCATAATCGGAACCGTTATAGGTAACGGTCTCGCCGTCGATACCATTGTTGATGATAGCGCCGCCACGGTCAGCTGCAAGCAGTGCTCCCTGAGTAAGGTCAACAACCTCCATATCGTACGCAGTGGTAGCGAAGAAAGGGCTGAACTTCTGACCAAATGTTGATGTTGCATAAACAAGTGTAGAATCCCCCTCTGAGGTCTGGGCAGGCTCGGTAACATCGCCTTCCTGTCCCTGCTCCTGCTCGGTCTCAGTATCGGGAACGTCCACATCCGCGCTGTTCTGGCAGCCTGCGATCATGGAAAGCGTCATTCCGGCTGAGAGAAGCATAGCCATTAATTTCTTGCTTTTCATTTTTTCTAATCCTCCTATAAGCATTTCTTTCGACATAAGATCGAAATATAACACATCCGTCATGGATGATTGTTATTTGTTTTCTTTGGCCTCCGCGCAACCTTTGGCTTTACCTATTAATATGGAAAAAACAAATATAAAAATCGTGCTTACGGTTATACAAGTATTCAGAAGTTCGAATCCGTTCTTTAGATGCCATACGATCTGAGAGACCGACGATATAAATGAAAAGATCGTATTTAACAGCGCCCAAATGGCTATTCTCTCAAATCCGTGCTTGGTATCCTCTCTCTTAAGAGGTTCCTTCGCGGTAAGGAATGTGACAAATCCCATTATTAAATGTACATCTCCCAGCAGGCACATGATAAGCGGTGCGGAAGTGTACCATTTGTGCATAAACGGATCGGATATCAAAAGAGGGATCATAGTGAACACAATATCCATCAGAATGAATACACCTAAAAGATATCTTGCCTTCTTTCTGATTTCCTCAGGCAGGACATAGTAAAAGTCAGGGCCTTTGTAACGGGCTTTTTTCTTAAGACGCCCCTTCTCATCCCTGATAAATTCTACCTCATAATCGAAAGTGCGTTCTTTTATCCTCTCCGAGTCCATAACATTAAGACTATATCACAAAATTTTTTCCAGAAAAGTCAAAAATTTGCCACTCGTGGCATTTTCGGAAACTTACGAAAACGTTTTGCATAAAAATTCATTTTAAATGCCGTGAAAACGAACAGTATGCATTTTGGGATGGAAACTATGATTAAATTATTTTTTTGTAAATTTATCTCTTTTTCAGTATACATGCAAATGGGGACAGTGTCCCTACGGAAACTGTCCCCATTGACCATTATGTGACCATTAATATAACGCAGAATCATCAATATTGCAAACATTTTTAAATCCCGTACAACTCATAACAAATCGAAGTTCCGAAGTGACCTTATTAAGGAATGTCTCTACGCCGAGAGTTCCCTCTTTTTCCAGGGAGGGCATCATGGATCTTCCGACAGCCGCACCGTCCGCTCCGAGGGCCAGCGCTTTATATACATCCGATCCGCTTTCGATACCGCAGTCGACAAAGATCTTAATGTCTTTGTCTTTAAGAGCCTCTTTTATCTCGGGAAGGATCATCATGGGAGGCACCGCATAGGGAAGGCGTCCGTGATGATGACTTACTAGTATTCCCTTTGCTCCTATCTCGGCACATTTAAGAGCATCTGCAACGCTTAAGACTCCTTTTACCACGAAGGGCAGTTTTGTAGACTCCACATAAGACCTGAGCATATCGGTGGTCTGAACAGCCATCTCCTCTCCCACGACCACATCAAGTCCGTTCTCACCGAAGATGTGATCTATGTCCATTCCGATACCGAAAGCTCCTACACTTTCCGCATAAGCGAACTGATCACGAACCTTTCCGTTATCCGCATAGGGTTTTACGATCCTCACGGTCTTGGCACCGGTATCTGCGATCTTCTTAAACATGTCGTTTTCCATCATGCCGCAGAAGTTTAAGATGTTGCAGTTCTTCGCCGCGATGGAATACTCTTCAAGTCCCGAAAGCTCTCTTCCGTTTAAGCGGCCGATATGAGAAAAGGCGGGAGTAAGAACAGGGCTGTCAAATTTCACTCCCCAAAACTCCGTAGAGGTATCGGCTACCACGGAATCGATAAGTCTTTCCTCGAAATAAATGGAATCCATATACTTAGCGGTAATCTCATTTGCATCAGATATTCTTGTATAAGCCATTTAATTCCTCCTTGAGATATCCCATAAACATGATGTACTTTTCATCGGAATCAAGATGCTCGAGAATAACGGGCATATCGTGATCTATGGCATCCATTTTCTCGGCGTAATGCCGTAAAGGAAATTCGCCGTCGCCGGGACCACACTCTTCCAGTCTCAATGTATACTGACTTCCGAGATGTACATCTTTGATATGACAGCTCCTGATGCGATCACCCAAAAGATGCGCACATTCATCGACGAATTCATCCGCATTAAAATACCTGTCTGCCGAATTGATCATGTTGATGATATCCATATGGACCGCAAATCTGTCGCGGTCAACAGCTTCAATAAGCTTGAGATAATCCTTCGGGCCTGTAGGGATCATCCAGGGCATGGGTTCCAATGTAAAATATGTATTCTTGGGATCTGCCCTGTCAATAACCTCCCTTACCATGGCTACGGTCTTATCCCAGGCATCCTTTGAAAAGTTTTCCTTATAACCGCCGTCCCATATGCGTCCGAAGGATCCGGCTACATTAACCGCACACCTTGCGCCGAGGAAATCCGCCAGCCTGAGCTGCTCAACGCAGTAATCCAGATTTGCTTTCCTTTCATCGGGATCCGCTGCAAGGGCATTTCTCCAGATGCCGACTTCCGCTATGGATAAACCGGCTTTTTCCGCAGCATCCTTATAGGCGATTATCTTCTCTTCGGGTTCGTTACTCTGAACAGGGAAAACAACGGTCGAGCAGCCTAAGTTTATCTGCTTTTCGGCCCACTCCTGAGGTGAATTATGTCTGAGAGGCGATGAAGTTCCAAGTCTCATAATCTTACTCTCCTAAGGTGACGGTGGGGACGCTTCATTGTCACCTAAATCATTTCTTTTGCTTTGTCCAATGCCGCTATTACCCGGTCACACCAATCATCGAATTCGGGATCTTCCACCTGACATTCGGGATGCGACAATACATAGTCCAGGGCAATCTTTACACCCATATCGAATCTGACATTGGTAGCCATATCGGGAACAACTCTCTTTAACTTACTGTTATCGAAAATAACGGATACGGATTTATCTCCGAGGAGCGAGCCCGTAAAATCGAATCCGTACTTATCCCCCGCGGCACGGAGGAAATCCGTTGATACGTGATAAGCATTAAGTTTAACTCCGAGAACATCTGCGATCGTCTGATAGATCTGGTCCCAGGTAAGAGCTTCGTCTGAAGTGATCTGAAACGCTTCTCCGATTGCTTTTCTGTTACCCATAAGACCTGTATAACCTATTGCAAAATCTCCGTTCCAGGTTACAGTCCAAAGACTCGATCCGTCGCCCTGTATTATAACGGGCTTTCCTTCCTGCATTCTCTTGATCACCTGCCAAAAACCGTGCTTTCCGTGTACTCCCAGAGGAACATTTCTCTCATCATATGTATGGCTGGGGCGAACTATGGTTACGGGGAAGCCTTCCTCTTTGTATTTTTTCATAAGGAATTCTTCGCACTCGATCTTGTCCCTTGAATACTGCCAATAGGGATTCGCCAAAGATGTGCCTTCCGTGATGATATAATTTGCAGCCGGCTTATGATAAGCGGATGCGGAACTGATGTAGATGTACTGTTTTGTTTTATCCTTAAAGAGTCTGCAGTCTCTTTCAACCTGTGATACATGGAAACCTATGAATTCACATACACAATCAAAGGTTGCATCACCGATCTTTTCAAGCACCGCAGCTTCATCGTTAACATCGCATACAATACTGTGAACCGATTCCGGAAGTACGTCATTTCTGTTTCCCCTGTTTAAGACCCATACTTCCCAATCGAGTTCGTTAGTCAGTCTCTTTACGATCGCCGTACTTATAGTGCCTGTTCCCCCAATGAACAATGCTTTCTTTTTCATGGAAATACCCTCCTTAGTTACAAAGCTCGCAGGGACTTACATCTGTCCCACGGGTCCTGCCGCGACGCATAACTGTCTCGCTTTTCGATTTCAGGCGGAAATGCTTCACAAGGCATGTTTCAGCTCATGACGCGTGGCCACTCACGCTGTTCGGGCCGGGCGGCCGCATTTTTTCGCAGAAATCGAAGTCTCGACAGCTTATGCATTCGCGTCACCCCTTGGACAGATGTAAATCCCTACGCTGAATTAAAAACCAATTTCTTTAAGTACCGTATCGATAAGTTTGGCGTTCTTTATTGAAAACTCGGGAGTGATATGCGGCTTTTCCCCATTTAAGATGCATCTTCCGAGCTGCTCTATTTCAAGTTTGTAATTATGCGGAACATTTATTTTTCTCTCAAAACATCCGTCACTGTTGCAGACAAAATATCCGACACATCCTTCCTGGTTGTATTCAACTTCGGATCTGATGCATCCTTTGCTTCCGTGGATATAGAGTCTGTCAAATCGTGAGTTTGTATTTTCTCCGAGGATCATTCCGATGTTGAACGATGCCCTTACACCGTTCTTGAACCGCATGATCGCCGCAGTATTAAAATCCACCCCGAGATCCGAGAACTCCGCAACCGCTTTTACAAGTTCAGGCTCGGAATCTATGAGGGTTAATATCATGGTGGTGCAATAACAGCCGAGGTCATACATTGCACCGCCTCCGAATTCTTTGTGAAGGCGGAAATCCTCCTTGTACCCCTGAGTGATGAACGCGGATTCTATATAATCCACATCACCTATTATTCCGCTTTCAATATCAGATTTAAGGCTCTCCACATACGGACTGTGAAGATATGCATAAGCCTCCATAAGATGTACGCCGTTTTCTTCCGCGGTCTTGTACATCGCTGCCGCTTCCTCGGCATTAAGCGCAAGAGGCTTTTCACAAAGGACATGTTTCTTATTCTTAAGAGTCTGAGTAACCCACTTAAGATGCAGATCGTTGGGAAGGGGAATATAAACAGCCTGTACGGCAGGATCCGCTATAAGCTCATCATAGCTTCCGTAGGATACTTCAAACCCGAACTCGTCTTTATACTTTTTGGCTTTGTCCGGATTTCTGCCTGCGATCGCATAAAGATCGGCATTTTCCGCCTTCTTTATTCCGGGTATGGTAGCCCACCTTGCAATGTTGGCGGTTCCCAGAATTCCCCATTTAATCTTATCCATGTAAGACCTCCCGTTAAGTCTGCCGTGCCTTTTCAAAGACACATTTGCTGTTTATTTGGAAAGAAGATCCTCAACTGCTTTTCTGACATCATCCATGTCAACAGTAGGCTCGAATCTTGCTATAACTTTACCTTCTCTGTCTATCAGGAATTTGGTGAAATTCCACTTGATATATGCTTTATCGCCGAATGCTTTATTATTCATATCGGTGAACTTCTTAAGAGCTGCATTCTTGAGACCCTTTCCGAATCCCTCGAAAGGCTTCTCGGTAGCCAGATATGCAAAAAGAGGATCCGCATCATCACCGTTAACATTAAGCTTGGCAAACTGAGGGAACTCGGTACCGAACTTCATGGTACAGAACTGATGGATCTCTTCCTCATCTCCGGGTGCCTGGTTTGCAAACTGGTTGCAGGGGAAATCAAGGATCTCAAAACCCTTATCCTTAAGATCCTTGTACATAGCTTCAAGGGGCTCATAGTGAGGTGTAAATCCGCATCCTGTTGCGGTATTTACGATAAGAAGTACCTTTCCTGCGTACTCGTTTAAACTTACTTCATTACCGGTTCTGTCCTTAACTGTAAAATCGTATACTCCTGCCATAGTCTTCTCCTTTGCTTAATCAGCCGATTCCATGTTCGCAAGTGCTTTGTAAGTAAGAGCATAGAGTGTTTTGAATTCGTCCTCCGTAAGGCCTACCTTAGCCGCAATCTCACCGGGAATGTGAACTGCCTTTGCCTTCAGTTTCTTACCTTCCTTGGTAAGCTTAAGAGTCAAAAGTCTTTCATCAACCCCCGAACGTTCCCTGGTTATGTATCCGGCAAGTTCAAGTCTCTTCAGAACCGGAGTCAGAGTTCCGTAATCCAGATGAAGACAGTCCGCAAGATCTCTTGAAGAAGCCACTTCCCTCTCCCACATGACCATCATTACGATGTACTGGGTATAAGTAAGATCAAGTTCCTTCAGGTACGGGCCGTACTGTCTTACAAGTTCCTTTGAGCAGGCATAAAGCGGAAAACAAACCTGATTGCAAAGCTTAAGTCTGTCAAAGTCGTTACTGTTTTTCATTTACTCTTACCTCGTATCACTTTCGTACAATTTACTTGTGCAAAAGTATTCTATAAAATCCCGCCAGATAAGTCAACAGATTTTTTATACCATCCTTTATCCTCTGATAACTTTATATTCATAGAACTCTCCGGGATTAAGGATAACATCGGCCCTCATTTCAGTAGCGGGCTTAAGATCGTAGCGGAAAGTCTTCTTCGACAGTTCGATCTGTTTTTCCCCGTCTTTGGTCCAAGGAGCAAAATACTGAATGAGTTTTACATTCTCATCCTGAATATGAATTGTTGCGGTAACGGGGTGTGCGTGATCCGTAACATGTGCGTACAGGATGAAGGTATCATTGTCATAGTGGAATACGGAAACGTTCGGAGCGGTGACATATATACCGCCATAATTAAACTCCTGCTTCACCGCATCCATTGCCCACCCCGGTATCTTAGAAAGATCCGAAGGATTCTCGGGAATGTTTATCAAAAACATCCTGCCCTTTCCGTATGTATCCTTAAGGAAAAGAGTCGAGTGATACTCTCCCGCACCTCCGTTTAAAAGAGACCAGGAAAGATTGTTTGAATGCTGAATGTCCGCAAACAGTACAGGCTTGACATCCTCCAGATATCCGGCAGGATCGTCAGTCACATAATATCTGGTGACATTAAGCTTTCTTCCGGTAAGGTACGCACTGCTTATCTCTCTCCATTCGTCTTCGGGAGCCTTAGCCATAAAGCCGGGGGTTACGAACACCTTTCCGCCGGATATCATAAACTCCCTGAGTTTAACGAATATCTCCCTGTCATAAAGAGAACTTTCGGTTACGAGAACGCTTCCATCTTTCGGGAAAACGGTTGTGGGATAAAGAGCGATCCCCTGCATTCCGAGGAAATCCTCAATGTGATTTTCACCCTGTGATGCATAAGGAATATATGCGGGAATTCCTACGGGCTTGCCCGTCTTATCCAGCATCCTGTCTATTCTGGAAAGCTGAAGCCCAAGAGGAGTGACGAGCTTATTTTCATAAAGATCCGTCCACTGGAAAAGAGTGATTTCTTCGGGCCTTGCAAATGCGGACAGATATCCCTGTTCAAGGTAATCATCGATGGGCCAGCACTGATATGTGTCAAACCAGGTTCCCTGATTTCTGCCCTCCGAAGCATCATCCATCCACCTTACAAGACTGTAGCTCAGATACGTGGGAAGATGCTGATCCTGATATGCACTGGCTCTTGTTTCCGTTCCTGTATAAACCCTGTCGAAGATATCCTTTTCCACATCGGGTCTGTAACCGGTTGCATGATATGACTCACGCCAGTTGGGGAACTTGATGATCATTTTGATATTGGGATTGATCTTTTTGGCGGGACCCACTATCAGATTCTCCGAAACATCCTTCATGAGATCTCTTCTGAAATCGACCCACGATCTGTCTTCCTTGGCCTTAAGACATTCTTCGCAGGTACAATTGGTAAAATAGAAATCATCCAGGATGACTTCATCAAAAAGCTCCGCACAATACTCGGAAACCTTCTTCACATGCTCCCTCATTCCCGGATTGGTATAGCAGAATGTTCCGAAAAGTCTCTGCTTTTCTTTATCCTCATCAGAAAGATCCGGAACAACCGTGGTCAGACCGCCCGACACCTCCACATTTCTGTCTCTGAAGAACTTCGTTATCTCTCTGATCTTGTCCTTCTCAACCCAGTGGGGGCCTCTGTAGGGCTCCAGATATACCTTATCAAGTCCCACATATTTCTCGATGAAATCGTACTGTTTTTCAAGAGTATCAAGATCCATATTTTGAAGGATCGAAGATACGCAGTATACGGTTACTTTGAAGTTATTAAAATGACCCATGAAGTTTTCTCCTCCATCTTCCATGAATTACCGGTTCTGTTTCTTCCGGTTCGGGTTCTGACGCAGCAAGGAGCGGAGCCAGATATTTATTAAGCGCAAAGGCATTTACCGCAAGTGCGCCGATCCAGGCACTGATCTCCGCATATGCCGTTGCTTTGAATCCGAGTCTGCTCATTAAAAATGATATCACGAATATCCTCAAAAACATCTCCAGTATTCCTGAAGCCATGGGAAGCATAGGCTTTCCCATACCCTGGACACAGTTCCTGACTACGAAGAGAACATCCACGAATATCATCATGATCCCGCATCTGGGAAGGAACATGCACGCCAGACGTATCTGCGCGCTTCCCTGCAAAAGAATACGGGCCAGAAATCCCGGGAAGAAAACCATGAGTGATCCCAAAAGAAGGTAGGATATACCTGCAACGGAAAGCGTGACTTTGAGTCCTTCCCTGATCCTTACAAACCTGCCGGCACCATAGTTCTGAGAAGTATAAGCACTCATGGCATTTCCTGCGGTCGAAGCGGGATTCATGAAAAGATTCAGATATTTACTGCAAGCCGCATATGCCGCTGTATATACGACACCGTAGCCGTTTACGAAATACTGAACCACCATGCATCCCACCGCAGTTATGGAATTCATAAATGCCATGGGAAGTCCGTTTGCAAGAAGTTCGAAGAAGATCTTATTTTCATTCTTAAAATGTTCTTTCTGAAGATGAATAACCGGTATCCTGCTGAGTCTGTAGATGCAAAACGCAGCGGAGATTATCTGGGCTACGATGGTTGCGATGGCAACGCCTTCAACCCCCATCCCCATTCCGAATATGAAAAAGCAGTTCAAAGTAACGTTGAGAACAGAAGAAATGATAATAGCCTTGAGGGGAGTTTTGCTGTCCCCGAGAGCTCTTAAAACAGCCGCACTTATATTGTAGCAGATACCGGTGGAAAGCCCGCCGAAGATGATGTATCCGTACTTAAGGCTGTCAGCCATGATGATCTCATCCGTCTGAAGAAGCCTTAACGCATGAGGAAGAAAAGCAACGCTGAATCCGGATAAAAACAAAGAGATCACTATGCCGAGTTCAATGACTCCTGCCATTCTATGTTTAAGCGCCTCAATATTTCCGGCACCGTAACTCTGAGCGATGAGAACACCGAATCCGTTTGCTATACCGAATGAAAAACCGACTATCAGGAAAAATAAAGAACCCATGTTTCCGACAGCGGCAAGGGCATTATCTCCGAGTCCCTTTCCTACGATCCATGTGTCCGCAAAATTATAAAACTGCTGAAGCATACTGGTCATTAAAAGCGGCCAGTAAAACTGCAGTATAAGTGCTGAAGGTTTTCCTTTTGTAAAATCAGTTTCCCGACTTTTCATGATCATTCACCCTTTCAAGCACATTCTATTCCGCGGCAGTTTTTTATAGAATTACTTATTTGTTGAGTTTTGCCCATTTTTTGTTATTATTAAGGTATGAATAAAAACACTCAGGAAACAATACATTTTGAAACCCCGACGTCCATCTCCATCACCAATGACGAGATACCGGAGATTTATCCTCCTCATTGGCATAATGCTGCGGAGTTTACCGTCGCTCTCAAAGACGGATGCAAATACAAGATTGGGGATACTGTCTATAAATTAAATGCCGGGGATGTTCTTCTGATATGGCCCGGACAGATCCACGAAACGGTCAAGATTCCCAAAAACGGAGCGATATTCATCCAGTTTTCTTCTCTGATCCTGGAGAACAACATGGATCTTTTATCCGTGTCCAGATTTCTCTATGATTGCAAACACATATCCGTCAAAGAGGAACCGGTCCTTGCCGAATTCATAGCAGACAGAATATTTGAGATCGAGAGGATCAAAAAATCCGGAGATATGTTTGCGGAGTCAAGAAGCAAGGGATGTGTTTATGAGATATTGGTAACTATCGGTGAGCATGTCATGTCGGACAACAGCTCTCTTATCGATTCCGAAGACACCTCCAGGATAGGATGGCAATACATACATGCCGCATGCAATTATATCTCCGAGAATTCATCCAACCCCATCACTCAGACGGAGGTCGCGGATCATATCGGGATAAGCACCTTCTATTTCTCGAAGCTGTTCAAGCAATACATGCACATATCCTTCCCTGCATACCTTTCAAATATCAGGGTAAAGAGTGCCACATCTCTTCTGCTTGATAAGGGATTATCCATTACGGATTGTGCGTTCATGGCGGGATTCCAGTCCACCACTACATTCAATAAGGTGTTCAGGGAGATCACGGGGTATTCACCCAGGAATTACAGGAAGTTATACAGATAAACAAATAAAAAGCGTCCGCAGGTTGCGGACGCTTTTACTTTAATAATCTAAATCCTTCGGGATATAGCCCAGGTCATATGTTTCTCCGTTTGAATCCGTCACCCGGACCGCATATAGCTCTCCTGTCTCGGATATCAGATCAAATATTCCGTTTTGACTTACGGTAAATGTAAAGGGTGAATAGTTTCCGGTTCCCCGTTCATACTCCAGTTCATCACATGTATAGGTAACAGTACCCTTCGAACCTATAATCGTTATCTCTTCCACATCAAGTATATCATATTTATAGAAATTGGAAGATGCATTTATGACCGCGGTATTATCTGTGAGTTCTACCATAGGGGCACTACTTCCCACTCCACTAAGTTTCACACGGGACAGTTCCGGCCAATAAGATAAAA
The DNA here is from genome assembly GCA_016291475.1 of Lachnospiraceae bacterium. The sequence goes on along the minus strand of JAEEXJ010000088.1, from coordinate 2,014 downwards.
TATCCGTACCGGAATCCAGTGTATTCACCAATGTATCATACGAGCCCTGATAGCAGGTTATTCCCTCTATAGACAAAAAGTAGTAAAGATCTTTTATCACACCATGCCCCAGCATGCTCGTATCACCTGTATAAATACTTACTATATGATCATATGTTTCATCATCAATATAGTTATACATCCCAAAAACGGACCAGAAGTTCGCGTGATCAATATAACCCCAAACCGATATGCAAATCTTCCGGGATTTATCGATTTCATCACATGAGTTAAATGCTTCTGCCATATCTAACGGATAAGAATTACCATCGCTTTTCACTAAATATTCATAAGATGTGCATCCACTGTATTCATTATATTCCTGTCCTCTATATAAAAGGTCATCCCCTCTGAATTCTTCAATGCTTTCCGACAGTGCGTCATCAGGAGCCTGATTTCGCGGGTTATGTGATTTCTCAATAGTTGCCGTAATAACACCGATCAGCACAATTGTCAGCACTGCAACAAATATATATCCAAATATACTGTTTATAAATTTGGCCAAAACACGCAAAAGACCGGTCTCCTCTTTTCCCGGATTTAATTCTTTTCTCATGATAAAAGCATGTCTTAACAAAAGATTTAAACCGGATACGATAAACAACGCTCCTGTAATACCGAAAATAAGATACAGGAGATTAGCTATACCCACATTCATTAAAATAAAATAATTCATAAGCCCTCCTGTCACCCAACTCCGAAAATAGGCACCAGTATTGTGCCCCGGATAATTTTTCCGGCAAATCCAAATACCACAAATCCCAATGAGAAAGAAAGAAAATTGGCAAGGTAGGTAAACAGGACGATCCGTGAAAGCTTTTTATCGGACACCTTCCGGTAAAAATGTATTTCCCAGAAAGGGATTAATAACAGTTCGGCAATCGCAGTCCACAGATATACCGGTACCTTATAATCCGAAAAAAAGACAAATTGACACAGATAAAAAATCAAAACCGTACACATATTGAATGAAACGTTTGTGCAGATATTAAGTGACTTCACAAAGCGCCCATTATCCGTAATCTTAGCGCCTATAATTACAGGCTTTTCAATAAGCACCGTAAAGTATGCCAATAAATACACAAGTAGTGGACCGATAGCCAAAATAAACAAGAACGAGAAAGCTGCATATCCCATAACATCATCCCCTTTCAATAAGGAAAGCACCGGCATTACACATCATCCGGTCAAGAAAGGAACAGAGAATATCAGAATAAAACACGAATTTTAGAAATAAAAAAGGCGATAACTTTTTTGAAGAGTTTATCATGATGATTCTCCTAAAAAGCACCCCCCTAGGGGTATATTAACATGGGAAACATTGGAAAAGAAAGAGGCAAAAGAAATAATCGCCATGGCGATCACTGCCGTGCTCATTCGGAAAACTCGCTTTGCTCGTTTTCCTCATGCCGGGCTTCGCCCTATTAATACATAAAAAATCCGACCGCTCTGCATGTAAACATGCTCACGGTCGGTATTTTTATGTATTAGCACGGCTCAGTTTTCGATCACATGCCCATTCCCATTCCTGCGCCTGCGGGCATAGGAGGCTGGGGCTCTTTGATAGTTGCTACAACGCTCTCGGTGGTGAGAAGGGTTGATGCAACTGAAGTAGCGTTCTGAAGAGCGCTTCTGGTAACCTTAGCGGGATCAAGGATTCCGGCCTTAACCATATCGACATACTCTTCGTTAAGAGCATCGAATCCCATTCCCTTCTTGGACTCACGAACCTTGTTTACGATAACGCTTCCGTCAAGTCCTGCATTTGCAGCGATGTGATAAAGAGGAGCTTCAAGTGCCTTAAGGACAACTCTTGCGCCGGTCTTCTCATCTCCGTCAAGGGTATCTGCAAGCTCTGCAACCTTCTTGGATGCGTGGATGTAAGCTGATCCGCCGCCTGCGATGATTCCTTCCTCAACAGCTGCTCTGGTAGCTGCAAGAGCATCTTCCATACGAAGCTTAGCTTCCTTCATCT
>JAEEXJ010000087.1 GCA_016291475.1 Lachnospiraceae bacterium | reverse complement strand
ATATCCGGATTATTCCGTAGAAATACACGGTGATGATGAAGATACCGCAATGAATGCGGTATGGAACGACGGAAGATATTCTTATTCCGTTACATGCGAAGAACCTATCCCTACCGTATCCATGACGGGAATCGTAGAGATGATCATGGCAGATTAATAAAGGTTTAATATCGAGGCGCAAAATGGGAGATAAGAAATACATTGCACTTACATTCGATGACGGTCCTTCGGATACCACAAGTCTTAAGGTACTCGAGAAGTTAAAAAAGTACGGTATCAAGGCAAGTTTTTTTCTCATAGGAGATAACATCACTCCCGAAAGGGAAGAGATCATAAGAGCGGAACTTGATTACGGATGCGACATCGAGAATCATTCGCTCACTCATTCCGATATGAGGGAGCTTGATGCACAGACCATCAAGGCGGAGATCAATGAGACTACAAGAAGGATCGTTGCGATAACCGGTAAGGAGCCGATCTTTTTCAGACCTCCCTACATCAATGTTAACGATCTGATGTTTGAGACGATCCCCTATATTTTCATCTGCGGAATCGCATGTGACGACTGGATCCCCGAGGTGAGCGCGGAGGAACGCGCACGTAAAGCTATAGAGGGTGCGAGGGACGGAGCGCTGGTCCTTCTCCATGACAGCGAAGGAAATGACAACACTGTCGAAGCACTTGATATAATAATTCCCGAGCTTAAAAAGCAGGAATATGAATTTGTAACTCTGAGAGAGCTGTTTGATAAAGCAGGGATCACTCCGGAGAATGCAAAAAGGGATTTATATACATACACTTTAGAGGACTGATACGTTACTCCGATCGCCCGATTCGACATTTGGCGGTCGGAGTAATATAATTTTATGTGTATATCATGCGAAGAAAAGAAATAATAAGGAGATTTTTAAAATGAAAAAGAAAATTTTAATGATGCTGATGTGCAGCGTCTTGACTTGTTCCATGCTGACAGGATGCGGAAATGAAAATGTATCTGATGCACCTGTGGAAACAGAAAGCGTTGACACTGTGGATGATGAAGATGAGGATTCATCAGATGATATCGTAGAAGAGGATAACGAAGAAGTTCAGGATCAGGAGACTGAAACCGAACCTGAAGAGGATGCGGAAGAGAATGTTTCCGATATGCCCAGATCTGATGCATATGATATGTTCCTTGCCGGTGAAATGGACGTTACCGTTATCGATGATGATAATGAGTATTCAAAACCCGATCCCGGAACTTACTCATATGAAGAACTCCGCGATGCCGTTATAGAAGACCTCGGATACGGAGCGGAAGGGGAATATGATATCAAGTATGCACTTATCACACCCGACTCCGGTGAAGAAGGAGACGACGTACTTGTATTGTATGTTGAAAACCAAAATGCATCAGCCCTAAGCTGGCTCGGATTTATCGGTTACAATAACGGAAAACTCGAGATGACATACTTTAACGAGTTTGGATACAGATCATTTTTGGATCTTTATTATTCGGGTGATTTCTTTTACGGCGGATCCGGCGGAGCAGGTGCTCACTATCAGGATTATCTCGTTGTTAAGCCCGATGCATCTGTTGAGAAAGTATATGCATCCTCATACCTTTATGCATCATGGTGCAGCGATGTGTTCTATACTCTGGACAGTAACTATGATTATTCCAAGATTCCTGCGCTTGATGCAGATTCCGAGCTGGAGATGACTAGTGTTGTTAAGGACGGAACGGTTTATATCTGTGTTTCCCGTTGGAGTGATAACAAGTCCATCAAGGAACAGGAAGAAGCATACGTAAAGACTCTTGAGGATCTGGGAGCGGTTGTTGTGGATGAGGACAAGATAGCAGAACTTACCGAAAGCTCAGTTGATGAGAGCAAGACCATGACCTGGAACGATATCGAGACTGTTACCGTTGAAGGTGATGAAGAGAACTAAAACCGTCAATAGATTTTTTTCTATTCACTAAAAGAATTGTTTAGGTTACCCAATAATCAACATAGCGAAACCAAGAATAAGTTTAAAAACTTATTCTTGGTTTTTGTGTATTATGGAAATATATAGGAAGTATAAGAAATGCCGGTTATTTTATCGAATATCCTGTTATATATGATTGTATGAGTGCACTGATGGATGAATGCGGGGAGAGATTATATTCTGATGAAGAAATAATAAAGTTTCTTGCTAATGCAAAAAAAAATTATCCATTTTTGCTGGAGTATTTTAATATCGATTTATATAATTCAAATGCAGTATATAGGTTTACTGCAAATTATATTTTTTCAATCTCTTCTATATATTCAGGAGACAGATTAATATCGATTCTAAATGCTTATGACAATAATAAATACATGTATGAATCAATAAGTGAACAAACTGGCTTGCCACCTGAAATATTAGCAGTTTTCCATTATAGGGAGTGTGAATGGGATTATTTAGATGGTACCTTTGGGGTTTGTATACAAAATGGTGATCCTCTTGGGGTCGTAACGACAAATTATCCACAAGGATTGCTATTCTACTCTTTTGAGGAGAGTGCTTTATACGAGTTTCAAATCAATGACAAAAGTGATAATTATCATGCATATAATATAGGGATTCTCGATTTAGATGAAAAACCAAAAGATATTATTGCAATGACTGCATATATAAATTTATATAATGGTATGGACTGGAGGATTTCTTCGTATATTTATAGTGGAACAGATATCTATAGTAGTGGAAGATTTGTTGCAGATGGTGAGTATGACAGCGAAAGCGTAGATGAAAAATTGGGTGCATTTGCGATTTTAGTCGCATTACTGAGAAGAGAAGGTTTGGAATGAGAAAAAAAGGTTATTCAATTACATTTGTTGTGATGTGCTTGCTTGCAGGTTGTACAAATAGTACGAATAATAGCGATAATACCATTACAGTTATGGAAAATGCTTACGTTAATGATGAAGAGAATAATTTAGACAAGGACTACGAATCTAATTTGAACAGAGATGATTTTGACGGAATAGACGATTGCACCGAAACAAACGATACACCGGGAATCGATATTAGTCCGGATATTTCCCCGTTTGGAGATTTTTCAGAGGAATGGATAGTATCTTCACTGGATGAGATTAGGTTGACGGTGGATTCTCATGTTGATTTTGTCAGATTTGTCGGAGAAGGGCATAGTTGTCTTCAAATAGGAATTGCGTATGATAAAGTGCCTGAAAATACATGGCATGATCATAAGGAAGATTATTTCATATTCGAAGATGGCACACCGATTTTATATGTAGATTATAACGATATAGCTACAGGAGGGGATAGAATTGTTTTTGCCGAGCCTACATTTGAGGCGCATTTTGAAGATGTGACTTTTGATGGACAAGACGAGCTGGTGGTTTATCGCGGGGTAAATGGAATGAGTGGGATGAAAATGTATTCCGCTTATGAATATATAGATGGGGAGTATGAATTTTTTCCGGCATTTGAATGGTTGTATACCTATACAGTGGATAGCACAAATGAAACAATAGCATGCTTTAGGACTAGTGGTGACTCTAGAAATATTGAATATACCAGTGTTTATAAGTATGAAAACGGGGAGTATGTTCTTGTTGATGAGTACGCTGAGCAGGACGGAGTTAGGGTGGATTCACATTTTTGATGTCATAAGGGGTTAATATGTTCAAAACAAAATGTCTTAAGCTGTTGGGGATGATTATGGTCTTGGGTTTACTAAGCGGGTGTACCGGGCCTGCGGAAGAGCCTGCAGATCCGGGTCTCTTGCTTGGGTTTAGCCAGATCGGTTCGGAAAGTGCATGGAGACTCGGTAATACAAGGGATATAGAAAATGCAGCCTCTGAGTACGGCATCAATCTAATGCTGGAAAATGCCAATCAGAGTCAGGAGAATCAGATTGCTGCCATCAGAAGATTCATTGCATATAAGGTGGATGTAATTGCTTTTTCACCCATCGTAGAGGACGGGTGGGATAATGTTTTGCTGGAAGCCAAGGAAGCGGGAATCCCGGTGATATTGGTGGACAGAGACATTGAGACGGAAAAAGAAGGCCTTACCACCTGCCTGATCGGTGCGGACTTTTATAATGAAGGTGTCATGGCGGCGGAGTATCTGATACGTAAGGCTGACTCTATGGGGCTTGATAATGTCAATATCGTAGAGATAAGCGGCACAGAAAATTCCACTCCCATGAGACAGCGTCAGGCGGGTTTTGCGGATACCATAGCCGGTGATGAGCGCATGCATATCTTAGAGAGCATAGACGGCGATTTCCTGACAAGCCGCGGTGCGGAGTGTATGAGATATCTTCTGGACACCTATGGAGATGACATCGATGTCGTTTATTCACATAACGACGAGATGACTCTTGGTGCTCTTCCCGAGATAGAAAAAACAGATCTGATCCCGGGTAAAGATATCATCATAATATCCATAGACGCGGGACAGGAAGCCATAGACGTTCTTAAGGAAGGCAAGATAAACTGTGTGGTTGAGTGTACGCCAAATCTCGGAAGCGAACTCATGGAGACCGCACTTAAGCTTAAAAACGGTGAAGAAGTGGATGCGGTGATCCACCCCGTCGATCAGATTTTCAGCGATGAAATGGATGTATCCGCCATCGGTCCCAGAGGATACTAGAGGATAAGGGATGGAGAAGATCAAAAAAGAGAAGAGTATTCTCGGACGCATCAGTGACCTGAGCCACAAGCTGGTGCTGATGCTGGTTGTTCCGATCATCATAAGCCTGGTGCTGATGCTCGTATATGCTTACAAGTATCACAATGCCATAGTCAGAATGGAGACCATAACCAGCTTAAAGACTGTCGTGACCGAAGATATCCCCGGAAGTGCCTGGAATATCGTAAGCGGAAGAGAAACCTTCCCCGAGAGTAATATCTATTTAAAAATAAAAAACGTAAACGAGACCATAGATCTGATAACAGAGCAGACCGGTGCGGAAAACCGTCTGTCTCTTATAGTAGCGAGTCGTACCATGCAGACTCTTCAAAATTATGTGGATCAGATCCGTGACAATATAGATGCGCAGGTTCCGGTTGTTGAGAATGAAGCGGTTCTTACAGAGGTAAGAGGTGTGGCTTCACTCGTCGACAGCATGCTGAACGATTACATAGCACAGGAAATCACATCGGCTGCACGAATGAGCGGAAGCCTGATGCTGGGCGTTATCATAACGGCTGCGGTTGAGGTGCTCATTGTCATAATGGCTATGATCGTAAGAAACAGGGCGGTCATGGCTACGGAAAAATCCGTAAGAGCGCCCATCGAAAGACTTGAGGAAGTTGCTGCCAAGATTGCGGAAGGATCCCTTGATGCAAGGATTGCGGACACCGATGTAACGGAGCTTAGAAATCTTACGGCGCAGGTCAATACCATGGCAGACAGGCTCAAGTCCATGATGGAGAAGAGTAATCAGGATGCCAAGAAACTCAGAAAAGCGGAGCTGCGGACTCTTCAGGCTCAGATCAACCCCCACTTTTTGTATAACACGCTTGATGCGATTGTATGGAAAGCAGAGGCAGGAGATAAAGATGAAGTCATTCAGCTGACCAGTGCGCTAAGCGACTTTTTCAGGATCAGTTTGTCCTCAGGTGCGGACTGGATACCCATAAGTCAGGAGAAGAAACACATCGAAGGATATCTGACTATCCAGCAGACAAGGTATCGTGACATACTCAGGTATGAGATAGATATTCCCGATGAACTTGGTGATTATTATATCTTAAAGCTTTTATTACAGCCCCTTGTTGAGAATGCTATCTATCACGGCATCAAGATCAAACGTGGAGGCGGACTGATACAGGTAACCGGAAAACTCGAAGACGATGTTCTTACATTCTGTGTTAGAGATACGGGGCTTGGTATGACTCCCGGGCAGTTGAATGACCTGAACGAGAGAATGAAAAAAGGACAGCCCACCGTCAACGAAGGCGGCGGTGGCTTCGGACTTGTTAATGTCAACCTGAGAATAAGACTGTACTATAATCAGGAAGAAGGACTCAGTATAACAAGTAATGCGGAAGGCACAGAGGTAAGCTTCAGCGTTCCTTGTAAACACCGAGAGGAGATATTTGAAGATGAAAGTATTTCTGGCTGATGATGAGATCGTTGTCAGAGAAGGAATAAGAGAATCTTTTCCCTGGGATAAAACAGATTATACACTTGTGGGAGAAGCTCCGGACGGAGAAATGGCTCTTCCCATGATCCGTGATACCAATCCCGACATAGTCATAACGGATATAAGAATGCCTTTCATGGACGGCATCGAGCTGTGCCGTATACTTCGTGCACAGATGCCCTGGATCGGAATAATCGTACTCAGCGGATATGATGAATTCGAATATGCACGTCAGTGCATTCAGCTTGGCGTGCGTGAATATCTTGTAAAACCCATCAATTCCGATAATCTGCTTGAAGCTTTGGATAAAGTGAGCAGGCAGCTTGCGGATGAGAGGAAGACCATCGAACATGCGGCAAGTTTGAGATCCCGCATAGGAAGCGACGAGCAGCTTGTAAAAGCAAAACTCATAGCATCTCTTTATTCCGAAGAAGCTGCGGCCGAGGATTCTCACAGCGTACTTAAGCATCTTCATTCCATGGGATGTAATGTTATCGCGCCTTTTTATGCGGTTGTGGATGCGGCATATAAACCCGTAAGCGAAAGGCAGGCCATCGCCTTCGATCTTGCGGAAGGTAGCGGCGGAGTCATGCATGCAACGTCGAGCAGAACCGGATCCGTACTTCTTGTTATGGGAGATACCGCAGAGGATGCGGAAGAAAGAGCATATGCATTCGCGGGATCTCTTGTAAGAGAACTTGAACGAACCGAAAGTTCTGACATTCGTGTCGGAATAGGGGAGATCGTTGATAATCCCGAAGACATACTTAAGAGTTTTAAGAGTGCCCGTCATATCAGACATATACTGGTAGATCGTGCAGAGGAGAAGGCCACCATACTCGGAACAAGAGAAATGGGTGATGTATCCGAGGATTCCGGAACACCTGAGGTTATCAGCGAGGCCAAGCTCTATATGTCCCAAAATTTTACAGATCCCAATCTTATGCTTCAGGATGTCGCAAAAGCCGTTGGTATGAGTAACAGCAGATTCTCCACTGTTTTTTCTCAGCAGACCGGACAGACATTCACGGAGTATCTTATGTACCTGAGGCTTAACAAAGCCAGGGAAATGCTTAAGACCACAAATATCAAAAGTTCTCAGATAGCAAGAGAGTCCGGTTACAACGACTCTCACTATTTCAGTTATATTTTCAAAAAGAACGTGGGTATGACTCCTTCGGAATACCGCACGCAGTATCAAAATTAACCTTCATAAAATAAAAATCCACCGTTTTTCAAAAATCTGACAAATTTCAAAATTATTTTGAACCTAATCAAAATGAACCTCGATTTACTCCGCCATTAAAGTAATCTATCGTGAAGTCATACCGCGATAGGGCGGAGAAATGGAGGAAATGCATTATGAAAAGGTTTAAGGCATTAGCTATGGCCGGTGTACTTGCTTTATCGCTTGTACTCACTGCTTGTGGCTCAAACACAGGATCCGGAAGCTCAGGAAATTCGGGATCTTCAGGTAACGCAGGAACCGCAGCAAGCTCTTCGGGCGAACTGATCAAGGTCGGTGTTGTTAACAATCCCCCTTCGGAGTCAGGTTATCGTGAAGCTAACGTTAACGATATGGAAGCTGTTTTCTCTGAGGCTAACGGATATGAGCTTAAGACATTTTACAGCTTAAAGAATGATGAGCAGCTTCAGGCAGCTCAGGGCTTCATCACCGAAGGCGTTGACTATCTCCTTATTTCCGCAGCTGAGACCACCGGTTGGGACGAAGTTCTTACCAAGGCTCAGGAAGCCGGAATCAAGGTTTTCCTTTTCGACCGTATGATCGATGTTGACGAGAGCCTTTATGAGGCAGCAGTCGTATCCGACATGGCTAAGGAAGGCGAGACCGCAGTACAGTGGCTCCTTGACCAGAAGCTCGATGTTTACAACGTAGTACATATCCAGGGTGCTATGGGTTCCGACGCACAGATCGGACGTACCGGTGCTCTTGATGCACAGTTCCAGTCAGGCGCTATGAACCTTGTTGTTCAGCAGACCGCTACATGGGACGAGGCAGAGGCTAAGAAGATCGTTGAGTCCGTTATCAACAGCGGCGAAGATTTCAACGTAATCTATGCAGAGAACGACGGAATGGCAAAGGGTGCCGTAGCAGCGCTTGACGAAGCAGGTATCACCCACGGCGTGGACGGCAAAGTTATCGTAATGGGATTTGACTGCAACAGCTGGGCACTCAGAGAGCTCCTTGCAGGAAGCTGGAACTATGACGGACAGTGTTCTCCTTTCCAGGCTCAGATCATCAGCGACATCATTCAGGGTAAGAGAACCATCGACTCCAAGATCATCATCAACGAAGAGAAGGGATTTGATGCAACTACCATTACCCAGGCTGATATCGACACTTACGGCCTTGGCGAATAATTTCATGATCTGATAAGGTGGCGCAGCTGTGCTGTAGAAAGCAGTAATGGCTGCGCTGCTTTTTAGGAGGAAAAGATATGCAGAACGAAGTTTTGCTGCAGATGAGTCATATCGAGAAAAGATTTCCCGGGGTACTTGCTCTTAACGGGGTGGATTTCACATTGAGAAAAGGTGAGATCCATGCACTTATGGGGGAAAACGGTGCCGGCAAATCAACCCTTATCAAAGTTCTTACCGGCGTTTATCAGATGGATGGCGGACAGATAACCGTGGAAGGTGAAAGCATTTCGATTCACTCTCCGCAGGACGCACAAAATAACGGAATCAGTACAGTTTATCAGGAAATAACTCTGTGCCCCAATCTCACCGTTGCCGAGAACATGTTCATCGGAAGAGAAGACGGAGCATGGATTAAACATAGAAATTATGAAAAGAGAGCGGACGCGATCCTTGAGGAGCTCGGGATTCCCGCAAGAAGCACTCAGCAGCTCGGAGACTGTTCCCTTGCGGTTCAGCAGATGGTTGCGATAGCGCGTGCGGTGGATATGAAGTGTAAGGTTCTTATCCTTGATGAGCCGACTTCATCTCTCGATGACAAAGAAGTAAACATGCTCTTTAAGCTTATGAGAGATCTCAAAGCTCAGGGCGTGGGAATAATATTCGTAACACACTTCCTTGAACAGGTCTACGAAGTAAGTGACCGCATCACAGTTCTCAGAAACGGTGAACTTGTGGGCGAATATCTGACCGAGGAACTTCCTCAGGTGGAACTGGTTGCGAAGATGATCGGTAAGGACCTCGAGGAATTAAATAATCTCGGAGAGACGGAAGAAAAAGAAATAAAGCAGCAGGAAGTTCTCTACGAAGCAAATGGACTTTCAAGCTCCGATGCAATGCCTTTTGATTTCTCTATCAGAAAAGGAGAAGTTAACGGTTTTACGGGACTTCTGGGATCCGGAAGAAGCGAAAGTGTAAGAGCAATCTTCGGTGCGGATAAAGTTACCGGCGGTGAAGTACGGATAAAAGGAAAACCGGTTAAGATAACCCGTCCCATCGATGCGATGAAGAACGGTATCGGATATCTGGCAGAGGACAGAAAACGTGACGGTATCATTGCCGAGCTCAGCGTCAGAGAAAATATCATCCTTGCTCTTCAGGTAATGAACGGATTGTTCAAACCCATCAGCAGAAGCGAATCCGAAGCGTTTGCGGATGAATATATAAAAGTTCTGAACATTAAGACCGCAAGCCGTGAAACTCCGGTAGGATCACTCAGCGGAGGAAATCAGCAAAAAGTTATCCTTGCCAGATGGCTTCTTACTCATCCCGATTATCTCATCCTCGATGAGCCGACCAGAGGAATCGATGTAGGAACAAAACTGGAGATACAGAAGCTTGTACTTAAGCTTGCGGAAGACGGTGTGAGCGTAACATTCATTTCATCGGAAGTCGAAGAGATGCTCAGAACCTGCAGCAGACTTATCGTAATGCGTGACAGACACATAGTCGGAGAACTTAAAGGCGCAAATCTTAATCAGACGCAGGTTATGAAGACCATTGCCGGAGGTGAATCTAAAGATGGCGAAAACTAAAAAGAAATTTTTAAGCGGTGGTCTGGGCCAACTTACCATACCTGTGATCGCGATAGTACTTTTGGTAATATTCAATCTTATCAGAGATCCGTCTTTCTTCAGTGTGGGGCTTTCACACAACAATGACGGAAATATAGTCCTTGCGGGAAACCTCATCAGTATCATAAACGGTGCCAGTGAACTTGCCATACTTGCAATGGGAATGACTCTGGTAACCGCAGCCTGCGGCGGACAGGATATAAGCGTCGGTGCTGCAGCTGCCATTGCGGGAAGCGTATTTGTAAAAATACTTAAGTCATCTCCCCAGATAAGCGGCGGTAAGGTACTTCTTGCTTTTATCTGTGCATGTATCGTTGCAATGATCTTCGGTTCATTCAACGGAACACTGGTCGCAATATTCAAGATACAGCCGATGATCGCAACACTGATCCTGTATACCTGCGGAAGATCCATTGCATACTGGATCAACGGAGGTGCTACACCTACTGTCAACAGTCCGGTTATAAACGCTATAGGAAGCTTCATCCCCGGTATACCCGTTCCCACGCCGGTGCTTATCGTAGCAGCCATGGCCATTGTTTTTAAACTGCTCTTTAAATTTACTTCCCTTGAACTGTTTACCCAGTCCGTAGGAATAAACGGAAGTGCAGCAAGATTAAACGGAATCAATTCCACATTCATCAAACTATTGTCATTTATCATCCTTGGTGTATGTGTGGCGGTTGCGGGCAGCATAGGTGTGAGCCGTCTGGGGCTTATCAATCATGAGACACTTCTCCTTGACGTTGAAATGGATACCATTCTTGCGGTAGCCATCGGAGGAAACAATCTCGGCGGCGGTAAATTCAAGATCGGTGGAAGTATCATCGGTGCATATGTTATCCAGACACTTACGATCACTCTCTATGCGATGAAGGTTTCTTCAACCGATGTTAAGGCATACAAGGCGATAGTCATCATCCTTCTGGTAGTTATCGGTTCGCCCGTCGTAAAACAGAAATTCGGAAAGTTCATGTCGAAGTTTCTTGAAAACAGATCCGGTAAATTCATGAAAGGAGCGGCATGATCATGAAGAACAACAAGACTTTAAAACGTGAACCGCTTACCGATGCGCAGCTCTTGATGGGCATCACCATAGTGATATTTGTGGTGATGTACCTGATGGCAATGGGATTTTTGAAGGGTGGCTTCTTACATCCTCAGCAGGTTTTTGACATGCTCAATGATAATGCGTCCCTTATCATTGTATCCTGCGGACTTACCATCGTAATGATCGGTGCAGGAATTGACATTAGTGTCGGTGCGGTAACTTCACTTGTAGTAATGAGCTGTGTACTGTATCTGAATAAGGGCGGAAGTATCTTCGGATCGATTCTCCTGGCTCTGGGAATCGGACTTGCATTCGGAGTGGTACACGGATTTCTTATCAGCTATCTTGAGATTCAGCCATTCATCGTAACTCTTGCGGGAATGTTCTTTGCAAGGGGTATGACAACAATACTTTCAGTAAATCCTCAGAAAGTGGAGCATGAAGGCTTTGCTGCTCTCCGCAGTATCAAGATAGAAATAAATGCACTGGGATATACCGCCAAGAACGGTAATTTCGTTCCGGCTAGAATGGAACTTGGCGTAGTGGTCGCGCTGATATGCGTTGCGGTGATCTTCATACTTCTCAAGTATGTACGTCTCGGCCGTAACTTCTATGCGATAGGCGGAAACCAGACAAGTGCGCTTATGCTCGGTATCAACGTAAAAAGAACCCGCTTCATGAGCTACATAATCAGCGGACTTTTAAGCGGAATTTCAGGTTATGTATTTATGATGCATACGGGAGCGGGAAATGCAACGAACGCCGCAGGAATGGAAATGAATGCCATCGCATCATCCATCATCGGCGGCACACTTCTTACCGGCGGTGTGGGTAATGTCCTGGGAACGCTTTTCGGAACCATGACACTCACCACCATCAAGAAGATAGTTGTCTCCAGCGGACTTAACGATCCCTGGTGGCAGAGTATCACAACCGGCGGAATGCTCTGTTTCTTTATCCTCCTTCAGAGCGTTGTTCTGAATAAGAGAAACAAGAGTAAGAAATAAACAAGTGACAATATGACAGTGGGGACGTACCCCTTTGTCAGGAAGCCCGTCCTGACAAAGGGGTACGTCCCCACTGTCATATAATACTTAGTCATTGAAGAAACTGATATTTTCTTTGAGTTCCTCGGCCAGCTGCTGGAGCTGTTCTGCGGATTCGCCTATAAGGCTGAAGGTTGCATTGAGTTCCTGCATTGCTGCATTGGTCTCTTCCGTTGATGCGGCATTTTCTTCGGATACTGCGGAGAGCTCGTTTATGATTCCCACAAGTGATTCCTTGGAATCAAGCAGGCTCTTGATCTGTGAAGTGATCTCTTCGGTCTCACTTGCAATCTCGTTCACTTCATCAACCATTGCCTGAACTTCTTTGCCGGTAAGACCGATCTGCTTGTTCTGTTTTTCGAAGCCCACATTCATCTCTTCGATGGTTGCTACGGACTTGGCTGATTCATCAACAAGTTCTTTGACGATCTTGGAGATCTGTACTGCGGCATTTCCCGACTGGTCTGCAAGGTTTCCGATCTCTTCTGCGACAACCGCAAATCCTCTTCCTGCTTCACCTGCACGTGCCGCTTCGATGGAAGCGTTGAGTGAGAGGAGATTGGTCTGTGATGAAATGTCGGTGATTATCTTGGAGGCATTCGCGATGTTCTTAACCGCATCGTTTGTAGCGGAGATCTGTGAGTGGATAGCCTGCATGTTGTTAACGACTTCTTCGTTCTGCTCCAGGAGTCCGCGCATGGTCTCCATGGTCTCGTTACACTTATCCTTCATGGTCTCAGTCTTCTCTGCAAGAGCATGAATGATGGAAGTGATATGTCCGATGTCGGATTCGATATCCTTGGTATTGCCTGCTGCGACCTCAACGCTTTCGGCCTGACCGATAGCACCCTGTGATACTTCATCGACTGCCTGGAGAACCTGCTCCGAAGCCTGGGTAGCCTGGTTTGCGGATTCCGCAAGATCTGTTCCCGCTACATTTATGTGTTCGGACATTTCTTTGGTGCGTCCGATGATCTCATCCAGTTTAACGGAAAGATTCTTTGCCGCTCTGTGTATCTGACCGATCTCATCCTTGCCCATATTATTTTCATCGGGAAATGAGTATCTTAGATTTCCGTTTGAAAGTTCATCGAGTGAAG
Organism: Lachnospiraceae bacterium; assembly: GCA_016291475.1. The sequence continues at coordinate 74 of JAEEXJ010000087.1, read as the reverse complement.
TGGTTACTTCCTTGATGCTTGAATTTATCTGTCTTAAGATCAGGAAAACAAGGAGTATTAGCGCTACTATCACG
>JAEEXJ010000086.1 GCA_016291475.1 Lachnospiraceae bacterium | reverse complement strand
ACATGTTCGCATGCTCCGGAATCCTCTTTAATCATGAATCCGAGAGACGCGGAGAGACTTTTGTAACTCGTAAGATCACTCTTGCCGCGGCACGTATAGCAGCAGGGATCCAGGATAAACTTTATCTCGGAAATCTCTCATCACTTCGCGACTGGGGATATGCCAAGGATTATGTAAAATGCATGTGGCTTATGCTTCAGAATGAGAAGCCCGATGATTTTGTAATAGCAACAGGAGTTCAGCATTCCGTAAGAGAGTTCTGCACACTTGCTTTTCACTACGCAGGTATCGAACTTGAATTTAAGGGAGAGGGCGTGGAAGAAAAGGGATATGACAAGGCTACGGGGAAAGTGCTCGTTGAAGTAAGCCCCGACTTTTTCAGACCCACGGATGTTGTCAATCTTCTGGGAGATCCTTCCAAGGCTGCTAAGGAACTTGGATGGAATCCCACCGAGACTTCTTTTGAAGAGCTTGTAAGACTTATGACGGAATCCGACATGAAGAAGGCTGCAGCAGAGGCTAAAAACAGATAATGAATATAATTTTGCTCTCGGGCGGTTCGGGCAGAAGACTCTGGCCGCTTTCGAATGAAGTAAGAAGTAAACAATTTATCAAAGTATTCAGGGACCCTGACGGAGAACCCGAATCAATGGTACAGAGAGTTTATCGCCAGATAATCTCTGTGATCCCCGATGCAGATGTTACCATCGCTTCATCGAAAAGACAGCTTTCTTCCATCAAAAACCAGCTCGGTGAAAATGTCTCGATATCTCCCGAGCCTGCAAGAAGAGATACATTTGCGGCTATCGTACTTGCGCTTTCATATCTGACAGATGTGAAGAAAGTATCTCCGGAAGAGTCCGTTATCATATGCCCCGTAGATCCGTATGTTGAGGATGATTATTTCAGGGCGCTCATATCCCTCGAAAAGCTCGTAAAGGAAAAAGAGGGAATATGTCTTCTCGGAATTAATCCAACATTTCCTACAGCAAAGTACGGATATATTGTTCCTGTGGATAAAGAAGAGGTAAGCTGCGTATCCAGCTTCAAGGAAAAACCTTCCGAGGATGATGCAAAGAAGCTTATCGAAAAAGGAGCACTCTGGAATGCCGGTGTATTCGGCGTAAGAGCGGGATATATACTTGGGATTGCGGAAAAACTTATAGGATATAAGAGCTACGAAGATCTTCTTGCCAGATATGAAGAAGTAGAGAGCGTAAGTTTCGATATTGCCGTTCTGGAAAAAGAAAACAACATCAGGGTTCTTAGATTTTCCGGGGAATGGAAAGATGTGGGAACCTGGAACACAATGGCGGAGACCATGGACTCTTCATCCTTCGGAAACGTGGTATTCGGAGGAGAATGTGTAAACACGACCGCCGTAAACGATCTTGATATACCCGTTATATGCATGGGACTTAAGGATGTGATCGTTGCAGCGGGACCTGACGGAATACTTGTTTCGGACAAGCATCAGTCCAGTTATATAAAGCCGGTGGTGGATGCGGTTTCGGGTGATGTGAGATATTCAGAGAAGAGCTGGGGGTCTTTTAAAGTCATAGATTCCTCGGAAAGGTCACTGACCATAAAGGTAACGCTTCTTCCCGGACATCACATGTATTACCACTCCCACGAAAGACGTGATGAAGTATGGACTGTGGTCGAAGGAGAAGGCATTTGTATTACGGACGGAAATCGCAGGGCCGTAGGCCCGGGAGATGTTATAGACCTTCCCGCAGGCTGCAAACACACTATCATCGCACAGACAAGACTTGAACTGATCGAAGTCCAGACGGGAAATGAGATCAGTGTATCGGATAAGATTAAATATGAGTACGATTTTGAAGAAAAATAAAAACGGATTAATGGCTGATGACAGGGAGATGATAAAGTTCTGCATTCCCTTAGGGCTTTCTTTTGTCCTTCTCCTTGTTTTGAACATTTTATGGGGACAGAACTGGATCGATTCCGATATGGCCGCAGAGATGGTCTTTTCGGATCTTTTGGGAGATACGGGTCATTACATTGCATCCCCCGACTGGTATTACTCCACGGAGTTCAGGATCCTTTACACCCAGCTTATTTTTGTTCCGCTCCTTCGCATCATACCGAGCTGGGCCGTAGTGCGTATCATTACCAATATGATCACTTATGTGGTCCTGGTCCTTTCATATTTCTTCATGATGAAGGGATATGAGAAAAAATACGTGGTGCTTTCTTCTGCTGTGCTGCTTCTTCCCATTTCCGAAGCGATAGCTCAGCATGTTCAGATGGGTAATACTTACATGCCCCACATGATCCTCATGTTTCTGGCAGTTGGTCTTGCAAGAAGACTCGACAGGGAAGAGTCAAAGAATCTCAGGGTTTTATGGTGGATCCTTCTCATTGTCTTAAGTATCATTTGCGGAGCTTCAGGTGTCAGGTATTTTCTGATAATCTACGCGCCTCTTCTTGTCACTGCATTTTTGAGGGCATATGTTAAATGCGGTATCAAAGAGGGTGCTTTGAAAAAGTGGAGAGAAGAACTCGGACTTATCAAGATAGCAGTCATTTCCTCAGCTGCTGCATTTGCCGGTTATCTGTATAATTCCATCATCATCAGACAGACATATCAGTTTACCACTTATGAAACTCTTTCTTTTGCGACCATCAATCATGGGATCTGGTATGAGAGAGCAGCATCGGTATTCGGATGCCTTTTGGAAATACTCGGATATATTCCCGGAGGAAGCGTTCTATCGCTTCGCGGCGTTGTTACAATGGCTGCATTTGTCATGATCTTTTTGATCTACGTTTTGGTTAAGCGTACATCATCGGATGTATTCGTCGGATCCGGCACTCTCGGAAGAGATGATCCTTATACTGCGGAAGATACCGCGGATATGTTCTTTATCCATTACTTCGTATCGGGATTTGCGATAATGGCATTTTTCCTTACATTTACCGATACGACTCTTACCCCCAGATATTTTTCCACCTGCTTCTATATGGCTCTTCCCGTACTAGTCATCTGGCTTATCAGGGAGGGCGACGAGGCTGTAAGACAGGTATTTATGATCGTTCTTGCGGGATGCCTAATGCTAAGCACTCTTAAGATCTCTTATTCCATGGCAACCACCGATAAGAATGCAGCAAGAAGGGAAGTTGTCCGGTATCTTATGAGCGATCCCATTAAGTTCGGAAGCTGCGGTTATTCTCTTTTTGCGGATTCCAACGTACTGATGGAGCTTTCCGACGGAAAACTTATCGTTAGTGCTTTAACTGAAGATTTAAGCGACAGATTCAGGTGGTCCACTGCGGTTTACTTCCCGGAAAGTCTGCGGTATTCCATGATGGACAGGGTTCCTCAATACTTTTGTGTTTTCCCTGAAGGAACGGATGTTTCATCGCTGAATTTGTCCGTTACCTTCCAATATGATTCTACCGTAGCCGGATATGACATTTATTACGGCCCTGAATATGAATTCTGAGAGTAATTATAAACTTCATCTGCTCACGGCACTTTCCGTCATCATCGTCCTTGCCTTCGATGTCTTTTTTGCGTTTCAAAAAGAAGGCTGGCACATGGACGAGATCTTAAGTTATGAGCTTTCGAATTCCGAGTTCACTCCCTGGATAACACCCACCCAGCCCGAGGGAAGACTTGAGAAATACTATCGTAACGAGATACATGACGAGAGATTCGGACGTACCGTTTCCAATCTGGTCACACAGGTTCTTGATGTGATCAAACATAGAGGTTCATCCGTTGCGGCATCTTATACTGCGGATGTTTATGATGCTCCTCAGTGGATGACGGATGAAGACATCACAAAGTATGTTACATTTTACGGAACCGATTCCGTCATTGCGCTTTCCGCATACTACAACACAACGACGGACAATCATCCGCCTCTTTATTTCATGCTTCTTAATATCTTCTCTGCCGTATTTTCGCTTTTTGCGGGCGGCGTTCTTTCCGTATGGCCCGGAATAATCCTCAACATGATCTTTATGGCAGGGTCTTGCCTTGTAATCTGCGGATTTTTCAAGGATATAGTAGGCAGGAAATATCTCGGACCTGTAGCGGCACTTATCTACGGTCTTTCAACCGCAGGATTAAATACGGTGCTCCTCATCAGGATGTATTCTATGACATCCTTCTTCTGTCTGGCATTTACTTATCTTATATTTCTTAAGCTGCGCAAAGAAGACGAGCCCGGATATAAAAGCAGACTCCTTACTCTTGTTACGCTTCTCGGTTTCCTTACCCAGTATTTTGTCTGCATTTACTATTTCTTCCTTACGCTTTGCGTACTGGTTTACCTCATTAAGACCCGGAAGACCGCATTACTCAAAGGCCTGGTAAAAGCCCTCGCTATCTCTGCGCTGCTCGGACTTATATTGTATCCCTTCGTATATCATGACTTCTTCGGAACCTCCATCGGAAATTCAGTAAGAGAGAGTATGGCCGGTATCGGAGGATATATAGAAAAGATCACCGCCTTCGGAACTTTGGTTGCCACAGAATGCGCGGGAAGCATCGCTGCACTTATTGTTTTGTTCCTTATTGCGGCAGGCGCGCTTATCCTCGCACTTAAAACAAAGCGTGTCAGAGCATGGGCCGCAGCTCCCGCAATATCCGCATTCGGATATTTTATGACGGTTTCAAAGATTGCACCTTACACCGTGGACAGATATCTGATGCCTGTTTTGGGAGTTATCATCGTCAGCTTTGTGATCACGGTTTCTTTTGTCATAAGGATCCTGATGGAGAAATTCCTTGCGGATGAGGGTAAGAGAAAGGTGATTTCGGGACTGGCCGGAGTATTGGTTTGCACTATATGCATTGTGTTTCCCTTCTTGAACAATCCCGGTTATCTATACAAAGGGTATGATGCCCAGCTTAAGATCTCGGAGCGATATGAAGATCTTGATGCCGTGGTGATATATGAGGGTACAAGCTTTTACCAGAATGTGCCGGAACTCATGAATTATGACAATTGCCTTTTGGTCAATATAGAAGAACTGCCTGTATTTGACGAGAAACTGAGCGCTCATGACGAGATCGTGGTGATCGAAGGAGCGGGTATCGACAGGGAAGAGGTTCTTACAACTCTGGGCGATATGTATGGCTATTCATCCGTTACCGTTTTGATGGAGGAAGGGGTATTCGGAGACAGGGTCTGCCTGCTTTCAAAGTAAGGCCGTTTGGTGTATAATATTCGTTTAGCGGAGTTTAGAAAATAGGGCAGGAAGAGAATAATGGAAACTATTTATTCAGCACTTAAAGTTAATAATGAGTTCGAACTTTGTAATGTTTATTCCGAGGAGGCTAAGAACCTTCTGGAGCAGGCACTTCTCAAAGCGAGGATCTCTTATTATATGAATTATCCCAGAAAGAGACTTTTTGACCGCCATAAGTTCAATGTTATCTTTTGTGTTAACGAAAATAATCTGGCGGAAGCCGAGGAGATCGTTTTTGAGCTCTTCGGTGAAGAAGATCCTGTGATCAAAATGATCTCACAGAAGAATCCGGTGGATTATCTGTAAGACGATCGCAGATCGGAAAGATGTTTGGAGAAAGAAATGGACTACAGCAGAAAAGGCGTCATTCAGAGAAGACGTCAGTTAAATTCATACGGAGACAAGATCGTCAGGAAAGTACTCCTGCTTGCGCTTAAGCTGGTACTTGCCGGGATCATTGCGGTTTTTATATGCCTTGCGGCAGGCGGTATCGGACTGTTTAAGTCAATCCTTGCCGGTACTCCCGTAATTCATATTTCGGATATCATAGCAAACGGTCAGGCCACCATTGTTTATGATGCGATGGGAAACGAGTTCGACCACTATGTCGGTAAGGACGCAAACCGCATCGAGGTTACCTGGGACGGAATCCCCAGACAGCTTGCTCTTGCTTTTGTAGCAAGTGAGGACGAAAGATTTTACGAGCACAACGGTATCGACTATCGAGGAATGGCCAGAGCACTCTATTGGTTCATACGTTCCAAGGGAGACGAGACTCAGGGCGCTTCCACCATAACTCAGCAGCTTCTTAAGAACACCATCTTCGTTGACTGGACGGAAGAAGGTGACAATATGATCAAGAAGCTTAAGCGTAAGATACAGGAGCAGTATCTGGCTATCGAAGTTACCAAATCCACCACCAAGGATGAAGTTCTGCTCAGATATCTTAACGCCATTAACATGGGCCAGAATACCCTCGGGGTCGAATCGGCATCTCAGAGATATTTCGGAAAATCAGCTATCGATCTGAATCTTTCCGAATGTGCCGTTTTGGCTTCGATCACCCAGAATCCTTCATACTATAACCCAATCAAGCATCCCGAGAATAACGTCAAGCGTCGTAAGAACTGTCTCGATAAGATGCTCGAGCTCGGTTTCATCACCCAAGAAGAATATGATGAGGCCATTGCGGATACCGATGATGTGTATGACAGGATCCAGTACCATGATACATACATCGCCGAAGCGGATACCCAGGAGGGTAACTATTTTTCCGATTCGCTTTACAGTGATGTTCTCGACGATCTCATCAATGTAGCCGGATACGACAAGGCTCAGGCGGAGCATATGATCACCAGCGGAGGTCTCAGGATCCAGTCGACCATGGACCCTTACATCCAGGCTATTGTTGATGAGGAATTCTCCAATCCCGAGAATTTCAAGTTCAATGATAAATACATGCTGAACTATGCTCTTACGATTTTTGATGAGGACGGAACTCCTCACAATTTCTCAAAAGAGAACATGGTAACATGGTTTAAGAATACGTACGGTTACAGCAAGTACAAGCTTCTTTACAGTTCCACCGAAAACGCGCAGGCTGCGATCGATGAATACAGGGCAGCTTGTTTCGAGGAACTGGGACTTGTGGAGACCGAGGATAATTACGATGAAAGCATTAAATTTACCGTACAGCCTCAGATGTCCATGGTCATCATCAATCAGTCCACAGGTGAAGTTGTAGCGGTAGCCGGAGGAAGAGGAGACAAGGAAGGACGACGTACCCTTAACAGAGCAACTTCCTCCACCAGATCGCCCGGATCGGTATTTAAGGTTCTTGCTTCCATCGGTCCCGGACTTGATACCGGAATGGTAACTCTTGCAACAACCTATGCGGATGCACCTTTCAATTATGATACCGGTACCGCGGTTCAGAACACATCAAGGTCCTGCAGCTATCAGAACCTTTCTCTCAGATACTGTATCGCATATTCCATGAATATCGTTGCGGTTAAGAATCTGACATATATCGGACCCATAACCGGATTCAATTATCTTCAGGAACTGGGATTCTCGCACCTTACCGCGGGAAAAGAGATCGGAGGAATGGTATATTCCGATATCACACAGTCCCTTGCACTTGGCGGACTTACATACGGTGTTACCAACGAAGAGGTTACCGGTGCATATGCTTGTATCGCAAACGGCGGAGAGTTTATCAAGCCCCATCTGTATACCACCGTTACCGATTCTTACGGAAACATAATCCTTGATAACAGGGATCCTAAGAAAAAGCGTGTATTCAAAGAAACAACCGCATGGCTTCTTATCGATGCCATGAGATCCTGCGTAGCTTACGGTACAGGTAACAGAGTTAACTTCTACGGTGCGGACATCGCCGGTAAGACCGGAACCACCTCAGACGGATGGGATCACTGGTTTGTAGGAATGACTCCTTATTACACCGCGGGTGTATGGACCGGATATGACGACAATACCGAGCAGAACTGGGATGAGATGCATACTTCGGAGATGCTTTGGAAAGCCATCATGAGCAGGATCCACGAAGATCTCGAATATAAAGAATTTGAGATGCCCGAAGGAATCGTTGCGGTAGAGGTTTGTTCCGAATCGGGGCTTCTTCCCATCGAAGGACTATGTGACGGAAGCGTAATAACCGAATGGTTTGCGGAAGGAACCGAGCCTCAGTATACATGTGATCTTCACTATGCCGGAATGATATGTGCATATGATAATAAGATCGCATGTCCCAATTGTCCTTTCGCTTACGAAGGCGTTACGGTATTGCCCAAAATAGACGGATATCATCCCGATCTGTACATGGGTGATCCTTCGCTGCAGACGGGTAATACGGTCATTGTAGATAACGGTGACGGAACACAGACATTCAATGTCCCCGATATGGACCATATGTGTCACCATACGGATGAATGGCTGTCCATCCCCGGAAGTGAAAGCATCCTTGCTCAGGAAATGGCTGCGATAGAAGCGGCAAGAGCACAGCATGAAGCCGAACTGGCTGCACTTCAGGGCAGCGTAGCATCTCAGGACGGCTGATGACAGAACGTGCATTTTAAGGCATAATAAAACGGCGGAAGAGATCTTCCGCCGTTTATGATATAAGGGATATTATTCATCATCGGGATCAAAGTCTGTTTCAGCTTCGGGATCGAGACCGTTCTTACGGGCTTCGATCTCACCGAGAAGTCTTTCTTTGCCGGACTCGGCATTCTTGATAGCCGTAAGATGCTTGATATATTCAGCATCAGGGTTATCCTTGTTCTTCTCGTAATAGGCTTTTCCGATCGCTATGAAATTCTTGCGAATGACTTCATCGCAGGTGGTTACCTGAGCCTTAAGGCTTGCGATATCAGCAACTTCCTTGGCTTTGCTTTTAACCTGAAGACCCGCCATATATACAGATTCACCGATTTTTTCAAAAACATCCATAAATGCTGCCCCCTAAATAGTTATTGCCCCATTACTATATCATCCGGCGCGGCTTTTGAAAAGGAATAAACGTGGCACCAAATGATTCATACAATGTAATAAAACAAAGCGGAGAGAGCGAGATCGTCGTAACCAAATCAAGGTTTATCGGAAATCTCGTCAGCGTTTCATCCGCTTCCGAGGCGGAAGAATATATTTCATCCGTCCGTAAAAAATTTAACGATGCAAGACATAATTGCTGGGCTTATATCGTGATGGATGGTAACATGATCGTAAGTAAGTGCTCCGATGACGGAGAACCCTCCGGTACCGCGGGAAGGCCGATCCTCAGTATCATGGAAGGAGCAGGGCTTGTTAATGCGGTCTGCACCGTTACAAGGTATTTCGGCGGTGTTCTGTTGGGGACGGGAGGCCTTGTAAGAGCCTATTCCGATGCTGCATCCTCTGCCTTGGAAAATGCCGTGATCTCTTCCATAAGACGTGGAAAATATATTGAGTTTACCTGTGACTATCCCGATGAAGGCGGTATCAGAAGACTGCTGGAAAGCGAAGATTTTGCCATCACTGATTCGGGATACACGGATAAGGTTACCATAACCGCGCTCGGTCCCGAGGAAAGAGCGGAGCATCTGATGGCAAGGATCACCGATATGACAGGGGGGAGAGTTGTTCCCGAGCCGGGTGAAAGTGTGTATTATTAACCGGATGTCGAAGCTTCAAATTGACAAATCCTTAAGTCCTATATATACTACAAATCGTAATTATGTAACCGCTTACATCAGCGTAGATATGCGTGGGGCATACATATATAAGGGGAAAGATTTATGAAGTATTTTTTTACATCCAAGATTGAAAAAGAAAACGATGAAGTAAGAATTAACATTCCTTTCAATATCTGGGAGGTTTGCAAACATCGTGATGAGATAAGTGCCGAGCTTATTATCGATAATCAGTTCATCAACTGTAACCTTATTCCTCTCGAAAAGGGAATGTATAAGCTTATGATCCCTTCGGGAACAGAGCTTAATATCGATATGAACACCGATCACAAGTTCCTGCTTCATATTACCGATACACTTATCAGGATGGATCAGAATTCTCCCTACAGCGTGGAGAATCCCATCAGAAAGATAGATTCCATCAATCTTATAATCCAGCCCGGAGACGGTCTTTGCGGACAGGCTTGTATTGCGATGCTGGCGGGGGTTACCATCGCAGACGTAATTTCCGTAATGGATTGCCGCGAGTGGCAGGGTACCATGGGCAGACTTATTTCCGCACTCAATTATTACGGAATAGACCACAGCAATGTCATCGTTTATCCCGGAGAGGGAGATAATGTAGTTCTTCCCAAGTGCGCGATCCTTATGGAGAAAATGGGAAGATTCAGCCACTACCTCCTTTACTTTAACGGAAAATTCTATGATCCCAATCTCGGAATCATGGATGAATACGATATGACCAAACTTGTAGGTTATCTAGAGATCAATATATGATATAATACGAAAGGCTTAAGATAGAGACTCCGGGGACAAAAATTTCCCGGAGTCTTTTTTTGCGTAAAAGGAGTACCGTTTTGATAAGAAAAATTCTTAAGATAAGATTTTCGGACAAAGTACTTGCCGCCCTTTCGGTTGCGGCTCTTATACTTGCTCTTATTCCGCTGTACAGACTCGCTTTTTATGCGGTTCCCAGATATGACGATTTCGGTTATGGTCTTAATCTGTGGAAAGAGCAGAGATACGGATACGGTCTTTTAACGATAATCAAGGCGGGATACGAAACCGCCCTCAGTTCCCACTATTCATGGCAGGGAACTTATTCTTCGATCTTCATGATGGCCCAGATGCCGGCAGCTCTCGGATATGACAGATATTTTATCGGCCCCATGATGCTCATAACATCACTTGTAGTATCCGTATTTTTCCTCTCCATGGTACTTACAAGGGTATATCTTAAAGCGGACAGATATAAGAGGATCATCTTTTCTGTTATAGTGACGCTTACACTTACAGAATGTATCTACACCGCACAACAGGGTTTTTACTGGTACAACAGCGGTGTTCATTATGTTTTCATGCACAGCGTAATGTTTATGATGGTGGCGTTTCTGGTTCTGCTGTATCGGGAAACACATGCTGTTGCACGCTTTATCCTGTTTTCCATCGTTACTTTTCTTGCTTTCGTTTGTGCAGGTGCAAATTTCGTAACCTGTGTTCAGGGTATTTTGCTTCTTTCGGGATATATAGTTCTTGTTCTTATAAAGGATGCCCGTAAAGCGGTGTGGTATCTTCCTGCTTTCTTCGTTTACATGTTCGGACTTAAACTCAACCTCCTTGCTCCAGGAAATGCTCATCGCCAGGCTTCTTATCAGGGAGAGGGTGTCGTCTCTTCGATAATTGATTCACTTAAAGAGGGCGTTGTAAACGCCTGGAAGTTCAGCGGGCTTTTTGTTATCGTTCTTATGATCATCGCCATACCCGTTATCAGGATGATGGTTAAAAAGTCGGATTATAAGTTCAGAATGCCGGCTCTTTTTACCCTTCTTTCTTATTGTTTTTACTGCACGGGATATACTTCAAGCTATTATTCCATGGGAAATGCGGGGCTTTCCAGGACATGGATCGCGGTTTGTTTTACTTTCCAGATCCTTCTTTTTGCAAATGAGATCTACTGGATCGGATATCTGGTTCACAGCCGTTTCGCGGAGAAGATTCGGGCTTTGACGGGATTAAGGTTCAGACATTACGTCCTTTATTACGCTGCGGCTCTTGTGATGCTTCTGTTTTCTTTTCACATAACTCAGGACAAGATCGGTGCGGTGTCATCTTTCGGAGCATATTACTATATCCATACCGGCGAGGCATATGCTTTCCACGAGGAATTTCTGGAGAGAGTAAATATCATCGAAAGATCCGGCGGCGGAGAAGTTGTTGTTCCCGAATATGCCTATAAACCATGGTTTCTGATCAACAGAGACATATCGGATGATCCCACCCAGGAGGAAAACAGGATGATGTCCGAGTATTTTGGCATTGATGCGCTCCGCACAGTTCCGAGAGATGAGTATTACGGAGATTAAGGAATTTATAAAAAAAGTCAAAATTCTTGTCTTTATGCTTGCATTTCAAAATAGGAAATACTAATATAGGTAATGTCGATTAGCACTCAAATTAAATGAGTGCTAACAAGAGAAAACCAACAACGCATTCTCATGCGTCAAAAAGGAGGCAACAATATGAAGTTAGTACCTTTAGGTGACAGAGTAGTCCTTAAGGCAGTAGCTGCCGAAGAGACCACTAAGTCCGGAATCATCATTGCAGGAGCTGCAGGAAAAGAAAAGCCCTCACAGGGTGATGTAGTTGCTGTAGGCCCCGGAATCACCGCTGACGGCAAAGAAGTCAAGATGGAAGTCAAAAAGGGCGACAGAGTAATCTATCAGAAATATGCCGGAACAGAAGTTAAGCTTGAAGATGACGAGGAATACATTGTTGTTAAGCAGAACGATATCCTCGCAATTGTAAAATAACGGGAGGCGCATTTTAAAATGGCTAAAGAGATCAAATACGGCGCAGAGGCTCGCCAGGCACTTGAAAACGGTGTTAACTGCCTCGCTAATACTGTCCGTGTAACACTCGGACCTAAGGGAAGAAATGTTGTTCTCGACAAGAGCTACGGCGCTCCCCTTATCACCAACGATGGTGTTACCATCGCAAAAGAGATCGAGCTTGAAGACGGCTTCGAGAATATGGGCGCACAGCTCGTTAAGGAAGTTGCTACCAAGACCAACGACGTAGCAGGTGACGGTACCACTACCGCAACCGTACTCGCTCAGGCAATGATCAACGAAGGAATGAAGAACCTCGCAGCAGGAGCAAACCCCATCATCCTCAGAAAAGGAATGAAGAAGGCTACCGAAGTTGCAGTTGATGCGATCAAGTCAATGAGCCAGAAGGTTAACGGCAAAGAGCACATCGCCCGTGTTGCAGCAATCTCCGCAGGAGATGATGCGGTAGGACAGATGGTTGCCGATGCTATGGAGAAGGTTTCCGGAGACGGTGTCATCACCATCGAGGAGTCCAAGACCATGGCTACCGAGCTTGATACCGTTGACGGTATGCAGTTTGACCGCGGATATATCTCAGCTTACATGGCTACCGATATGGACAAGATGGAAGCTGTTCTCGACAATCCTCTTATCCTCATCACCGACAAGAAGATCTCTAATATTCAGGAGATCCTTCCCCTTCTTGAGCAGATCGTTCAGGGCGGAAGAAAGCTCCTTATCATCGCTGAGGATGTTGAAGGTGAGGCTCTTACCACCCTTATCGTTAACAAGCTTCGCGGAACCTTCAATGTTGTAGCTGTTAAGGCTCCCGGATACGGCGACAGAAGAAAGGCAATGCTCGAGGATATCGCTATCCTTACCGGCGGAACCGTTATCTCCTCAGAAGTAGGACTTGAGCTTAAGGATGCTACCATCGATCAGCTCGGAACCGCTAAGAGCGTTAAGGTACAGAAAGAGAACACCATCATCGTTGACGGTGAAGGCAATAAGAAAGCAATCGCTTCACGTATCGCTCAGATCAAGAAGCAGATTGAAGAGACCACTTCAGACTTCGACAGAGAAAAGCTCCAGGAGAGACTTGCAAAGCTCGCAGGCGGCGTAGCGGTTATCAGAGTAGGTGCCGCAACCGAGACCGAGATGAAGGAAGCTAAGCTTCGTATGGAAGATGCTCTTGCAGCTACCAGAGCAGCTGTTGAGGAAGGAATCATCGCAGGCGGCGGATCAGCTTACATCCACGCATCCAAGAAGGTTGCAGAGCTTGC